>NZ_JADGHT010000030.1 GCF_019683755.1 Thermogemmatispora sp. | reverse complement strand
CGGTTGACGAGGTGGTCGCTGTGCCGCTGGGTGATGTCGACCCCTGGCCCTGGCTTCCCTGGGTCGCTCCGGTCCCTGCATTAGAGGATGTGGGGGCACTCGGTTGGGGACTGCTGCCCATCTTTGTAAAATTGAAGATCAGTGAAATCAGGAGCAGCAGACTCAGCAGTACGATGAGGCCGATGTAGAGGCCGCCTGGCTGGCGCCGACTCGCTGGCGCTGAGGGCGGCGAAGAAGATGGGGGAGTAAGGACCGAGGGCGGCGTAGGCTGGCCTCCGTACGGGATAGGCGTAGAAGAGCCGATCACTGCTTGCCAGCTCGCAGCGGGTGGCGGGGGAGGTACAGCCGTCTGCTCCCCTTCGCTCTGTGCAGAGGGTGGTATGGGGGTCTGATGGCCCTGGAGGACTGTCGATATGTCGCTGGTGGCTAGCTGGCTTAGTTGGTCGACAATCCGCTGATTGTAAAGGGCGCATTGGGGATTGATGCAGACTCCACTACTGTGGAGACGATGACCACATTGGCCACAGAACTGAGGCAGATCAGTGCTACTCTGGCTCATGACGAAGCCTCCGGTATGGTCAACATAGGATAGTGTCAGATAGATGGGCAGATGTGTCTACTCTTTCAACGATGTATGTCCTTGTGATCCTTCCTCCTGTTCTTCTTATCCCTCCTATTCTAGCACTGATGGTGTCTCTCTGTCTGTCTGCTCGCATGTCTGTCTACCTGTCTGTCTGTCTGCCTGCAACCTCTACCTCTAAACCACTGGTGATCTGACCCAGGCAGGCGACCAGGTAGTATAATAAAAGCGCGAGCCGCTCTCCTCGCGGCCCTGCAGCAGGACATAAAGGCGGTCTTCTGTATGGATGCACGCATCTCTCAGCATCATCTAACGGTTCGTGAACAGCTCGTTCTCAGTTTCCTCTGGCTCGGCCTGAATATTCAATCTGCTGCTCTCTTACCGATTGTGATCCCGACCCAGATCTTGCTATTTGTGGCTCCGGGCCAGGTTGGTAACGCCGAGCAGGCGACCTTTCTGGGCTGGCTATCAGCGATGGGCGCTTTTTTTTCGCTCGTAGTGCCCCCCATCGTCGGCCTGCTTTCGGATCACACCAGTAGCCCCTTTGGTCGACGGCGGCCCTACATTGTCGTTGGGGGAGCGCTGACCTTAATGAGCGCGCTGCTGCTGGCAGGGGCCGTCAGCGCAGCCCTGTTGGTGATCGGGCTGGCACTCTTCCAGTTCGCAAGCAATGTGGTATGGGCCGCATATCAGGGCTTACTGCCGGACTTGGTGCCCGAGGACCAACGTGGCGAGGCTTCTGGCTATATGGGGCTGATGACGATCTTGGGCAATGTCGGCAGCCTGGGCCTGGCCGCCTGGCTGCTTGGTGGCGTCAGTCTGGGATCGCTCGGCGCTTCTCTGATTATGAGAGGAGCGCTGATTTACTATGTGGTCACCGATCTGGTTATGCTGCTCGGCATTGTAGTGACCGCCTTCGGTGTGCACGAGGTGCCATATCATCCGGCTGCGCAGGCCGAAAACCGGCTTCGCTCCTGGCAAGGGCTACGCCACTGGCTGGTCACCAACTGGGTCGCTCCCTGGCGCAGCGCTAATTTTACCATTGTCTTCATGACGCGCTTCTGTGTCATGATGGGCCTGTACTTGTTCATGACCTTTATCGAGTACTACTTTGCCAATGTGGCGCGCGTCTCCAACTTCGTTCAGCAGACGGCAGCAGTGGCGACTCTGGCGCTGGTGGGAGCCTTGTTGAGCACACTTGGTCTGGGGATGCTCTCAGACCGTTTCCGCCGGGCTCCGCTCGTCTGCCTGGCTACATTGGTGATGGGGCTGCCAGCTCTGGCCTTTGTGGTGGCGCCGGCGGCGCTGCCGCTCTGGCCTTTGGGACTGCTCTTCGGCCTCGGCTATGGCGCCTATACCAGTGTCGATTGGGCGCTGGCTATTGATGCGCTGCCGTCGCTGGAGATGGCCGCCAAGGATCTAGGTCTATGGGGAGCCTCTTCTAACCTGCCCTTGACGCTGGCGCCGCTGGTCGGTAGCCTGGTCATCAGCTTGGCTGCCAGTCAGGAGCAGACGGCGCTAGGTTACCGCCTGGTCTTTGCGCTGGCGGCTTTCTTCCTGCTGTTGGGGGCGGTTCTGGTGCTGCGTGTGCGCGAGCAGCGTGCCATGCGAGAGCCTGCAGGTGTTGCTAATGAGCAGGCCTCGGCTCAGAGCCGGCCAGTGACAGGCCCCCTTCACGAGAGCCGCCAGCGATCTGGTCAGGGGGTCAAGCAAAGGTCCAGCCGGGGCCGTGTCAGTCCTGTCTGGTCACTAGCGGGCAAGACGCATGCTGGTGAGGCCCAGGGAATTATGCGCTTCTGGACCTTTTGGGAGAGGCTGACGCTCGCTGTACTAGGGATACAGCCAGTGCCCAATGCGTCCTATGGCCTATTTCAGGCCCGTTTAACGCGCTATCATGGCCGGAGTCCGCTGCTACTGCCTGATGGAACGCGCATCGGGCGGGGCGACCTATTGCTAGAGCTGCACTTTGTCAATCGTCGCATACGCGATGCCGCTCTCCAGCGCTCGCCGTGGGAGCTGCTGCGCATGATGCGGACTGATCTCCAGGCAGTAGCAGCCTGGCTGCAAACGCCGGCCTGTGCTCAGGTCCGCGCTATCTATGGGGTGACGCTCTTAAGCCAGGCGGCGCCACGTCTGGGCTTTACCGTGCGCGAGAGGCCGCGTAACCTGTGGAGTCGCGCCGATCGCATGTTTATGACCGGCTTGCTCCTGCTCTATCATCCGCAGGGACAAGCCCGTCTGGCTCGGGGCACCACCTATGGTCGTTATCCTCAAGAAGTCTGGATGTCGCGGGCCGAACTGCTCCGCCGCTATGGTGGTTCTGCTGGCTCAGGCCCGGCAGCTACTGACAACCAGCCAGTGCCAGGCTGATCAGGCGGCCTGGCCTCGCTGCGCGAGATCATCCTCTGGCTTTTGGTTGACACAGCCATAAGGCGGCGCCTACAATCACAATAAGGCTGCCGGCGTGGTCAAGGCGCACGGTACCGCGCTGCCGCTCGGCAGGCACGAAGAAAAACGGCACTGACCAGCCGGCAGCCTCTGCTTTACAGAGAGGTTGAGCGTTTCTGCGTCTGTTTGATTCAGCTCCCAGTCGCGGAGCAGAAGGCCACAAGAGGCAAGGTGAGGAGAGGCGTTGAGGGTCGTGTCGATAGGGCGGAGGTAGAAAAATAAGCTGCTGGCCGTCTGCGCGGCTGGAGAGAGCGGTGAGTGAAGGTGACTCTCTTGAGTGACGATACGACCAAAAGCCGGGCAACGGCTGCTGAGCGTCCCAAACATCCCGCCGAGCTAACGCCAGGGACCGAAGAGGTGGTCAGTGGCGTCTGGAAAATCACTCTGCCCATTCCGTTCCCTCTGCGCACAGTGAATATCTACGCCCTGGTAGGTCGTGATGGCTGGGCCCTGGTGGATGCGGCCATGGGTACGCCTGAGGCCCGCGCTGTTCTGGCCGAGGGCTTGGAACGCGCCGGTTTAGAGTTGCGAGATCTGAGGGCCTTGGTTCTCTCGCACCATCATCCCGACCATATTGGGCTATCGGCAGAGTTGCAGGAGCAGAGTGGCGCCACCGTCTATATGCATCCTATCGATGCGGCTATTATGCAGGCCATGTGGCATGGTGAGCATCAACGTTCGTTCGCCCAGGCCAATCAGTTTTTCAGGCCGCATGGTATGCCGCCCCTGGAGCCGACGGTTAGCTCCCAGTTGCCGCCGGAGGTACTAAACTTTGTGATTCGCGTGCCTACGGCGGAGGCTATTACCTGCGTCGAGGATGGCGCAGAAATCACGCTGGCCGGGGAACACTACCGCGTCATCTGGACGCCCGGCCACTCAGATGGCCATATTGTACTCTTCCGCGAGCGTGATGGCCTCTTGCTGGCTGCCGACCATGTGCTGCCGCGCATCACTCCCAATATAGGTCTCTATTCGGAATATAACCGGGCTAACCCGCTGGGGGACTATATTCAGTCGCTGGAGAAGGTGCGCCACCTTCCGGCCAGCCTGGTCCTTCCAGGGCATGGGGAGCCGTTCCGCAACTTGGCGCGCCGTGTGCGCGAGCTGATCAGGCATCACGCTCAGCGCGAGCTGGAGATCCTCTCGCTGCTCGGGCGGCGTCCCCAGCATGCCTATCAGCTCGCTGAGCAGGTTTTTGGCCCGCGCCTGAAGAATGACGAGGCGCGTCGCATGGCAGTGGCTGAGATTCTATCTCATCTGGAGCATCTGCGCCTTGGCGGCTATGTCAGGCAAGAGCGAACAGATGATGGCCTGATTCTGTATGCCGCCGTCTAGGAAATTTGGCTATGGTAGAGCTGTCACACCGCCTGGCAAGCCAATTTTTTACTTGTTCGCTCGCTATGAATTGGCCTGCCAGGCGGCTTCAACCTCACAACCTAGCTCTGAAGCTTGACGAGCCGCTTGTATTTCGGAAAAGTGCGTGCTATATTCTATTTGGCAGTGAGGTTGTCATGCCGCTTGACTGGCCCGGCGTCTTCGGAGCCGAGACCGAGAGCGGCCTTGCATCGACAGTTGTGTTGTAAGGAGGTCTCCATGGCAACAGCGAAGAAGAAGGAAGTTGCGACGATTGGCCGTCAGGAGCTGGCCAAGCGCATCGCTCAGAAGGCGGATATCTCTCAGAAGCAAGCAGGCGTCATTCTGGAAACGACGCTGGACGTGATTCGCGATGCCCTCAAGTCCGGCGATGAGGTTCGTCTGGTCGGCTTCGGCTCCTTCAAGGTCCGCAAGAGTGCGCCGCGCAAGGGTGTCAACCCGCGCGATGGGAAGACGATTCAGGTGCCTGCTAAGAACCGCGTGCGCTTCTCCGCTGGTAAGGAGCTAAACGAAGCCGTTCAGAGCAAGAAGTAGTCGTAGTCACTCGTAGTGCGTCTCTTCTCCTCACTGCCATTGGGTCCCTTAGCCCCTGGCACGCCCTCGCTGGAGCAGGAAAGGGGGCGAGATAAGAAGGCGTAGCCCCGCCCCGCTTGACCTTGCTCCTCCTCGTGCAGGCCACGGGGCTGCTGTTTACTCGTTTGACTGAACGCCTGGCCGTTTGCCCTGTCTGCCTTTCCTTATTTGACAACCCCTGATTGCCTGCTGGCCAGATTTGCAAAACCCGTCTCTACTCATCTCTCCCCCTGCCTTTGGCTCTTCCTGTGTAATTGTCTGGCTATCCTCAACGATGCCGCGGCACAGCTTGCCTGGCTCCTGAGTCTGGGCCTCCTCTTCTTCAGACATGTCTGGTTGACTCTTATGCGCTCTTTGTATGCAGGGCTGGCCAGAGGTTGCGGGCCAGACAGAGAACCGTGGCTAGTCCTAAAGGCCCCGACAGACCGAAGAGAAGATTGAGAAAGAGGCCACTGGCGGGCCAGAGGGTTATGAGAGATGGGGCGAGGAGCAGAGGTAAGACGCGCAGGAGGCTGGCCAAGTTACCAAGCCAGAGGGTGGCCGTGACAAGGCGTGGTGAGGCGATCTGACCACCCGAGAAGCCAGGTACCATGCGCGGTGCGATGCCGCAGATGAGCAGAGTGATAAAGCCCATCGCTAAACTGTGACGCCCTGCGTCCAGGCTGAAGGGAAGGGCCTGACCGCCGAGCAGGGTGAGGCCGTTGCCGATGAGCAGCAGGGCGGAGAACAAGGCCCACAGGTAGGCACTGGCGATGATGGCTACAAAGGGACCGTAGGTTTGCTCCTGCTGGGCGGTGTGGCGACGGTAGGCGCGCGCAAGGGCTTCCGGGCTTGGTGAGAGCGCCGCCACGTGCGCGGGGAGCCGACCACGCCGGCGCATCATGTTGATGAAGATGGTAACAAAGCTAGCGATGACGCTGCCGATTAGTAGCAGGCCGGGACCTTCCAGAAAACGGAGTGGCCAGTTAGTCAGGCGGGCCGGATCGTCGCCGTTGGCGAGGCCTAGGCCCAGGCCGAGCAGGAGCAAGCCCAGCCAATAGATGCTGGCCAGTGGCCAGAGGATACGCCGCGGGAAGGCTTCCAGACCGGCATACATGGGGAGCGATTGGGCGGAAACGGCCAGCGCAAAGGGAATAAGGAAGCCGAAAAGGCCTAGACTGACGTTGAGGTCGTCGCCGGGCTGGAGCACCAGGCCGCTCTGGGTGGCCGCTTGCAGCATGTTAATTGCGTTCAGGCAGGCCGCCGCCGCCAGAGAGAGTGCGGCCAGGCTGATCAGTGGAGCGATACTTAAGAAAGCTTTGCGTGTGCTTAGGGCAGGGCCTCGCCACAGGAGGAGAAAGTACTCGCTGCTGGCAAGCAGCAGGGCCAGCCCTTCGCTGCTGCCACTCACGATCAGGGCCGACCTCCAGAGGAGGCCGGTGCCCGTCAGGGACAGCAGCGGCTGGGCCAGTGCACGCAGGAGCAGGCCAGCGACCTGCAGACCGAGTATCCAGGGGACCAGTCGCGGTAGCGGGAGAGCGCTGCCGCGCAGACGTGGCAGGAAGTGGAAGGAGACGCCCATGACGAAGAGCGCTGCCCAGCCGTAGAGTTGGAGATGGCCGTGAGCCTGCACCAGTGCGCTCCGCCAGCTTCCCACTGGCAGGGCCAGAGCCTGCATGATGGTCAGTAGAGCCGCAAGCAGGAAGCCGCCACCACTACCTATGAGCAGGGCAGCGCGCAGCAAAGGGGCGACAAGTCTGAATGGCTCTTGAGGTCGCTCATTGGCTCTGGCGGAGCTGACCTTGCCCGTCAATGGGGTAGCATCTGCCATCGACATCACTCCTCACCTCCCTGCTCCTGCTGCCTTTCGGCAGCGCTCTCTGGTGCCAGGGCCGTGGCGAGGGCCTCCGCCTGACGCTTTGCAGAAGGGGCGATTAGCGTGATCAGGAAAAGGCTATCCTGCAGCGCTTCAACGCTATGGGCCACGTGTGGCGCCAGGTGCAATAAGGTTCCCGCTCGCATGCTGATGCGTTCGTGCTCTAGCGTGAACAAGAGGTGTCCGCTGAGCACCTGTATAAGAGCTTCGTAGCTGGTACGATGCTCGTGGAGCTGTTGGCCTGCCTTCAGGGCGAGCAGTAGCAGCCGCGCCGTGGCGCCTTCCCAGAGCGTGCGCGTCACGGGTCCCTCGCTGCGAAAAGTGGCCGAGGCTGCCAGGTCAAAGACCTTGAAGTGGCCTGGACTCGTGAGCTTCCCCGACTCGCTCCCTTGAGTGGGGCCAACCTGCTCCTCTTCCTGCTGCTCCATCTCTCCTGCTTCCTCCTTCCTGTGCTAAAGCTATCTTCGCGGTCGCCCTCCTCGTCGTCAACAGCAAAAACTGGGGAGATCAGCTAGCACGCTTGACAATGCGAATGATCCATTCCTCCGGTCCCTGCTGCTCTGGTATCCAGTCGAAGGCATCCGGGTATTCGGCCATCAATTGGTAGCGCAAAGGAGCCGGGTCGTGATCGTTAATCAGACGCAGAGCGCTGCCGGGTTGGAGCGCCTCCAGGCGACTGAAAATCAGCGGGTGGCGCTCGCGCGGCACGAGCGAGCGCACGTCAAGTGTTTCTGCGATATTTTCACTCATGTTGCTTTCCACTCCTCTTATCTTAACCAGGGCCAAGAGCCAAGGGATCGAGCGCAAGCGATGGTTATGCTCTTTCCTCCTCAAGGTTCGCTTGTCCTGGTGAGACTGACGAGAGGAGAGGCCTGCCTCACTAACGAGGCCAGGAACCACACCGGGGGGTGATCTGCGCTTTCCTGACCGGGCAGATGCCTCTCTGCTCTCCAGTATGGCAACCTAGCCGGAGAAATACCGTGACTTTTGTCGCAGCCCGGCTTGCCGCTGGCGCCCTATACTTGGCAGTGTGATGACGGTGAGCTGCGGCTGCTCTGCTGTCCTCGGCTGGGCTGATCGGCCTTGTCCCTCGCCTGGGGCATAGCCACGGAGACAGTGGAGCAGCGCTCTCTGTCCAGGCTCGCCATGAGTCTTCGCTGCCAGAAAGAGAGGCTGATGCAAAACTATGCTTGATGAAGAAAGCATCGAGCGCGTCAAGCGGGAGATTTACGAGGCCTTGCGCACTGTGGATGATCCTGAACTGGGGGTGAATCTGGTTGATCTGGGCCTCATTTACGGCATTCAGCTCACGCCCGAGGGCTTCGTGACCATTCGCATGACCCTCACAACCCCTGGTTGTCCGATGCATGAGTCGCTGGCCGATGGTGTGGGGGCGGCGCTGGCTCATATTCCTGAGCTGACGGGTGGCGAAATTGAGTTGGTCTGGGAACCGCGCTGGACGCCGGCGCGCCTCACCCCTGAAGGACGGCGCTTGCTGGGACTGGCCTGACAGCGTGGACTGCCGGGCCGCCCCAGCGGGTCTTGAGCTGTGGAAGGAAGTAGATGAGCCGATGGGAGCGAGTGAGTGCCTGAGAGCATCGCTCTGCTCTTAGCTGCGCAGGGTGCTCAATTTCCATTCCAGGTGACGAACCACACCAAACACATTGGAAGCTGCGCCCAAGAGGCTGCCCCCGACAAAGGCTGCTCCCAGGCGTAGCAGGCCGTCCCAGCCGAGGATGCTGGCCGGGATGAGCAGGATCAGGCCCGCATTAAGTAACCAGAAGCAGGCCCAGGCAAGCCGTTCATGCACCAGCTCGCGCATCAGCGGCACCTTCTGATGACCGACCAGCGGTCCGTAGCGACTGTGCCAGACCAGGAAGGGGACGATCTTGTAAAGGTAACCGACTACGCTCTGACCGGTCCAGCCAATGAGCAGGCAGAGAAGGAGGGCCACAGGCCAGGTAGCCAGAGAGCTGCCTCCCACCATCAGCGCGGGCAGCGCCGTCGCTGCGACCAGAAAACAGACCAGGGCAGCAATCCCGTGATACTGGGTGACGTCGAGCGGACGCCTCCGTCGGCGACGCAGCATGCGCCAGTAATCCCAGCCGAAGAGCCAGGCGCTGACTGCCAGCATCAGCCCGCCGGGCAAGGTCATCCAGGCCGCTCCCCCGAGCAGGCCAAGCGCCAAACTCACAATGCCCAGGTTCAGAAGCCCCAGCACGGCCCACCCCAGGCGATCATCGTGGTCGTGTACCAGCGCGAAGAGACGCACCAGCGTATAGGAAACGCCCACCAGCGTGTTCGTCAACCAGCCGGCTACTCCCAGCGTCACATGCAGCGGCAGCACCAGCAACGCCCCCAGGCCCAGGAAGCCATAGACAAAATTGAGCGCTGCTGTGATGCCTAGGCCAACAACCAGGCATAGGTAGAGCAAGGCGCTGAACAGGTAGAAGACTGTGAGCGGGCGCTTGCTGGCGAAGAGCAAGGTTGTCATCAGAATGGCCACGTAGCAGAGGACGGCCACAATCACGAGAGAGCCGCCGAGGACAAGCAACCAGGGAAGAAAGAACCAGAAACCGACCAGCAAGGCCAGCACGCCGCTCAGGTAGAGCGGGTAGACCAGCGGTGTCAGCTTTGTCAAGCGCAGAGGAGTGACGGCGATCACGGGCGTTAGCTGCTGCGAAGCCCCCAGGATGGTCATTGTAAGCCAGCCAAGTGTGACTGTATGAACGAGAGCCAGGACATGTGGCTGACCGCGATTGACCAAGGCCTCGGGCAGCACAAAGGGGAAGAGCAGCCCGGCCAGCGCGGCCAGACAGCTCCCGGTGACCAGGAACGGCAGAGGCACACCGAGCGGCACCCCGCGCCGTCCCATCAGTCCCGGCAAGCCGGCTTGCTGGTCCCTGATTCTAAAAGTTCCCGTGCGCAGGCTCATATTGGCGCCAGAGCCAGAGGGATCACCGGCCATCGGCAATAGCCTCATTACCTGCCTTCCCTCCTCCTAACTCATTGCCCAGCGGGCATCTCCTCGCGTGTGAAGCGTACCACCCACTCATTGGGGGCCAAACAGACCGTCTCATGACGGAAGCCACGCCCGCCCAGGACCCCATAGAGGGGTACCGGCTCAAAGGGTGCCACGAGCACCAGTGTCTCCCCCACCTTCAAAGGGGTAGCCGCCTCCATAATGCGTACAAAAGGCTCATCGCCGCGTTCCAGATCGGGGCGCACATCCAGCAGGGCTGTCGCCTGCTGACGCCAGAGCTGAGCCTGCTCTTGTGCAGTCTTCATAAGCCTCCTTTCCAGCTCAGTACTCTTACCGAGCGTCTGACATTCACAGAGATCGCTCATGAACGCTACAATCCTAAGTGTACAGGTCGGAGTTCGGCGAGACAGTAACTTTTGTCGCATCTGTTCGCTCTAGTTAGGATGACTCTATGAGCTACCGAGTGAGGAGAATATGGCGGTCGGTCAGGAGGCGATACGCCGCATACCGATGTTTGCTAGCCTGGGAGCTGAAGACCTGGCGCGCGTAGCGGCTGTCACCAGGGAGCGGCACTACGCGCGTGGCGAACTGATCATCATGGAGGGGGATCACGGCGGAGCCCTGTACTATGTGCAGAGCGGCCTGGTCAAGGTCTTCAAGCTCTCGCCCGATGGCAAAGAGCAGGTGCTGCGCCTCATCAGCGCCGGCTATACGTTTAACGACGTACCTGCGCTGGATGGTGGGCCCAATCCTGCCAATGTAGCGGCCCTGGAGCCGAGCACCATCTATATGATCGGTCGCGAAGAGCTGCGCCGGCTCATCAGAGAGCGGCCTGCGGTAGCTGAGGGGGTCATTGCTGCCCTGGCCCTGGCCTTGCGCCATCTCGTGGGCCTAGTCGAGGACCTTTCCTTTCGGCATGTCACGGCGCGTGTTGCCCGTATTCTACTAGAGCAAGAGCAGGCCTTAGCCGAGGGCCGTCAGGCGCGCCGCCTAACTCAGCAAGAGATGGCGGCTATGGCCGGCACAGCGCGCGAAGTGGTGGGACGCGCCCTCAAGGAGCTAGAAGCTGCTGGGGCCATCTCCGCTCGTCAGGGGCGCGTGCTGATTATCAATCAAGAACGCCTGCGGCTCCTGGCTGGTGGTGGATCGGGGCTTGGAACAGGCGGTTAGGCTTCTCCTCTCGCACAGCGGGCGGGAAGCACGAGGAGAGAGCTGGTGCTATCCTTCCCGGTCGACGTGCTTGTCAGGGCCCTCTGCTATCAGTCACAATGGAGAAGGGGAGATCTCACACTACGAGAGTGGGTCAAAGAAGATTCCTCCCTCCAGGAGAGGCCTGCCTGCTATGTCTCATGGTAAGACCAGACGCGCCAGGCTAGTCCTCTGGCGAGATGAGAGAAAGGATGACCATATGCTAGAAGAGCGTGAGACGCGGATCATCAACGGGGTAAAGCTGTCTTTGATGCAGGGCAATATTGTCGAGGTTGAAGCGGATGCCATTGTCAATGCCGCTAACTCGGCTCTGGCCGGAGGCGGGGGGGTCGATGGGGCGATTCATCGTGCCGGTGGCCCACAGATTATGGAGGAATGTCGCAAAATCGGTGGCTGCCCAACCGGCAGCGCCGTAGCGACCACAGCAGGTCGGCTGCGCGCGAAATATGTCTTTCACGCCGTTGGCCCCATCTATGGAGTGGACCGCGATGCGCCGCGTCTGCTGGCCAGCGCTTATCAGCGTTGCCTTGATCTGGCCGAGCAGTACGGTCTGCAGAGCATCGCCTTCCCTTCACTGAGCACAGGCGCCTATGGCTACCCGCTTAATGAGGCCGCACCTATAGCCCTGCAGACGATCATTGCTCACCTCCAGAAGCGGACCTCTCTCAAGCACGTTATGATGGTTCTCTACGGCGAAGAGGCTTATAGAGCCTATGCCCAGGCGCTTGCCTCCCTGTTGCCTGCCCGGCCATAAACCGAGAGGGCAGGTTCCAAGCGCGGCGCTGGCAGGCGGGGCTGAGCACGTGGCTGAACAGAGGAACACGCTCCGCCGCTGCTGCTGACGACCCCTGCGTACCAGCCAGGGCTAGCTGTCGCCTTGCAGGCAGGGGTGCGGGGTTGCTACATAAACTAGAGTGACCTTGCCTGGCAGACAAGCAGCTATCATGCTTCTGGAGGTTCCTGGCTCGCGAGGTCATCAGCGAGCGGCCCGGGAAGCGCGTGGAGATCTCCCCATCTTTTCCTATGTTGTGCTCGCAGAGGTGGAGTGAGACACTCCCGGCTGTCAAAGCAGACGTTTACGTGGCCCAGCCGTGCCGCTGAGAACCCAAAGCCAGCGCTCCTCTTGTTTTTCTCAGGACGGGCGCGCTATAGTTAGGGCAAGTGACCCCGTCCGCTCTGCATCAACACGCTAAGAAGCTCATGAAGTGAAAGGACGCAACCATAAGCCGTTGCAGCCCGGCTCAGTCTGGGCAAGCCTATCGGTCGTGGTTGTGCTAGGTATACGATGGCGCAGGTTTTCATCACACTCCATTATTGGAATCAATTTCTTGTCCTGGCGACAGGTGCTATCACAACCATCTGGGGCTTTATCCTCTTCTTTACGAAGAGAACCGAGACCTTCAGTCCAGCCTGGCGCATTGCTCTGATTGTCACAGGCTGCGTCGCGGCCCTGCAGGGCCTGCTAGGCATCGTCATGGTCCTCATGGGGCTGCGTCCTGGTACCGGCACGGGCCTCTACTGGCTCCACTACGTCTACGGGGCCATCGTCGTCTTTATTCTGCCTGTGGCCCTCACCTACAGCTCCAGCGGCAAAAACATCCGGCGCGATGTCCTCATCTTCAGCATCGCCACGCTCATTCTGGTAGCAGCGGCTATTCGGGCCATGATGACCGGACCAGCCTAGACCCGACCTGAAGCGTCACCCGGCCAGGGATAGCCAGTCAGGCCAGTCAAGCCATGTAGCCAACGGATCAGCAAGTAGCCTAGGGAGGAGTCCTCAGCGTGCGAGCGTCCTTTATTCATGTCGCCGATATCCATCTGGGATACGAGCAATATGGCGTCAGCGAGCGCTTCAACGACTTTGCCCGCGCCTTCTGGGAGATCATGGATGAGGCGGTTCGGCGTCAGGTCGATTTCGTGGTCATTGCGGGCGACCTCTTCAATAAGCGTTCCATTGATGCCCGCACTCTGCTGCAAGCCATCGAGGGACTGCGGCGTCTACGGGAGCGCAACATCCCCGTGATTGCGGTCGAAGGCAACCACGACCGCAGCTATTATCGCGAAGGCATCTCCTGGCTGCAGTTTCTCTGTCATCAAGGCTATTTAACCCTGCTGGCGCCACAGATGCGTGGAGGCACACCTGTCATCGCGCCCTGGGACAGGCGCACTATGCTTGGCTCGCATGTCGACCTATTAGGGGGACGGCTGCGTGTCTATGGTCTACCCTGGCAAGGATCGGCAACCTTGCGCTGCCTCGAGGGGCTGGCTGAGGCTCTAGCCGCCGAACACGCCCGTCCCGAGAGCGCCGACCTCGAATATCGCTTGCTCGTTATGCATACCGGTATCGAGGGAGTAGTACCACGTCTACAAGGCTTGCCATCGCTGAGCCACTTTCAGCCTCTGCGCCCCTACATCGACTATGTTGCCCTAGGTCACATTCATAAGCCCTACGAATTCGACGGTTGGATCTACAATCCAGGCTCACCCGAGACCTGGAGCGCCGAAGAGGCTCAGTGGCACGAACGTGGCTACTACTTTGTTGAGATCGACACCACGCAGGCCCGGCCAAGTGGAAAGCTGGCGTGTTCCAGCTACCATCGAGCTACGCACCTCATCAACAGCCGGCGGCCCTTTGTCCGCCATGAACTGCGCGTTGATGGTCTAGAGACTCCCGAGGCCATCTATGCCCGGCTGGCTGAGTTTTGTCAGCGGGAAGGCCCGCGCTACATAGGCGTCGAGGAACGTCGGCGCCCGGTTGTCCAGGTTCAGCTTGTAGGGGCCCTGGGGTTTGACGCCGACGCCCTCGATCTCCAACGCATGGAAGAACTGCTACGCTCTGCTTTCCAGCCGTTGCATGCCCGTGTTGAGAACAACACCAGCGACCGAGATTATCTGCTCGATAGCGAAGGATTGGATGGGCGTGATCGCTCCGCCTGGCATGAGCTAGAGCGCCGCATCTTCGCTGAACTACTCGGACGCGACAGCCGCTATCTGCCAGCAAAAGAGGCCTGGGGGCTAGTCCTGGCCGAGCTAAAAGAGCGCGCCCTGCAGAAAGAAGATCCTGCCGTCCTGGCCCAGTATCTGCGCGAAAAGCGTGCAGAACTCCTGAATGGGGGCGAAACAGCAGCCGCAGCGCACTAGTCCAACCCTGACCAGGCCGGCACTCTGCACGCCAGCGCCACTGGAATCAGACCCACGTGCAGGCTAGCTCGGTCTAGCCCGGTCTAGCCGGCCTGTCAGCAACCTTTAGGGCCGCAGATAATCAAAGGCCGTGCGAGCCAGTACCTCCACGGCCACAGGCAGAGCCTCCTCATCGATATTAAAGCGCGGATGGTGATGAGGATAGACAGCGCCCTTTTCCTCATTGCGCGCGCCGACGATAAAATAGCAACCCGGCACAGCCTGCAGAAAATAGGCCATATCGTCGCTGCCGGTCGTCATCACGCGTTCATCGCTATCGACACGCTCGGAGCCGACCGCCGCCTCCGCCGCGCGCTGTACCACCTCCGTCATCGCCGGATCATTCACACAAGCCAGGCAGCCATCGGCCACCTCAACCTCGCATGTTGCCCGGTGAGCGGCGGCGATACTCTGTGCCATCTCGCGCAAGCGCTCGATAGTGCGCTGGCGGTAGCCCTCATCAAAGGTGCGCAGCGTTCCCTGCAGCAGGGCCTCCTCAGGAATAATATTGAAGGCTGACCCAGCGTGGACACTAGCGATGGTCAGCACCGCCCGTTCAAAGGGCGAAGTCTCGCGACTAATCAAGGTCTGAAGCGCCAGAATGATCTGAGCGGCGGCTACCACGGGATCGATCGCCCCCTCGGGCATAGCAGCGTGACCGCCTTTGCCCTTGACACGCAACTCCAAACGATCGGCGGCAGCGAAGATCGGGCCACTGCGCACCCCTACGCGCCCAACTGGATGGCCACTAAAGAGATGCAAGCCGATCACCCCGTCTACGCCCTGCATCACGCCGGCCTGGACCATAGCTGAGGCGCCTCCAATCACCTCCTCAGCCGGTTGGAAGACAAACTTGACCGCGCCTTTCAACTGATCGCGATGACGACTCAGAAGCGTTGCCACCGCCAGAGCAATTGAGACGTGACCATCGTGACCACAGGCGTGCATCTTGCCATCGACAGTAGAGCGATAGTCGATCTCATTCAATTCATGGATGGGCAGGGCATCCATATCGGCGCGGATGGCCAGCGTACGCCCTCCCTCTCCTGCAGTTCCGCGCAGAAGACCGACCACACCCGTTTTCGCAATCCCCGTCTGTACCTCTAAACCGAGCGCGCGCAAGCGGCCTGCTACGATGTCGGAGGTGCGCACCTCCTCAAAAGCCAGCTCGGGATGCTGGTGCAGATCGCGCCGCAGGGCCACGATCTCGGGCACCATCTCATCGATTTCCTGCTTCAGGGTATCGTACTCAACCGAAGCCATAATTTCCCTCCAGAAGAAAAGATCGGGCTGACCAGCACTGTGATACCACTCAGCGCCGGCCAGCTCTTGTCTCAACGACCCACGTTAAAGCGGAAGTGAGCGATGTCGCCGTCCTGCATCACATAATCCTTGCCTTCGAGACGCTGCAAACCCTTGCGGGCCGCCGCTGCGAAAGAGCCGCCACAGGCCATGAAATCATCAAAGTGGGTAATCTCGGCGCGAATAAAGCCACGCTCCATATCCGAATGGATCTTCCCGGCGGCCTCGGGAGCCTTCGCCCCCTTCGTTACCGTCCAGGCGCGCACCTCATCCTCACCAACTGTCAAGAAGGTAATCAGATTGAGCAAGCGATAGCCGACCTGAATCACGCGCTCAGCGCCCAGCTTGGGCAGGCCAAGCGAAGCCAGATACTCAGCGGCCTCCTCCGGTGCCAGCTCGCTCAGCTCCGCCTCCAGACGAGCGGAGACCGCTACCGTCTCGGCCCCCTCAGCGCCTGCCCGCAGCGCCACCGCCGCCACACCGCGTAGCTCGCCAGCCAATGTCTCCAGGGCAGGCGCGGCGCCCTGGTGAATCTGCTCCAGCAGAGCTGCGGCCTCCGCCAGCACATCCTCGCTCACATTCAGCACATACATGCGCGGCTTCATTGTCAGTAAAAACAGCTCCTTCACAAGCGCCTGCTCCTGAGCATTCAGCTCCAAGCGGCGCACTGGCACCCCATTACTCAGGGCCTCCTGCAGTCGTGCCAGCGTCTCCAGCTCTTGCTGATACTTCTTCTCACCTGACTTCGCCGCTTTTGCAGTGCGCTCACTACGGCGCTCAACGGTTGCCAGGTCGGTCAATGCCAGCTCACTATCGAGCTGCTCCAGATCGCGCAGCGGATCAATGTTCCCGAGAGGGTGAGGCACATTCTCATTGACAAAGGTACGGAGAACAATTGCCAGAGCATCGGCGTTGCGAATATGTCCCAGAAACTCAGCGCTCAAACCTCCCTTACGGGCCTCCTCATCCTGCTGGCCCATGCCTGCCACGTCCACGAACTCCACCGTTGCGTAAGTAACCTTCTTAGGCTTGAAAATTTCCGCCAGTGGTTTCAGGCGCGGATCAGGCACCTGCACCACCGCTGTATTGGCCTGCACTGTCCGCGTCGCATAGCCGCTAATGGGCGCCTGAGCGCCCGTCAGGGCGTTAAAGAGCGACGTCTTGCCGCTCTGGGGCAGGCCGACAATACCGATTCTCAGAGCCATAGCAAACAAACCCCTCCTGACCAACTATTCTTGACGGTCCTCTAACCCTCCCTTTACAATTAGGAGTGGCATGCTTACATTGCCCCTCTCCTTGTGCAACAACGCGGAGGTCGCTTCTCATGCCATTGTACGAATATCGCTGCGGTGATTGCAAATCCCGCTTTGAACTCTTGGTCAGCCGCGAACATGCCGACGAAGTAATCTGTGTGCAGTGCGGGAGCGAGAACGTACGACGTCTGCTCTCAATCTTTGCAGCCCAGCGTCTTGGCGTAGCCTCTGCTGGAGGCAGAGAGGAGTTCGTCGCCGGGACAGGCGGGAGCTGCGGCTGTGGTGGTGGGAACTGTGGCTGCCACTAAAACCTCTTCGCCGACCCAACAGAGACCACCGAAAAAGGAGCCACGCCTCTTCTTCAAAACCAGCTATCGACGTGGTGTCATCGAGGCGGTCGTGATATACACGCTGGGGCGTCTGGGAGCCTTAATCAGCCCGCAGGTCTTCCCTGACTGGCTGTTTGTGCTCCTCCCCCTGCTCTTCCTGTTCATGCAGTACCTAGGCGGCCCCATCTGGGCCACCTATCGCATCCAGTCAACCCGGCGGGAGCGCATGAGCCGGCGTTTCTGGCTCCTTGGTCCCCTACTAGCAGGGCTTTGTTTCCTCATCGACCTGGTGATCTCCCTCACCTTAGGGCTGGCCGTCAACGCCCTGGGAGGCGTACAACAAGGCCCGGCTCTCTGGCGATTCTTCACCAGCGGAGAAGCCCACCTCACCCTCGGTCAGTTTGCCCTCTATGAGCTGCGCACGGCTGTCCTGCTACTGGCGCTCTACACTGTAGCTGTTGTCTGCACGCGCCTGGCCCAAGGTGGTTTCCTGCGCTTTACCATGCCGGCCGGTGGCCGACGCGTGACCCTCTAGCAGCTTCTCAGCCAAGCGGCCTCCCGCTTGCAAGGAAGAAGGCGGCTGGGGTCATCAGCAGCTCCAGAGAAAGAGAAGAGGGCCAGCCTTGCCCGTAAGGTACGCCTGGCCATACACTGTGGACTCGCTCCGCAATGTAGCAGGTCAGCCCATAAAAAAGAGCGCTGTGCGGGAAAAGCAGCCCGCCGCGCTTTTTTTGCTATCACGGTCAGCCACCTGCTCATGGGTAAACTGAGACGACACCCCAACCTCGGCCCTTGCTAGCAGCTTGACCCCTGGGGGCCTCAGCACAATTCTACTCATGCTCCTGGAAGCGCCAGCGCAATCAGATCAGCCTCTGAAGGCAGTCGCCAACGCCAGGAAGCACCAAGATCAGGAAAGTAAGGCCATCTGGGTCTCGCCACCATCAAGAGGCCCTCCGAGTAGCCCATTGCGACCTCGAACGCGATGCCAGCAAACAAAAGGAGTAAGGCCGCATTGGCCTGCTTTCTGGCTTTTGCCGACTTTGCAGACCAAGGACAGCCCAGGCCAGTTACCGAGCCGGACTGGCGCGCAGCAGCCGCGAACAGCCGGCGCAAGTACAAACCTGCCCGGACAAGCCACACCACCTCGGGTCTAGTGGTAGCCTTCCAGCAGCAGCGTCAGCAGAGTAGCCGGGTCACCCGTTATCATCTGGGACGGAGAGAGCCCCTGGCCTCTTCTGTTCATAGCCCCTTGCCCCTGTTAGGAGTAGAGCCTGCTGCCCTCACAGCCTTGGTTGCCTGGCTATCGGCCCACCTGTCTCCTGCGGAAGCGTGAAGAGCCAGCAGCAGAAAGCACCTGCCCAGCGCAGCAACCGGCCAGCCTGAAGCTGGCGGAGCCTGGCCCGTCAATGACCTCGCCTCGTAGCAGGCGAAGGGAAAAGAGCGGAGAGAAGCGACCGAGCGGACCGGTCGAACAAAGGGACACTGTCGAGAGGACCATGAGCCGAGCCGCGCGACGATGCGACGGTGTGACAGTGCCACGGTGCCCACAGTGTCCACACAGCCACAGCGCCACAGCACAACGCCGTAGCGACGCTAGCGAAGTAGACAGGCGGAAGCCGACATGGCTGGCGCCACCAGCCGGCAGAGAGAAGCAGGAATCCACAATTGCAGCCCCAAAGGGCAGTCCCCTACCTAACTAGACTTATAGCCTTACTACAAGATGCTCTTATTCAGAGTAGCCAGGAACTCCATATTATTCTGCGTCTTAGCCATATGCTGCAGCAGAGCCTCCATAGCCTCCAGGCCGCGCTGCTCAGCCAGAGTTGAGAACATTCTGCGCATCAGCACGACGGCACGCAGCGTCTTCTCATCGAGCAGCAGATCTTCGCGGCGCGTACCAGAGAGGCTGATATCGATGGCCGGGAAGACACGGCGCTCAGCCAGCTTGCGATTCAGAATCAGCTCCATATTACCGGTGCCTTTGAACTCTTCGTAGATCACATCGTCCATACGGCTACCGGTATCGATCAGAGCTGTCGCGATGATAGTCAGGCTGCCACCCTCCTCGACCTTACGTGCGGCGCCAAAGAAGCGCTTGGGCGGAAAGAGGGCACTGGGATCGAGGCCGCCAGTCAGCGTACGGCCACTTGGCTGGACAGCCAGGTTATAGGCGCGGCTGAGGCGAGTGATGCTATCGAGCAAGATCACCACATCGCGTCCGCCCTCAACCAGGCGTTTTGCGCGCTCCAGCACCATTTCGGCCACACGAGTATGGGCCTCGGTCGGCTCATCGAAGGTCGAGCTAATTACCTCGGCCTTCACCGAGCGCTTCATATCCGTCACTTCTTCAGGGCGCTCACCGATGAGGGCCACCATCAAATGGACATCGTCGTATTTCTCGGTGATCGAATTGGCGATGGCCTTCAGGAGCATAGTTTTACCGGCCTTGGGAGGAGAAACGATCAGACCACGCTGACCGCGACCGATGGGGGCGACCAGGTTAATGAGGCGACCGGCGATGTTCGTAGGACCAGTTTCCAGATCGAACATCTCGCGTGGGAAGATGGGCGTCAGATTATCGAAATGGGGACGCCGTTTCGCATCTTCCGGGTTCATGCCATTGATCGCCTCCACGCGCAGCAGGCCGTAGTACTTCTCGTTATCCTTCGGCGGACGCACCTGGCCGGTCACCATATCACCGGTGCGCAGGCCGAAACGGCGGATCTGCGACTGGGAAACATAGACATCCATGTTTCCCGGCAGAAAGCGCTCCTGACGCAGGAAGCCGAAGCCATCCTCCACAATTTCGAGCACGCCAGCGCTAAAGATATTGCCCTGCTGCTCGGTATGCTGCTGAAGAAGCCGGAAAATGAGGTCTTGTTTTTTGAGGGTTGTGTAGCCGGAAAGTTCGAGGTCGCGAGCAATCTCGCGCAACTCTGCGATCGTTTTGGTCTCTAGCTCAGCGATGTTCACGTTGCGTTGGGCGAATTATGTCCTTTTGGGAAAGAACACGCCCCCTCTCCTTTCTGGTTGAACCTAGATTTCATAAAGGCTGCTGGTGGGAACAGGTACATAACAGGCTTCCGTCTCTGAAAACCCGTGAACAGGTGGTGACCGTACGTTTGCTGTGCTGAAGTAAAGCTCGTTTGGTTGCAGGACCCGGAAACGGATCGACGACCCGGGAGGTACTGGTCCGGGGAGTCAGCTTCACTATACCACAGGCGCAAAGCAATGTCAACTGCCTTAACCCTGGTTTTTTGCCTGCTGCAGTGCACTTCTGTCCCTCTCTACCCGCTTGCCCGGCTCGCTGGCTATCCCTGCCAGCCAGGGCCAGACCAGGCATGAGGCTAAGACAAGCGAGTAGACCGGCTGATAGCGCACTGGCAAGCAGGTCAAAGAGATTGGTGAGTGACGCGGACGAAGCGGAGCGCACTCGTTCGTTAGGGACCGGCTGAAGAGCAGACAGGCGAGCAGGTAGGCAGGCAAGTAGCTGTAGCGCAACCCCTACCAAGGCAGTGCGCTCTGGCACACTCTCTTTCCAGCCCTCGCTAGTCGGTTGCCTGATTAGTCAGCTCAGAGCCAGCCAGCCCCGCTGAAGATGAGTGCGCTAGATGCCTGACCCGGGCCTCTATCCAACCCGATTGTTGTATCATATCATAAAACGCAAACCATTGTTTGTCAATCCACTCATCGCAGAGGCGACGCTCTTCATGCAGGCCACGCTGATCCAGTTCGTGATTCACGACATTATGGGCATGCGGATGGCGATAGCGGCGTGGCAGGGGCGAACCGAAGCCGTGGGCATAGTGGGCCAGCTCGTGGGCGATTGTAATGAGCAGCACATACTCTGGTACCAGCTCATGCTGGAGCAGGGCATTAATACCAATAAAGGTGATACCGCTCTCCTCGGCGAGCCGGATCAGTCCCAGGCGGCGCTTCCAGGGCTGGCAGTAGGCAATCTGCACCTCATTGACGCGCGGGATGTCACCAAAGTAGGTCTGCCAGATGTAGTCTAAGCAGGGGGGTAAGTCACGCTCCGGCGAGACAGCACTAAGCGAACGCGTATGCGCGGGGGGCTGGTCTCCTGGTGCGAGAGCTGATAACAGCATGGCCGCTGATCCTCCTCGACGATATGATTCTGCTTGTGTGTTCAGTATAGCAGGGTCCTCCCAATTGTCAGGGCGAGCGTTCTTCCGTGCGTGATTCCTCCCTTTGCTGCGCGCGTGAGCGTAAGATCGTGTATTATTTCTACATAGCATACCTTCTGGCCCGAGCATCGCCAGCAGTTTTTTTGCAGAGAGCATCGTTGCAGATGCGTCTTGCTAGGCGGTAACAAGTAGCCTTCCAGACACTGGCTCAAAAAGCAGGAAAGAAGGTAGGCCACCATGCAGTACACGCCAAGGAGAAGAAGACGACTTATGCCCCGACAAGATGGCAGCGGTTCCAGTGTGACCGCGGCGGTTGGCTTCGGAGCGAGAAGCAGCGCCAGTCAGGCACGGCGCCAGGTGCTGTTCACGCGCGGTCTGATTTGGGTCACAGCCTTGATCTGTCTTTCGCTCTTGCTCGGCTCGATCGCTCAGGCCTGGTCGAATAGTCGCTTGCTAGAGCAGGAGGCCGCCGCGCGTGCTCAGTATCAGCAGACGCTGGCCCGTCACGATCAACTGCAGAAGTTGGTCGCCTACTACAAAGATCCCTTTGTCATTGAAAGCGAGGCCCGTCAGCGTCTAGGCTATGTGCGGCCCGGTGAGCACCGAGTGGTGATCGTCAGCCCGCCATCCAGTCAGCCACCTGCGCGGCCTCGGGCAGCTCCCGCCACCTCTGAGGCTGGCTTCTGGTCCCAATGGTGGGCGGTACTCTTTGGCAGTTAGTCGCTCGCTGTCCTGCCCGCTGCTGCGCTACGCTGCTGCCTGCATGATCCCTGCAGCAAGCGTGCATCTCGCAGCCTGGACTGCCCCTGCGGCCCAGGCTGCGAAAGGGCGTAGCCTAATAGCATAGAAGTAATAGCATGACACAACAGGCTTGACGCCTTGCCTATAATGAGGATAGACTATCACTAGCAACAAACCGACAACATTGTTAGCCTTTTGAGGTGGACAACGTGAAACGTGCTATCGCTGGCGACCACGTGAGCGTCTCCTACCCGCAGTGTCCGCGCGTCCTGGCTTTCGCTCCGCGGACTTTCTGTGCTTTTATGGGCCTTATGGAGATGCTTATGCTTATTAGCGGGCTCCAGCTTGTAATGCTGGAGCTTCGTAAGCATGGTTGCGCAGCGATGCGTTTCGTTGTGTAGTATCTGGCATCTCCTCTGAAGCGGAACGCATCACAAGCGTTCCGCTTCTTCTGTTTTTATAACTCTCATTATTCTTGCGCGAAATCTTATATGAAAGGCGTCAAAACGATGCGTCCTTTGATCGGCATTCCGTGCCATCCGGCTCACCGGCATGGCTCTCAGCGACCGATCTATGGTAATAATCGGTCGTATGTCCATGCCGTTGAGGATGCCGGGGGCGTTCCTGTGCTTATCCCACTGATGCATGATCTCTCGGCGCTAGAGACTCTGCTCTCTCGTCTCGATGGGCTGCTTCTGCCCGGTGGACAAGATATTCAGCCGCGCCGCTATGGTGAGGAGCCACATCCGTGCCTTGGCGACACTGATCCTGCTCTCGATGAGTTCGAGCTGACGCTGGCCCATTGGGCCTTGCGAGAGGAAAAGCCAATTCTCGGCATTTGTCGCGGTATGCAGTTGCTCAATGTGGCTCTGGGGGGGACGCTCTATCAGGATTTGGAGAGCCAGTACGCTGGCAGTTTGCGCCATATGAATCAGGATTTGCCCCGCAGCCAGGTTGTGCATCGCGTACTCGTCGAACCTGGCACTTGCCTGGCCGCTATCACTGGTGAGCGTGAGTTCTGGGCGAACAGCATTCACCATCAGGCGGTCAAGGAGCCAGGTAAAGGGGTGCGTATCGCGGCACGTGCTGAAGATGGCGTAGTGGAGGCAATCGAGGTGCCGACGAAACGCTTCGTTCTGGCTCTGCAGTGTCATCCCGAGGAGATCTATCGTCAGGTTCCGGCCTGCGCCCGAGTGTTCTCGGCCTTTATCCAGGCCTGCAGCCTCCAAGAGGCCGCTTCTCCACCTCAGCGCGCTGTGCCGCTGCCGGTCGGGGCGGCGTGAGCAGAGAGAGGCCGCCTGATTGCAGACACCTTTCCCTGGCAACCCCTGGCGCCGGTCCGTTGCTGCTGCCTGCCCCCTGGGATAACAGGCGCACGGCAATGGGCCGGCGTGCCTTTGCTGGGTCTGGTCTGGGCTAGGGCGACTTCATCTTGCCAACGGCTGGTCTTCCCTGATGGCCTCGCTTGCTCGCTCGCCAACTGCTCAGTCTATCGGTGCTGGGCTGTATGATATACTAAATAAAGA
>NZ_JADGHT010000335.1 GCF_019683755.1 Thermogemmatispora sp. | reverse complement strand
TCCCCGCCCTGCCGCTCGGCGCAATTGGGTCCTGCGCGGCAGATGTCTGTGAACCCCGCCAGGTCCGTGAGGAAGCAACGGTAAATGGACCTCTCTGGGCGTCGCAGGGTTGCCTGATTGCGCTGAGCGGCAGGGCCGGGCGAAAGCCGGTTTTCTGTCTCTGTCTATGTGGCTCGCGTTTCTATCTGCCTCAGACGCGCATTCGGCTCGCGCATTTCGTTGCGCTCTGTTCTGTCCCACGTTCGGCGGCATAGTAGCACCGCTCGGCGGTGTGCTGCTTTTGCCGGCATGGCACGCAGACCTACGCAACTTCACCCGACCTGTTGGTCACCTGGCCGCTACTGCACTGGCCAGGATCGGTTCGCGTGAGAGAGGCGCCTTGTCTTGCTTCCTGCTCACCCGCTAGCCTGGCAGGCAGCTAAAAGACGAGAGTGCATCCCTATGAGTTCGCAGGCTCTTTATCGCAAGTGGCGTTCACAAACCTTTGAGCAGATGGTCGGCCAAGAGGCCGTTGTTGAGACGCTGAAAAATGCGCTCAGCAGCGGCAAGCTGGCGCATGCCTATCTGTTCACAGGCCCGCGTGGCACTGGTAAAACGACTACCGCTCGCCTGCTCGCGAAAACCATCAATTGCCAGCAGCCCCGCAATGGCGAGCCGTGCAATGAGTGCCAACAGTGCCGGGAGATTACCGCCGGCACCTCTTTCGATGTGATCGAGATCGACGCCGCCTCAAATCGCGGTATTGACAATATCCGTGAGCTGCGCGAGAAGGTCATGGTGCGCCCCACCTCCGGCAAGTATAAGGTCTATGTCCTCGATGAGGCCCATATGCTAACGACAGAGGCCTTTAACGCCCTGCTGAAGACGCTGGAGGAGCCACCTGAGCACGCGATCTTTGTGCTGGCCACGACCGATATGCATAAGATGCCAGCTACCGTAATCTCACGCTGCCAGTGCTTTTATTTCAAGCGCTTTACAACGCGGCAGATTGTGGATCACCTGCACTATATCGCTAGCCAGGAAGGGGTGACGCTTGAGGCGGGAGCTGCCGAGCTGATCGCCCGTGCCGCCGCCGGGGGCATGCGCGATGCGCTCAGCTTGCTTGATCAGGCGATTGCTTATTCGGGTGAGCGGGTCACGCTGGCTCAGGTTCAGGCCATGCTGGGCGTGGCCGATCCGCGCGCTATTGAGAAGCTGGTCCAGGCTGTGGCAGCAGAGGAGAGCGCGGCTGGCTTGCATTTGATCCACCAGCTCGCTGAGGAGGGGGCCGATTTACGTCAGGTCAATGCCCAGTTGGTAGAGTACTGGCGCGCTTTGATGCTAGCGCGCGCTGGGGCTTCGTTGGCCGAGGTTCTGGATCGCAGCGATGAGGAGATTCGTCAGATCCAGGAGTTGGCTCGCCTTTTTTCTTTGGAAGAATTGACCGGCTTTGCCCGCATTTGCGCTCAGAACGAGCTGCTTCAGAAAGGACTGGGCACGCCGCAATTGGCCCTGGAGCTGGCTTTTCTGGAGTGCCTGGAGCTGCGCCGTCGTGTTCAGGCGGGGGGCATGTCACTGCCCGCCGCCTCGACCTGGCAGGACGCTGGTGGGCCTAGCGCTTCCCCAGCTTCTCAGGCGGCGCCTCTCTCGGGACGCGGCGAGGAGATACGCGAGGAGACCAGTCCCCTGCGCCCATTCTTGCCCCCGTCACGCTCTGCGGCTGTCTCTGCCGCCCGCAGTCGCGCTGAGACCGGTCCGGCGACTCCCCCTTCTGGTCCTACTGGTACTATAGGAACAGGAGCCACCCCTGGCGTGGGGGCCGCAACTTCTAGCCCTGCTGCGACGTCTTCCACCGTTGCTCATCGTCCTCACGCCGGTAGCGCCGGCAATCGCCCTGCTTCGCGCGCTTCCTCAGGCGGCACCCTGACGCTACAGCAGGTACAACAGTCCTGGGAGATTATTCGACGCCGCGTCAGCCAGAAGAACCCGAAAGCAGCCTCCTGCCTTCAGGATTTCCGCGTTGTGGCCGTGGAGCAACATAACGGCTTGCCAGTCGTCGTTATTCAGGCCGGGCATCAACCGCACTACGATTTTCTCAGCCAGGGGAACCGTCACAAGCCGGTCGAACAGGCCCTCGAGCTGCAGTTTAGCATGAAATGTCTGGTACGCCTGTTACCACCTGGCCAGCCGCCCGGCGCTCCCCTTTTTGGACGCGCTATGCTCCGTCGAGAGCCTTCACCTCCTGTGACCAGTAGCCCTAGCTCGGAGAGCGCCTCAGAAGGGGAGTCTCTTGCAGTGGCCGCTCCACATCCAGCGACTGCCCCAGACAGCACAGAGACTGAGGCAAAGGCCAGGCCGCCCCAGCCTGCTGATGCAGAGGCTCTTGCCTCCTCCCCCCTTGCCAGAAACGGCAGCGTGACAGAAAATGATAAAGAGCGCAGGTCCGAGGGAAGAGAGCCACCAGCCGAGACCCAGGAGCCAGCGGCCCCGCCGTCTCCTGAGTCTCCAGCTTCCAACCGGCCCTTAGCCGCCAACAACCAGATTCCGCCCTCTGCCTCAGCGACCGATGCGCCGCAGGAGCAGCGTAACGGCTCTTTGCCTCCACCGGCTGTGCTGCGCGAGAAGGCAAGCAGCGATCCAAGAGTGCAAGAGGTTATCAAAACCTTTAATGCAGAGATCGTCGATATCGACATCGAAAAAAGCGAGTGAGGAGCTTCTCTCATGAACATGCGAGAAATCATGAAGGCTCAGCAGCGCCTTCAGAAATTACAGGAGGAACTAGAGCAGAGCCAGTTTAGTGGGAGCGCGGGAGGTGGCGCTGTCACTATTACCATGAAGGGGAACTACGAGATTACTGCCGTCAAAATTGATCCCGAGGCGGTGAACCCCGAAGACATCGGCGAGTTGGAGGCAATGCTGCTGGCGGCTGCCAAAGACGCCTTTAGCAAGGTGGTCGAGGCCCAACAGAAAATGGTCAGTTCTATCACAGGTGGCATGAAGATTCCAGGATTGTTCTAGGTCATGAGCGAGCTGGCTCCCCCCGTTGCGGCCTTGATCGAGGAGTTCTCGAAATTGCCAGGCATCGGCGTCAAGACCGCCCAGCGCCTGACTTTCCATGTGTTGCGCAGCCCAGCCGAGCAGGCACGCCGCCTGGCTGAGGCCATTCTCCGCGTCAAGGAGAGCATCATTTACTGCTCACGCTGCTTTAATATCACAGAGCATGATCCTTGCAGTATCTGCCAAGATCCCCAGCGCGATCGTCAGGTGGTCTGTGTGGTCGAAGAGCCGCTGGATGTCCTGGCGCTGGAACGCACCGGCGCCTACAAGGGTCTCTACCACGTGCTACATGGGGCACTCTCCCCGTTAGAAGGGATCGGACCTGACAACTTGCGCATCAAAGAGCTGCTTGAACGCGTCAGACAGGAAGAGATTCACGAGATCGTGCTAGCGACCAATCCCAATTTTGAAGGCGAGTACACGGCCAATTACCTCGTTTCTCGCCTCAAAGAGCTAAAGCCAGAACTGGCCCCACGCCAGTTGAAGATCACCAGTCTGGCCCGCGGCTTGCCCATCGGCGGCGACTTGGAATATGCTGATGAAGGTACCCTGCGTCGTTCAATCGAGGGGCGCCTCGATCTCGGCGCCTGAAGCTCAAAGCGGGCCAGGGCTTCTCGCCACGCTCGCCTGTTGACTTTCCTTGACAGATGTTCTACACTCATGCTGACCTTGCTCTTTCTAGCTCGCCAGGGCCAAAAACCAGCAGGCGAAGGTCGAGATGAGCAAACCAGCACAGCAGCAGAGCTGCAGGAGAGCGCTCAGGCAGAAAAGAGAGGAACGCTTTGTCTTCCGCTTTCTGACCCTCACGAGGGAAGATATTCTGTGAGAGCGAGTACAGCAGGAGGTCATCCGATGCTGCCCGCGATTACCTCTCACGTGGCAGGGGCATCGGTTCGCTTGTGGTTGGATACAGCACGAAAGGTGGCACTATGATGACCAGGAAAGAGAAGATGAGCATCGCTTCGGGCACCAATAGCAGCGCCCCGGCCAGTGAGCGGGAGCGCGCGCTTGAACAGGCTGTTCAGCAGATCGAGCGCCGCTTTGGTAAGGGGGCAATTATGCGCCTGGGCGAGGCGGCTCACGCTCAGGTGGAGGCGATCCCAACAGGGTCGATCGCGCTGGATCTGGCGATCGGTGTGGGCGGTGTGCCTCGCGGTCGCATTACGGAAATCTATGGCCCAGAGTCTTCGGGGAAGACCACGCTTTGTTTGCATATTATTGCCAATGCTCAGCGCGCCGGCGGCTATGCGGCTTTTATCGATGCCGAGCATTCGCTTGATCCAGCCTACGCCGCACGCTGTGGAGTGGATATCGCTAATCTGCTGATCTCTCAGCCGGATTCGGGTGAACAGGCGCTCGAGATTCTCGATGCCCTGGTCCGCAGTGGGGCCGTCGATGTGGTCGTGGTGGACTCGGTAGCCGCTTTGACTCCTCGCGCCGAAATCGAGGGCGAAATGGGCGATTCCCATGTCGGCCTCCAGGCCCGCCTGATGAGCCAGGCTATGCGTAAGCTGACGTCGGCTATCACTAATTCAAATGCAGCGATTATCTTTACCAACCAGTTGCGCGAGAAGGTCGGAGTGATGTTCGGCAATCCAGAGACCACCTCCGGGGGCCGCGCGCTGAAGTTCTATGCCTCTGTCCGTCTGGATATCCGCTCAACGGATACGATTAAGGTGGGCCAGGAGGTGGTCGGTCGCCGTACACGTGTGCGCGTGGTGAAGAATAAGGTGGCTCCTCCCTTTAAGGTGGCTGAGTTCGATATTATGTATAGCGAGGGTATTTCTCGCGAGGGTGGCTTGCTTGACCTCGGCCTGGAAATGGGCCTGGTCAAGAAGAGCGGCGCTTGGTTCACTGTGGGCGATATCCGCCTCGGTCAGGGACGCGAGAATGCGAAGGAGTTCCTTCGCCAGAATACGGATGTGGCCCAGGCTCTGGAGGAGCAGATTCGCAGTAATATGCTGTCGTTCCGCGGCGGCGAG
>NZ_JADGHT010000334.1 GCF_019683755.1 Thermogemmatispora sp. | reverse complement strand
ACTATTAATAGAATAACTATAAGTATACTCTCGCTGCCGAGCCTTCCCAGGCATGGATGATCAGGCCGAACAGCAGAAGACCCGGCAGGAGATTGCTGCCCAGAGAAGGGCAGCTCGCAGGGAGGCAAGACCGTTAGCTTTGACTAGAAGAGACCGGCACCATCAGCTCTGCCCCTGCGGCTTGGCCTTCCACTCTCTAGACGTAGCAGGGGCAGCGAACCGAAAAAATGCTGGGCGCTGTTCGCAGATAAGCAAAAACCTTGCAAATTCTGGCTGGGGCTATACCAGTGCCTGAGAGTATGCTATACTAGCGAAGACGGATCGACCTTGACCGTCATACACCGGTGGTTTCCTCCCAACAGAAGCATGGATCAGCCTCCAGGTACGCGCTCGCCCTGGCATCCTGGTGACAAGCGTGAGCGCAGATGAGATGAGGCGCAACAAGACGAGAGACATAGGGCAGAGAAATCAGAGGACTGAAGGTGCTATGGGCATGATGGCGGCTATACCACGAGCTGCAACACACTTCTGTACCCACGCTGTTTCTGGCCGCAATACGCGTAATTAGCGCACTGCTTGCCTGCACTTGCTTCCCCTGGCTCCTTTTGGGTACAGTTTCGTGAGCATTTAGGACATCAGGAGAGAATAGAAAAATGAGCAGCATTTCGGCCAGGCCGATTGTGCTTTATAATACACTCGGTCGCACGAAACAGCGTTTTGAGCCTCTTCATCCGCCAAAGGTGGGCATCTACAGCTGCGGACCCACTGTTTACCGCGATATCCATATCGGTAACTTTCGCACATTCCTGATGACCGACTGGTTACGCCGCATGCTCGAATACAACGGCTATGAGGTGCTGCTGGTGCGCAACATCACTGATGTTGGTCATCTGCAGAACGACGTCGAGGAACGTGGCGAGGATAAAATCGAGCATGAGGCGCGTAGGACGGGTCGTTCCGCCTATGAGATCGCAGCCTACTACACGCGCCGCTATGAGGAGGACGCCGCTGAGCTAAACATTCTGCCCCCTCACATCGCGCCCAAGGCGACCGATCACATCCCTGAGATGCAGGAGATGATCGCCAGGCTCCTTGAAAAAGGATTGGCCTATGTGACTAGTGAGGGAAATGTCTATTACGATGTGAGCCGCTTCCCCGACTACGGTAAGCTCTCCGGCAACACACTGGAGCAGTTGCGGGCTGGCGGTCACGGGCGCGAACAGATGGAGGTGGCCGATGATAAGCAGTCGCCCGAGGACTTCGCTCTCTGGAAGCGGGGCAGTCCCAAGCGTCAAATGAATTGGGAGAGTCCGTGGGGCCTTGGTTTTCCCGGCTGGCACATCGAATGCTCAGCGATGTCCGTCAAGTATCTGGGTGACCAGTTCGATATTCACACCGGCGCGGTTGATCTGATCTTCCCTCACCATGAGGATGAGATCGCTCAAAGTCAGGGGGTCAGTGGTAAGCCGCCCGTACGCTATTGGGTCCACGGCGAGTTTCTGGATTTCGGCAATGCCAAGATGGCTCGTTCGAAAGGCAATGTGATCCTCCTCTCGACACTAAAGGAACGGGGCATTGAGCCGCTGGCTTTGCGCTATCTGCTGCTGACCGCTCACTATCGCTCTAAGATCAACTTTACCGATGAGTCGATTGCGGCAGCCCAGAATGGTTTGAATAATCTGCGTGAGGCTCTGGCAGAGTTGCCCGCTGATGGGGTGGGCGCGACAGGTCCCTGGTCTGAGGAGGCTCAGCGCTTGCGGGACGCTTTCCACGAGGCGATTAACGATAATCTGGAGCTGCCCACGGCCCTGAGTGTGACTTACCGCGCGCTCCATAATCAGCGTATTCCACCAGCCGAGCGACGTCGCCTGATTCTAGATTTTGACCGTGTGCTTGGCCTGCGCCTGGAGACGGTCTCCCCGCGCCAGCCACGTCCTATTCCTGAGGAGGTTTTGGCTCTGGTGCGGGAGCGCGAGGCCGCACGCGCTGCTCGCGATTGGCAACGTGCAGATGCCCTACGTGAGCAGATCAAGGCGCTTGGCTTTGAGGTGCGCGATACGGCTCGGGGTACAGAGTTGGTCTAGCCAGGCCGAGCCAGGCCTGTCTTGGAGCGAAGAGCAGCAGCGGATCGTCTGGCTTGCCCGGCTCACCTGCCCTCCCACTGAGAGCATTTGCTCAGGCCTGGGCAGACCTAATGAGATAGGGAAGTGTAGCGGCTTCTGCCTGCCCGACGCTGAGCGCTGTCTCTCTTGGGCGGCCTGCTGGCCGGGAAGCGGGCTAGCTCATTCAAGCGGCGAGCGGCAGCTAGAGGCGAGGCCTCTGGCTTTGCCTGGCGCGAGCGCTGACAGACGGCTATCGCTCGCATGCATAGGATTAGCAGTGCGTTGACCGCGCTTGCTTTCCAGGATCGACCTCAGTATCTGCAGCCAGCACCGATCACAACGTATAATATTGCCTGGATGATCCAGGTTGTCTTAGTTAGCAAGAGCGGGAGGGAGCCAGGAGCGACCACCTGGTGTTCTTCCCGCTGTTCTTCTGCCTTTCCTCGCTCGCTTGCTCCTGCAAAGGCAGATGGGCAAGCGCCGAAGGCTGAGGTGTCAATGAGTGGTGACAGCGGCTCGCAGATCCCCTGGCTGTTGTCGTTGGATGCGCACGGAGGGGGGATTGGGTGAGGGGCTTGACAGCCGATGGTGAGCAAGAGAGCAAGCGGCTATGTGCGCATGCAATGGAAAGGGAGGGATGGCCTATCTCTTAGCCTATTCTGCGAGTCGTATATAACGCACGCAAAGGAGGCGAGAATCATGGCATCCTGGTGGCAAAAGACGCTGATGGCTGCCGCCGGTCTGGCGGGTGCGCTTGGCGGCGCGTATTATTTCTTGCTGCGTCGCCCCATCCCTTCGCCCAAGGGTGTCCGGCGCCTGCCTGGCTTGCATGAGGAAGTCGAGGTCATTACCGACCGCTATGGCGTACCCCATATCTATGCTCGTAATGAGGATGATCTCTTCTTCGCTCAGGGCTACGTTCATGCGCAGCAGCGCCTCTGGCAGATGGATTTCAACCGCCGCCTGGGCTCCGGTCGGCTCTCGGAAATTGTCGGTGAGGTAACGCTAGAGCTTGACCGCTTCTGCCGTCGTCTGGGCCTGCATCGCGCCGCCGCCAATGATGTAGCTCATCTCTCGGCCCATCACCGCCGGATTCTGGAAGCCTACGCCGCCGGCGTCAATGCCTTTATTGAGAGTCATCCGCTCCCTGTGGAATTCACCCTTCTGCGCTATCGGCCTGATCCCTGGCAGCCTGCCGATAGTCTGCTTTGGGCCAAGATGATGGGCTGGAATCTCAGCGGCAACTGGGAGACTGAGCTGATTCGCGCCCGCATCATTGCTCGCGCCGGTGCCGAGCGGGCAGCCCGCCTGGAGGCAGGCTATGACCCTTCGCACCCGCTGATCATTCCTCCAGGCGCTGAGTATGGTGGGGTCAATCCGGGTCTGTTGGAGCCATACGAGCAGGTACGGCAGTTGAGTGGCTTCGGTCCGCTAGGGGCAAGCAATAACTGGGTGGTGGATGGCAGTAAGACTGTGACTGGCTCTCCTATTCTCTGTAACGATCCGCATCTGGCTCAGAGCGCTCCTTCGATCTGGTTTGAGTGCCACCTGGTGGCTGGCGACATCGATGTGATCGGAGCCTCGTTCCCGGGCACCCCTGGTATTGTGATCGGCCATAACCGTTACATCGCTTGGGGACTGACGAATGCGATTTCCGATGTTCAGGACCTCTATATCGAGAAGTTTGACCCGCAGAATCCATACCGCTATGAGTTCCAGGGCCGTTGGGAAGAGGCTCAGGTAATCCGCGAGGAGATCCGTGTCAAGGGACGCAAGGAGCCGGTCGTAGAGGAGGTCTTGGTGACACGACACGGTCCCATTTTGAGCAGTCTCCCGACAGGGAAAGGGCAGGCAGGCCAGGGAGATGGCGCTACTCCAGGGGAGCTGCCTCTCGCTCTGCGGTGGACTGGCTTTGAGTCCTGCCGCATCATTGCGGCGGTGGAGAAGCTGAATCGCGCAACCTGCTGGGAGGAGTTTCTGGAGGCGATGCGTGATTGGGATGTGCCGCCGCAGAATGTGGTCTATGCTGACCGCGAGGGCAATATTGGCTACATTATGGCGGGTTTGATTCCTGTCCGTAGCCACCGTCAGACGCTGCTGCCTTCGCCGGGTTGGACGGGGGAATATGAGTGGACTGGCTTTATTCCCTTTGAGGAGCTGCCGCGCCTCTTTAATCCGCCTGAGCACCTGATTGTGACGGCCAATAACCGCGTGGTGAAGGATGATTATCCCTACTATATTACTCACGAGTGGCTCAACGGCTATCGCGCGCAGCGTATCCGCGATCTGCTTCTGAGTAAGGAGCGTCTGTCGCTGGCGGATATGGCGCGCATCCAGTCGGATCAGTATGCGCTGCCAGCTCGCGAGATTGTGCCTCATGTGCTCGAGACGGTTAGCCCAGCGAATGCTTTGGAGGAGACAGCGCTGCAGACGCTGCGGGAGTGGGATTATGTGCTCTCTCCTCAGAGCGCCGGGGCGGCGATTTATGAAACGTTCCTCCAGAAGCTGGAGCGCATTGTCTTCGGGGCGGTCATCGGCGACGATGAGCAGTTGCTCTCTCAGTATCTGGGCGTTGGTTCGACCTTGCTGGCGATTCTCAATGGCTATGCCAGCCGGAGTAAGCCGCTGCTGATTCGCTTGCTGAAGGAGCGTGATGATAGCTGGTTTGCGGAGTCGGCTATTCCTAATGGGCCGCGCTCATGGCCTGCGGCTATCGCGGCAGCTTGGTCGGCAGCTATCGCTGAGCTATTGGAGAAGTTGGGCCCAGATGTGGCACGCTGGCAGTATGGAGCGATTCACCGCCTGACCTATCAGCATCCGCTGGGGAATGTGAAGCCCCTCGATAAGCTGTTCAACCGTGGCCCTTATCCAGCGGGCGGCGATATCGATACGGTCTTTATGGGCGCGGTGCTGCCGAACCAGCCGGAGCAGGTGGTGAT
>NZ_JADGHT010000333.1 GCF_019683755.1 Thermogemmatispora sp. | reverse complement strand
ATCTGCTCCGCAACTTTGGCCTGGGACCAACCTCGTAGTTCGCGTGCCTGCCTAAGGCGACGATTTGGGGTCGGCATGCGTGTCTCCTCCAAAGACCTCGCAGCATTGGCTGATCTGCTAAGAGCATCCTGCTCTGCAGTTCTCTAGATGGCCTTTGCTTGCTGATCGCAACCTCACAGCGTTCCGTTGCTCTCTGCATTGTCTACTCTCTCGATTGTACACTCCCGATGCTGCCAGCCGCCGTACAATGAGAGATGCTTCCTAACAATGCAGATCTCAACAGTTTCATTCGTTATGTAACCGATTACGGAACCGTTTACGATTGCTATTGTAGCATTACCGCTCGCCAGTAGCAACCTCCAGTCGTATCAATGAACCTCAATTGTATATTTATGCACTTCAATCACTCCGATCCCTCGCCGCCGCCTCCTGCAATGGCTGGCAGATGGAGGATGGCCTACTGTTGCGCACCTGCCTATCATCTGCTTAGCCCTTGCTCTTGTGGTATCGTTCCCGGGAGCGATACCATCGCGTACAGGAGCCGGAAGGAACAGTCAGGCTCTCTTCGTGCCGGTGTTTAATGTTTGCTCAGCGTACTTCCTGATCACTACCGCTGCAAAGGAGTGCTGCTATGGTAGAACACGTTTCACCTCCCCGCAGATGGCAGCGATGGCACAGGTGGGTCAGGCAGGCTTTGCCCCTGCTGCTCCTCTGCGCCATGCTGCTGTTGACCATCGCCCTGGCTAGTGTGCGCTCCTCGCGCGCTGCCAGCGCTGCACCAGCGGCCACACAGCCCTATACCTGGCGCAATGTTGTCACTGGTGGTGGCGGCGGCTTTGTTGTCGACGTGATTTTTAATCCCAAACAGAAGGATCTGATCTACGCGCGCACAGACATCGGAGGAGCCTATCGCTGGGACCCCAACACCGGCACCTGGATTCAACTGATGTCCTGGGTGACCCCCGATAACTGGAACATGGCCGGCGTTGAGAGTATCGCAACTGACCCCGTACAACCCAACCGTCTCTACATTGCTGCCGGCATGTATACCAATAACTGGACCAATCAGAATGGGGTCATTCTGCGCTCAACCGACTACGGTAACACCTTCCAGATCACGCAGATGCCCTTTAAGATGGGCGGCAATATGCCCGGGCGTGGCATGGGTGAGCGCCTGGCCATTGACCCTAATGATGACGCCATTCTCTACTTTGGGGCCCGCAGCGGCAATGGTCTCTGGCGCAGCACTGACTATGGTGTGACCTGGAGTAAGGTGACCAACTTCCCCGACACCGGTCCTTTCGCCGAGAACCCCAATGACCCCACCGGCTACCTCAGTGATCCTGTGGGCGTAGTCTGGGTGACCTTTGATCCCTCGACGGGCACGCCGGGCAGCCCTACTAAAACGATTTATGTTGGAGTCGCTGACAATCGCAGCGGCGCCTATAATATCTATCGCAGCACCGATGCGGGCGCTACCTGGGCGCCGATCCCGGGTGAGCCGACCTGCAGCGTCAGCGGAACAACGGTGACCTGCACTGGAGGCGCTACCTGGAGCACGACGAGCGATGCTTCTACCGGGTATCTCCCCCACCAGGGGAAAGTTGATTCGCAAGGGACCCTGTACGTGACCTACAGCGATTGGGAGGGTCCCTACAATGGAAGCCGCGGCGATGTCTGGAAGTTTACACCCAGTACAGGCACCTGGACGAAGATCAGTCCTGTGCCTGGCTCCGATAGCGCTAACGATTACTTCGGCTACGGCGGCCTGGCGGTCGATTGGCAGCATCCTGGCACGATCGTGGTAGCCAGTGTCAATTCATGGTGGCCTGATGCCCAGCTCTTCCGCACGACAAACGGCGGCGCTACCTGGGAACCGATCTGGACCTGGGCTAGCTATCCTAACCGCAATCTCTACTACACTATTGATGTCTCTAACGCCCCTTGGCTTGACTTCGGCAACAAGAACCCTGTGCCGCCAGTGCCAGCGGTAAAGCTGGGCTGGATGATCGAGGGGATGAACATCGATCCCTTCAATTCGGATCGCCTGATGTATGGCACCGGTGCCACGCTCTATGCAACCAATAATTTGACGGCCTGGGATAATTACCAGAACGGCGGCATTGTGAATTTCAAGAGTACAGCTCTGGGCATCGAGGAGGAGTATGTGACCGACCTGGTGAGTCCGCCGGCCAATGCTCACCTCTATAGCACGATGGCCGACGTCAGCGGCTTCCGTCACGATGATCTGACGAAGTCGCCGCCGGAAATGTACTACATCCCGTATGCCGGTTCGTATGCCGCCATTGATTACGCCGAGCTGAACCCGAACTTCATGGTACGCGTCGGTTATGGTAACCCGAGCGCCAGCCCGCCGGTGACCAGCACGGCCTTCAGCTACGATGGCGGCGCCACCTGGTTCGCAGGTAATAAAGATATCCCCGGCGTCTCTCAGAACGGGGGTACCGTGGCCGCCGCAGCCGATGCCAGCCGTGTACTGTGGGCTCCCGTGAATGCTCCGGTCTCCTATTCGACCGACAATGGCAATAGCTGGGTGGCTTCCGCCAATGTGCCTCAGAATGCAGTCGTGGCCTCGGACCGTGTCAATCCAAAGAAGTTCTACGCCTATGGACAGGGGAAGTTCTGGTACAGTACGGATGGCGGCGCTACCTTCACAGCTTCGTCGGCCACCGGCCTGCCTCAGGCCGGCGATTCGGTGGTGGTGAAGGCGGTACCGGGCCGTGAGGGCGATGTCTGGCTGGCTGGCGGTAACGCCTGGACCAGTGACTATGGCCTTTGGCATTCAACTGATGGCGGCCAGACTTTCACGAAGTTAACCAGCCTGGCAGGAGCTGATAAGATTGGCTTCGGCATGCCCGCCCCCGGGCAGAGCTATCCAGCCATCTATATCAGCGGCATTGTCGGCAATGTGCGCGGCATCTTCCGCTCCGACGACGGGGGCAATACCTGGGTGCTGATTAACGATAGTCAGCATCAGTATGGCAACATTACGACGATTACTGGTGATCCGCGCATCTATGGTCGGGTCTACCTGGGCACGAATGGCTTTGGTATCGTTTACGGCGATATCGCCGGTGCTACGACGACACCGACTCCTACGGCGACAGTGACTGCCACTCCTACGCCAACAACGGCTGTCACGCCGACGCCAACTCCTACGCCGTCCCCAACGCCAACGCCAACGCCTCGCCCCACGGTGACGCCAACGCCGGCGACGACACCAACTCCTACACCGACGCCGACAGCTACGGCGGGCTTACGATGCAGTGTCCATTACGCCGTGAATCAGTGGCCAGGCGGCTTTACGGCTAACCTGACGGTGACCAATACCGGAACCACGACAATTAATGGCTGGACGCTCACCTTTACCTTCCCTGGCAATCAGACGGTAACCCAGGGCTGGAATGGCGTGTTCTCCCAGCAGGGAAACCAGGTGACGATTACGAATGCCAGCTACAATGGTTCGATCCCGCCAGGTTCGTCGGTCTATCCGGGCTTCAATGGGACCTGGAGCGGCAGTAATCCGTCGCCAACAGCTTTCTATCTGAACGGCACTGCCTGTACGATCGTTTAGCGCCTCCGTCTCACTCATCGGTCCGTCCCGCTGGGAGCAGGCTCCCACGCGGGACGGATCTCTCTCCTAACAAGGCAGGCAGCCCATGAGCTGGCCCCGCTCTGCCGCGCAGCGTTGTCCCCTCAGCAGGAGCCAGCGAGGCTCTCAGCTCCCTGCCCCTGCTGGCCCCTCGCCTCGACAGGCTCCTGCGAGTCAGGCCCCTCAAAGCGTTCGATCACGAGCAAACCTCCTAGCAGATCCTCACACCAGTAGGAGGCACGCCCTTCTAGCCGGTCAAGGCACCATTGGCCCCAGAACTGTAACTTCGCCGTCGAGAAGATCTGGCGATGCCCATAGCACTCCTGGGCTCGCTCCTCATAGGGAACGACAATGAGAAGGCGCCGGCGGGTAACATGAAGCAGTTGATCTAGCGCATGTGGCAGCTCGTTCTCTTCAAGATGCTCTAGCAGATGGATAGCTGTTACGGTATCAAACGCTCCTAAGCCCAGAAATTCAGGCTGAAGCAGATCAAGCTGCATGAAATGGAGGCGATCAGTCAGGCCCAAGGCCTCGCTCAACAAGAGCGACAAGCGTAAGGCTTCGGCCCGACGATCAACCGCCACAATTGACCTCGGCGCACACTGGCCTCCTTGGGCAACGAGGAGCGGCCAGTAGGCACAGGCACAGCCGACGTCAAGCAAGCTGCTTCCCTGCAGCAAGGTGAGTAAACGGCGATAGATAGCAGCGAAGGCGGCGATACTCTCGCCGCTGTCCTTGTCCTTAATAGGTGCTACGGTCGTTGGTGGAGCCGGCGCGATCAGCTTGCTGAGTTGCGCAAAAGTGTTGAGGGCAAAGCGACGCCAGGCCTCCAGGGGCGCTGTCGGTGCAAACGAGGCAATGAGGCCATTCAGGGCCGCGTTAAAGTCTTCTTCGCCCTCTAGCCAACCAATGCGTACCAGCTCCTGCTGAAGATAGTCAACGAGACGATTATCGCTCTCTTCACTTTTCAGCCAATGAACGAGAATCCGCTCTAGGCCTTTTTCCTGACGCTGGAGCGCAAGAAAATGGGAAGTGCGTCGCAGGTTCCAGCCCTGGCGTAGGAACTGGCGCGCCAGCGCTTCGCCTTCAGGCTCGCTGCCCAACGCAAGAATCCGCAGGTTGCCCGCTCTCATAGCCTGTAGACGACGAGGCCTCCGGCCCGATTGATCTCTTCCGTCATGCCGATTTCCCTCGTCTTGTTCCCTGATCATTCTCCTCTTCTCCTGGCCTTCGACTCAGCGCTTCGCTCACTCAGAGCAATAATGGTTTCATAGCCCGGAATAGATAATTTAGCCTCATTAGATGAATAATACTATTTCTAAGAAGAAGATCAAATGTAATGGATTTTTTGAGATTAAACAGAGATGGACTTGATTGACTCAGAGAAGCCTGGTATACTTATTATAGATTATCATTGCTCCTCAACATA
>NZ_JADGHT010000029.1 GCF_019683755.1 Thermogemmatispora sp. | reverse complement strand
TTATAATTATGTGTACCATCTGGTAGGCGATCGCGAGCAGGCAGATGACCTGACTCAGGATACCTTCCTGAAGGCGTTCCGCGCTCTGCCGAAGATGGATAGTAATCTGAAGGTATCGGCCTGGCTCTATCGCATTGCAACAAATACTGCTTACGATGCCTTACGCCGCAAGAAGCTGATCGCCTGGCTTCCTTGGCAGGATCTGGACCACGAGCCAGCCGATATGGAGAGCGCTGATCCGCAGGAGGTCTATACCACGACCGAGCTGGTGCGCGCCGCCCTGCGACGTATGCCCCAGCAGTATCGGGCTGCCCTGCTGCTCTATACTCAGGAAGGCTTCTCTTATAGCGAGATCGCTCAGGCGCTCAATATCGCCGAGAGCGGTGTGAAGATGTATCTGTCGCGCGCACGCCAGTCGTTCCGTGAACACTATAAGGCGTTAGAGCGAGGAGCCGGCTCTAAGTAGCTCCGCCGTGGGAAGGTGATGGCCCGGCACCGCCAGCCAAGCAGGGAGGGTGCATCGCTCTGTTTGGTGCATTCGCTCCTCCGTCCATGTGGCCATCGCTAGTGTCCTTTGCCTTGTCGCTGCTCTCACTGTTGGCGCTGTTCACGGCGGGATATCCCTTTTGCCCACCGCTTCTGTGTGTCGTCCCGTCCTGCGGCACCGCCGGCGCTCCTCGCTCGTCTCTCGTGCTCTGCCTCACTGGCTTAGTCTCTGTCATTTTGCTCTCCTCTCCACTCATCTCCTCTTATTTTCTCTTCTCGGTCCTTTTGCCAACCAGTCTGCTATCTAGGTGCAGTGAGTATAATGTAGTAGTGGTGGGTCCCAGGCCCTTCCCAAGAACCAGGGGGATTCGCAGTGCGAATTGAATAGGTTAGGAGGGATGTCATGCTACGAGCTTGGGGTCTCAGTAAATATTTGAAGCATGCCGCGACACGCGCTGCCCCGCTTCTGCTGTCCACGTCTGCCGCTGCTTCTGCTCCTGGTCTAGAGCACACCGCCGCTGCAGAGGCGACTGCACCAGGTGAGCTGCACTCTGATGTCTATTTTCGTGCTCTTCCCGAGGCGGCCAGGCCTGAAATTATTTCTCAGCTTGATCGTCGTGAACGCCTGGTCTTTCTGCTGCTGAATGGAAAAAGGAGCCTCGGTGAGATCGCCCGTCTCGTCCACCGCGATGAACAAGACGTCGCCTGCACTGTGGCGCGTCTGCTCCGGCATGGCTACGTAGAACATATCGAGGATACTGCCCCAGCCAGTACAGACACACCGGTCTCCCCGCTAACTCAGGCTCCCACTCATCCGTTATAATAAAGGAGCCTGAAACGGATGGCGGGGCTTGGGCATGCCTACCCGCAAGTGGCGGCAAGCAGAATGAGCAGGGCAAGCTCACCTATGATGCTGCCAGTCTGGACGGACGTCCTTCTGATATGTTGGACGCTGTGGCTTCTTTTTCTGGAGGCTGACAGCGTACCTCGCCGCGCTGTCTACATTGCTGGCCGACCAGAGTGGTGCTAGCTCTGCTACCTGTACTAGCGCGGTCTGGGAAGGGGAGGACGAGCCGGACCCCGCCCTCCCCTTATTTCTTGCTGAGGCTTGTGCTCGCATGCGTGCGATGGTGCGTTCCTTGGGCGCTAAACTAATTCTGGCGGCGGGGTTGATCTGCTTCCTCTGCTTGTGCCTGTTCTTGGTCCTAAGCTGGTCTTTGCTCTCTTATTTTTCCATCCATCATACGCCTTTCTCTCGCATCTGGCTGGCTCTCGCTGCTTTACTGCTCTTTATCGGAGCTCCAGGCTTCCTACTGTTCAGCGTCATGGTGCGCCGCCTGATTACGCTCCCTCTGGCTAAGCTGTTGGGCCAAGTTGATCAGGGCCTGCGCCTACCGCTCTCACAGCCTCCGCGTGCGCCTGTGCCTCCCTCTGCCCCCACCGCGTCGCCTGGAACACCGCTCCCTGCGGATGAGCTGACCGCGCTCTCGCGGGCCTTCCAGCAGCTTAGCTCTGCGCTGGCCCATCAGGATGCAGAAAGTCGCTTGTTAACACGCCAGTTGAGCGACCTGCTGAGCATGAGTGATGCGCTGATTTCAACTCTCAATTTGGAGCACCTGCTCGCTGAGATTGTCTCTCGCCTTGGGGTCATCATGCAGGTGCGACAGGTCTCGCTCTTGCTCTACGGACGCGATCAGCCTGCTCCCTGGGCTGTAGCTCTTTGGAGTAACGACCCTCCTCGCACTGAGCTATTGACCGGGGAGACCTATCGTCAGGGTCAGGTGCGCGTCTATACTGATCCTCGCGCCGATATCACACTGGCGGCAACAACGAAAATGGCTGCGCTGCCGCGCCCGACGCCCTCTCCCCCACGGCGCCGCGTGATCCGTCCGCCACGGCTCCAGGCGGCGGTCGCTCGCGTGGAACCTCCTCATCCTCGCATCCCTCAAGAGGCCCTCCGTGAGCTGGATATGCTGCTTGCCCGGATGGCCATGCAGAAACAGAAAATCGCTTATGGCGAGGATGTACGCGCTATCTATCAGGAGCGGCAGGAGCGCTGGGCTCGGCTGGCCCTCGAGGCTGGCTATGGGGCCGTGATTGCCACGCCTTTGCTGCTGCAGGATGAGACAATTGGGGCCATTATGCTGTATTCTGAGCGCCCCTATCAATTGACCCAGCGCGATACCTTCCTGCTGAGCACGGCGGCTATTCAGGCGGCCATGGCGATTCAAGATGCTCTGCTCTTCGCCGAGGTCAAGGAGAAGAATGTAGCTCTCGAGCGCGCTAATCAGCTAAAGTCTCAGTTCTTGGCCACAGTCACTCACGAGCTACGTGCTCCTTTACACAGTATTATTAGCTACGGCTCGCTGCTAGTCGATGGGTTTGTTGAGGGAGAACTGACCCCAGAGCAGGAGGAGCATATTCGTTTTATGATTCGCCGGGCTGAGGACCTTTCGCACCTGGTCGATGATATGCTGGATCTCTCGAAAATCGAGGCCGACCGTCTGGAGGTGCGTCCTGAGCCTCTGGCCATCGAGGGCTGTCTGCGGGAGGTTGTGGATCAGCTTAAGCCTTTGGCCTTTGCCCGTGATCTCACCTTGCAGCTAGAGTTGCCCGAGGAGCTGCCGCGAGTCTTAGCCGATAGCTACCGCCTGCGTCAGGTGCTGGTCAATATGGTCTCCAATGCCATTAAGTTCACTGAACGCGGGGGCATTACGATCCGTTGCAGTCTCCTGGAACGCTATGATATGCTGCGTATTGCTGTGCATGACAGCGGCATCGGGATTTCGCCAGCAGCGCTGGAGTATATCTTTGAGGCATTTCGCCAGGCCGATAGCAACACAGCACGCAAGTTTGGAGGCACGGGCCTGGGCTTGACGATTGCTCGCAAGCTCGTAGAACTCCAGGGCGGCGAGGTCTTTGTGGAAAGCATGCCAGGGCGAGGTTCGATCTTTTCCTTTGTGCTTCCCTTGGCAGCTAGCCCCAAGGCACAGAGTCGCTCATAAGCGGGCGCGGGAACCCTCAAGGCTTAGGTCAAGCGCGTCTGTCATGTCTCTGCCATTCAGTATTACTGTTTCTCCACGAAAAGTATCTAGGACGACAGTGACGATCGATGATGATGGATACTGGTGCATCATCCACACGACGTGAGGCCACAATTCTGATTATCGAGAACGATCCCTCTGACCGCCTGCTCCTTGAGAAGGTCCTTTCTTCTCGCGGCTATCGCTGCCTTTCCGTGACCAATGGCCGCGAAGCCCTGGATCTCCTGGAGCGCACGGGGCGGGTCGATTTGATTCTCACCGATCTACTCATGCCTGTTCTTGATGGAGAGCGAACAGCTCAATTGATTCGCTCTCGCCCAGGAATGGAGCAGGTGCCAATCGTGGCCGTCACGGCTTATCCGCCCGATGAGGCGCGCGGCACAGGTCCTACTAGCGGCTACGCCGAGTATTTGCTGAAACCTTTTAAGCCACGCCAGTTACTGGACCTAGTTGAACGCCTGCTGAGTTCTCAGGCTTGAGTCTGCTACCCTGCCAATCGTTGTGCAAAGGAGCTAGTGATACCGTGGCAACTGAGGAACTTGATCTCCGTCTGATAAGCGAGCCACCTACCGAAATCGCCTGTGATGCACTCGTGGTCAGTGCTGGTCGCCCCAAAGGGAGCCAGCAGGCACGCTTGAGCAGTGCCGCCCAACTGGTCGATAGCCGCCTGGATGGTCTGCTCCAGGAAAGTTGCATCCGTGGTGAGGTGAAAGGTAACAGCGGTGAGATTACGACTTTCTATGTCCCTGGTCGGTTGGCTGCCAGACAGGTAATTGTACTTGGTCTTGGTGATCTAGAGAGGGATGGGCCGCGGACTCTGCGCCGTGCTTGCGCCACTCTGGCCCGTCAGCTCCAGGAGAAAGGCGCAAAGCGCGTGGCTTTGGCCCTCGATGTGACGAGTCTGCAACCCGAACCAGGTTCACCGCAGTCCCTGACACTGCTGGCTGCCTTGCAAGCTCAGGTAGAAGGCTTCTTGTTCGGCCTTTATCGCTTTAGTCGCTATCGCAGCCACAACCCACGAGAGTATGAGACAGCCGGTCGGGAGCTGCTGCTCCAGGTCGGAATGGCTCAGACAGCTTACGATAGGAGCACACTTGCAGCCGCTGTCCAGAAAGGCCGCATCATGGCCGAGGCGACTAACTTCGCGCGCGACCTGGTCAATGAACCGCCGAATGTGCTGACGCCCGGTGAGTTGGCACGCCGCGCCCGCCATCTGGCCGAAACCTGGGACCTCGCTTGCACGGTACTGGAGCGCCCCCAGATGGAAGAGTTGGGCATGGGCGGCCTGTTGGCTGTCTCACGAGGAAGTAGCGAGCTTCCCTATCTGGCTATTGTGCGCTATCGTGGTGCCCCAGAGCAGGCAGGTGGCCTGGCTCTGGTTGGCAAGGGAATTACCTTTGATAGCGGCGGCCTTTCCTTGAAGAGCGCAGATGGTATGACGGCTATGAAGGGCGATATGGCCGGGGCCGCCGCCGTGCTGGGAGCAATGCAGGCTATCGCACGCCTTAAACCGGCCCTGAATGTAACTGCTCTCGTGCCTACTACTGAGAATATGCCAGATGGTCACTCCTACCGCCCAGGCGATATTCTGCGCATCATGAATGGTAAGACCATCGAAATCGTGAATACTGATGCTGAGGGGCGACTCATCTTAGCCGATGCCATGTCCTACGCCTCGCGCGAAGGACTTTCGCCGATTATCGATGTTGCAACCCTGACCGGTGGCATTGTGATCGCGTTGGGACACGTCTATACGGGCCTCTTTAGCAATGATCCACGCTTGAGCGCAGAACTCATCGCCGCCGGCGAGGCCGTGGGAGAGAAACTGTGGCTGTTGCCACTCGATGAAGAGTATGAAGAGCAAATCAAGAGTGAAGTAGCCGATATTAAGCAGACGGGAGGTCGGCCCGCCTCCTCGATTACTGCCGCTAAGGTGCTGGAGCACTTCGCCGGCTCCGCGTCCTGGGCTCACCTGGATATCGCCGGCACCAGCTTTGTGGACAGTCCTAAACCCTATCAGGAGAAGGGGGCCACGGGGGTGGCAGTGCGCACGCTCGCTGAGTTTGCCATGCGACACGCCGCTACACATGGCTAAGCTGAGCGCCCGCGACTAACTGTACAGCCTGTTCAACAGCGTGATATACTCTTGGCATGAGGATCCGTGTGCGTTACTTTGCGGGATTACGCGAGGTTGTTGGCCAGGACGCCGAATTGCTGACGGTGCCCGAGGGAACGACTGTCGCGGCAGCGCGAACGCTGCTGATCACGCGTTATCCCCGTCTGCAGCCAATCCTGGAGCGCTCGCTGTGCGCGGTGAACCGCGAGTATGTGCCTGCGGACCGCACGCTGCAGGAGAACGATGAGCTTGTTTTTATTCCTCCGCTTGGCGGCGGGGCGGCTTAAGGCCAGGCCGGCTCTTGCCAGCACGTAGCCGCCCTGCACCAGCCGGAGCAGTCAGTTCCTCCTGGGTAGGATAGGCCTATGGAGCCAGTGATTCAAATTACACGCGAGCCGCTGAATCGCGAGGCGCTGGTGGCCGCGGTGGCTGCGCCCGAGGTTGGCGGCATGGTGATCTTTGAGGGAGTAGTGCGCAACCAAGCACGTGGAAAACAAATCCGCTATTTGGAATACGATGCCTATCCCGAAATGGCAGAGCAGCAGATACGGCTTATCGTGGAGGAAGCTCGCAAACGCTGGGGGGCAGAGCGGGTAGCGGTCGCCCATCGTCTCGGGCGTGTAGAAATTGGCGAGGCCAGCGTGATTATCGTGGTTGCAACCCCCCATCGCGCCGAAGCCTTTGAAGCCTGTCGCTACATCATCGATACCCTCAAGACAACCGTACCGATCTGGAAAAAAGAAGTCAGCCTTGACGGAGAAGCTTGGGTAGAGGGCTGAATAAACAACGATGGACGCCTGCGTGTGAGCAGCACAGAGCCTCTGACAGGTCATTCGCGAGGAATGATCTGTCTCTCTCTCCTGTCAGCGAAGAGAAGCAAGGCAGGCCTCTTCTTTCTCGCTCGCTGAGCAGGGGGCAAAGGCCAGAGGCCGCCGCAGGCGCATTTCTATGGTAGAATATTACATACAGAAGAGAGAGACAGAAAGGCGCCTCTCTTCTATCTAGACTGTTATAGGCAGGCAAAGGACTGGCTGGAAAGCACCCCCGGTCTCTCAACGGATGGGGGATACTCCTTGAAGCCTTCTACTACTGTCTCCCGACAGTCCTCAAGGAGTTTGATCGGAGGCTGCTGATGAATCTCTTTGAGAAGCAGGCACAGCTTCACCAATTCTTCGCCCAGAATCCCGTTAATGCGGCGTACCTCACCGGCGTGCTGAAGGGGCGCACAACCTTTGGGGAGCTGAGCGATATTGATATTGCTATCCTCTTGATGGATCAGGTGCGCTCGGAGCAGTTTCTTGACTACCAGCTCTACTTTTTCAGCGAGTTGGCCAGGCGCCTGGAGACCGAGAATATCGACGTAATGATTTTGAATCAGGCGTCATTACTCCTCAAGCTGCAAGTGATCAAGTACGGCCAGATCCTCTATAGTCGCGATGAGAAGCGGCGGATCATGTTTGAAACCAAGGCAGTCATGGATTATCTGGACTTCAAGCGCTTCGACGAGATTCAGAATCAAGCCCTGAGCCGCCGCTTGCAGCAACAACTGCTGCCGATTGATAAGGATCTGGTCCAGCGTCATTTGCAGCAGCTAAGCGAGGCCATCTCGATTCTGCGCGGCCTGGGGGAGACGCAGCGCGAGGAGTTCACCAGCGATTACCGCATCTATGGCCTGGCTGAGCGCTATCTTCAGCTTGCCATTGAAGCCTGCCTGCAGATCTGCAGCATCCTGGTCGCTTCCTTCGGCCTGCGCCGACCCGAGGACTACCATGAACTCTTGAGCATTGTGGCAGCCCAGCAGCTGATTCCTAAGACGCTGGCCTATCGGCTGGAGGTGCTGACCAACCTCCGCGATGCCCTGATCCGCGATCCAGGCGCGTTGAATCGTGATCTGCTCTATGATCACATTCGGCAGCGTCTGGATGACTTGGAGAGCTTTGCAGAGACAATCAAAGGACGCCTGGAGCCATAGCAGCGGGTGGAGATCAGAGCAGGACCGGCCCGCTGCCCCAAAAAAGGCTTGGTCGCAGTGTGCGGCGCGCAGCAGTTGCGGCGCTATGCCGCGCACCGCGTCGCTTCTATCCTGCCTTGGCGGTGCCGAGTGAGAGCAGGGCTGAACGAGCAAGGGCCTAGAGGGTTTCACTGGCCTGTCGTAGCTCGCTCGCCTGGGCCAGGGCTTCGCGCGCTTCTTCGGGTCGTCCCATTTCCTGGTAGATCTGGGCGAGGGTCTCGTAGGCCACCACGAGCGAGGGATCAAGGGCGATCGCCTGCTTAGCCATCTCAACCGCCTCATTGTAACGCTTGACCTCGCGGTAAGCATCCGCCAAGTCATTATAATAGTCAGCATTCAGCGGGTCGGCTTCAATGGCATTCTCGTAATTCTCGATGGCCTCCTGATAGCGCCCGAGAGCGTCGTAGGCGGTAGCAAGCTGATAGTATCCCTCGGGGTCATCCTCGCAACGCTGGAGAAGCTCGCTGGCTGCCGCAATAGCCTCCTCATGACGGCCCAGGGCATTATAGGCATCGGCTAGACCGGCATAGGCCGCCGCTAGATCCTCGGTCTGCAGCTCGTCAGCAGCGGCGATCAGTTCTTGGTAGACGCTAGCCGCTTCCTCATAGCGCTCAGCTTCCATACAGGTTTCGGCCAGGCCAAAGCGTGCATCCTGACGCTGAGGATCAAGCTCCAGAGCATGGCGATACGCCTGGAGCGCCGCCTCTGTCTGCCCTTGCAGCGAGCGCCAGTAAGCGAGCCGCTCCCAGGCTGTGGCATCCTCTGGGGCCAGAGCCACAATCCGCTCATAGGTCTGAGCCGCCTGATCACGCTCGCCCATTTGTTCATAGACCAGGGCCAGTACATCATAAGCCGCCCGTCCATCAGGGTCTAAGGCCAGCATCTGATTAGCGACCGAGAGCGCCTCATCATAGCGCCGCATGTCGAGATAGATAGAGGCTAATTCCCCATAGCGTGCAGGATCAGCCGGATTCTCATCGATCTCAGCTTCCTGAGCCATGAGACGGCGCAGCTGATCGTTAATCCGCCCACGCACGTCACGCAAGCTAACCGCGGCCTGGGGATGATTCGCATTGAGAATGAGCGCCTGGCGGTAAGCCTGGACCGCATCTTGATAGAGGTTCTGAAGACGATAAGCATCGCCCAGGCTGACATAGAGTTCATCATTCTGAGGATCGATCTCTAGCGCCTGTTGAAACGTCTCGATGGCCTCTTCATAAAAACCCAGCTCGCTGTAGAGCTGCCCAAGGTTGACGTAAGCTTCGATCAGCCCGGGATCTAAATCGATGGCACGGCGATAACCGGCAATGGCTAACTCGCGATCCCCTAGATATTGCTGTGCCAGGGCCAGGTTGTAACGCGAGCGGGCACTGTCAGGATTGACAGCCACGGCTCGTTCAAAGGCGGCTACCGCCTGCTCATAATCGCCCAGACGCGCCGCCTCATTGCCGCGATCAGTCCATTCCTGTTCTTCATGACTGCGCACATCTGTAACGCCGTTCTGAGAGGCGGCCCTCGAATCGATAGCCTGTTCTCGCTCCGGTATGTCTTCCATTAGTAGCTACCCTTCTGTGTTTGCTCGTCAGACGCGCTCGATGAAGCGCTGGCCAAGAGAGGAAGGCCTCACATAAAAGCACGTCCCGGCCTAGTATAACACGCTGTCCAAGCTTCTTCTAGTCTGTTTTTGCTAGCCGGACAGAGAGCAGGGAGATTGCCAGAGCTGAGAGCCAGAGGGGAAGCCCAGACGGTAGGGAGGAGAGAAGGGAAGTAGGACCAGAGCACATGCTCTGGGTTTCTTTACCGCCTTTCGTCCTACCTACCTACCTAAAGAAAAAGAAATAGAATAAGAGGCGACTCAGAGAGACGGCCCCGTGATGGAAGCGAAGCAGACCGGCCCTGACGGTTGCAACAATGGCACCAGGCAGGTCAGATTTCATCTGGCAAAGGACGAAGCCAGGTCGCTTCCCTCTGCCTCACCGTTATGGTGCCTGTCTCTGTCAACTCAGGCCGGCCTGCTCTTGCGCGCGGATCAGGCTTCATTCAGCAGAGTACAGCCGGTATGAGCTGTACGCATGGTAAGCAGTAGTGCTTTCCGGTCAGGAGAAGGGGTCGGATCATTGGCTCAGCTTACCCCAGAGCGCAGGGGGTCAAGCGGAATACCCTAACCACCCCCGAGACCACAATAGCAGCGATGAGCAACTGCTCAAGATTTCGCAACCCGCAGCGTCACCATATACTCATAGCGCGATCCGGGATAGAAGACCTCACTATAGGCAATGGGTGAGCCAGTTTGATCGAAAGTTGTGCAAGTGACGCGCAACCCTGGTTCGTCTGGAGGAATACGTAGGAGCTCGGCCTCGCGCGCCGAGGGCAGGGCCGCCTTGACATTTTGCTCGGCAATATAGGGGGTAAGGCCCTCCGAGGCCATCATGCTGTAAAGCGAGCCTTCACCCAGCTCTTTGGCCCGCTGATAAATGCCTGTCGCTCGTGGATAAGGCAAGTAATCGACCTCATAGGCAATTGGGACATCATCAGCGGTCCGCACACGGACCAGACGAATAGCTTGCTCTTCGTCGAGAAGACGCAGGCGCTCGCGCACTGTTTCCGAGCCGCGCACCAGCTCGCTGACAAGCAGCAAACCACCCGGGCGCTTGCCACGACGGCGAATGTCTTCACTCAGGCTGGTAAGCTCGCTGAGAGTCTGCTGGACGCGCGGCTCACAGACAAAGGTCCCTTTGCCATGTTGACGATACAACAGGCCTTCATGGACGAGTTCGGTCAGGGCCTGCCGCACCGTTGCGCGACTGACACGGTAGCGCGCCACCAGCTCTGGTTCCGATGGAATGGCAGTGTGAGGAGCCAGATGCCCCGCACGGATCTGCTGCTTGAGCACTTCTTTCAACTGGTAATAGAGCGGCAGCGGGTTCGAACGTTCCAACATTGGCATAATATACAGTCCCCCCTATGTCCAGACAACAGGATTCTACCTCTCAGGCAATCAAGCTGATGAGAAGAATATATCATAAAAGCCGCAAAGCGTCGAGAGGGGAACATACATGGAGAAGTGCGAGACAGACGGGCGGTTTTGGAAACAGCCTCTATCATCGCACTTCTCCTTCGACACTGCCTCTTACTTGCTCCCTTTACCCGCTCAGCAGGCGGCTCAGGCAACTCTGGCCTGAGCCAGAATGCGATCAATCTCGCTCTTCAGGCGCAGCGGATGGGGGCCTACCAAGCGAGCGATCTCTCGACCGTCTTTAAAGACAATCAGGGTTGGAACGGCCTGGATATTGAGACGCACGGGTGTGCTTGGGTTCTCGTCGATATCCATCTTGGCAAAGGCCAGCTTCCCCTTATACTCGTCGCTCAACTGCTCGTAGGTGGGAGCAAGGGCGCGACAGGGGGGACACCAGGTTGCCCAGAAATCGACGATTACGGGCGTTGGAGACTTAAGCACCCGCGCTTCGAAGTCGCCATCACTGACATGGAACAGATTGGAACGCTCAGCCATTCACGTGACTCTCTTTCCCTGGAAATGGATTTCTTCCCTGCCTCTTACGCAGGCTAACTTGCTAAGATAGCCACAAGGGCTTTCAGTTAGGAAAACACTGGCAACGGTGTCCTTATTCCAGAGAGCCCAGGCCCACCGTCTGATTATACTCAGCGGTGGGTATTCCGCGCAATAGCGAGGACCATGATCACTAGGCGGGTCTCCGAGCTGAGCGGCGACTCCCGCGCCACGGTCTCCCTCTGTATTCCTATCTTATTGCCCGTCATCCCGACCTGCTTGCTTGACTGAGGCCAAGCAAGGTTCTGCTGGGCTGGTGATTGAGTGGTCTCCCTGCCCAGTGAGCCAGCTCAGCCTCCTCAGCCCCTATCAGCACCGTTCGCCCTGCTGGCCTTAGCGATTATCGCGGCTTCCTCCCTGCAGGATCATCAGCAGGCGCAGGATGTAGAGGAAGAGATTCATCACCGTCACAAAGATAGCGACGGTGAGCATGATAGCATTGGGCAAGGTGTCGGCCAGGTACTTAGCGCGCTGCACATAGTAGAGCACATAGCCGCCGAACACCGCGATACCCACGATAGAGATGAGCAAGCCACCTACCCCTGTGCCAAAGAGGCCGGGCAAGAAGATACCGATGATGCCCGCCACCAGCAGGAGGATCAGGCCAAAGAAGAGGTACTTCCCCAAGCCAGAAAAGTCACGTTTCGTGGTCCAGGCATAGGCGGCCAGTCCCAACGATGACAGCGCTGTAATCAAGAAGGCTTCGCCGAGGATGTTCCCCATGCCGGCGCCGGTGAGCGCCATCACCAGGGGCGCAAGCGACATCCCTTCCAAGAAGGTGAACAGGTAGAGTAGAAAGAGGTTCAACCCATGAACATTGATGGCCAACTGGAGAATAAACAGGACGACCAAGCCGCCCAGGGCCACCAACAGATAAGCGCCCAAACCAGCTACCTGGGCGAAGAAGGAGATACCGACAAAGGTGCCGATACAAGCCACCAGGAAGGAAATGGCCAGCAGGAGCATGACCTTACTGACCAGGCTTCCCGCCCGCTCGTTGACATAAGGGATCGTCTGGTAAGGGTAGGGTCCCAGCCAGCTATTGCGCTCCCCTCCCATACCGAATGGCGAATTATAGCGTGGATTATACATGTGCTTCACCTCTCTCAGGGAAACAGGCTGCTTCGCTGCGACTCAATGCCGCTGCCATCTGGGCACTCGCCTCTCTGAGAGATGACAGCCGACAATCGAAGCCGTTGTAGTCCCGTGTTTCCTTCCTCATCAAGGTATTACGCAGCCGCAGGCCTGAAGTTGTACACCCCTCCTCTTCTCCTCTCTGTGGTCCCTTTCTTTTCTTCCTTGTTAAGACGCAAGGCGGTTTTGTCCATCCAGAAAAGGAAACGCCCGGCAGGGCGGATTTATTTCTGTTGCTCGCGCCTCTCTGCCGGGTTGTCAGGCTCCGCGCCGCGCGGCTTGAAGGAAGATTCGGCAATATTGGTAATATCGCAGGGCGGATGGTTGCTATCGGCATGCCAATAGAAAGAGCTACCCAGGGGCTTGTAAAGCAGGCCCCCACAACGGGGGCAGCGACGGGGCGTCTCGTTCTCCTGAGCCTGACTCGTCGTCATGGATCTCTCACTCCTTCGGATCAAGGCGACATAGGAGTCTGAGAGCAAGCGCTCACTAGAGGGGGAGAGGAGGCAGGCCGGCTGCCTGACAACTGTCCGATCCAGTCCGGTCCGGTGATGTCGCAGAAGCGCCAAGAAACGGCTTGCGCCCTTCATTTCCTTTTCCTCACTCTCCCACTTGCTCCTATGAAGCCAGAACGATCACAGAGGACTACAAGACGTCTGGCGGCAGGCGAGGGGCTGCTCTTTGCTTGGGTCTGCCTTCTTGTCCGCTGCTTTCCTCACTCTGTTGCCATGCGCATTCTGCTCGCTTGCCTCCCTAACCGATTCTGCGGCGCAGCCACCCTATGATGACGCTTCCAGGCCGGGCATTCTCCTGCCCGGTCTCTTCCTGGGCGCCTCCCAGCAGAGCAGGCCTATTTGAACGGCTGATCGCTAGCGAGGGCGGTCTGGTGCTCGCTGAGAAAGGTCAACGAAGCTTCTCGGCCAGCCCTACCCGCTTGCGCTCGACTGGGGACGACAGCCAGGGAGAACGGGGCTCCTCTCCACCGGCTCGTTGCGGTTTCTCTAGCGAAGAGCGGCGCTTGCAGTGGCGTGGGGCAAACAGCGAGGGCCAGGCAGAGGCCGCTGCCTACCGCACACGGCCTGCTGTCTTACTTACATGACACTCCAGACGCCACAGATCTCACAGTAGGCGACACCCACTTCGCCGAAGGCCTTGCTACGCGTTTCCCAACGGTCGTAAACGACGGCCAGAGAGCCACAGTTCCAGCAACGGGCCCGTCCGCCAGCCTTACTCTCGCTTTCCAGACGACGAAGGAGCTGGCTGCGAGCTTCTTCGGCGCCGGTATAGCTGGGATTATAGGCCAGATGCAGGAGATTCCCCAGTGGCAAGGTAATCTCATGGGACGGCGCAGGCGGTGACGGCTGCTGGAAGGTTGCCACAGGACCGGAGGCACTGCCAGCCGCAGCCGGTACAGGCCGACGGAAGTGGTCACGGACCAGGCGCCGGCCCCCCTCCGGGGGAACAGCCGGGAGATAGTCAGGACTTTGCCGCTCCGTTATCGGGCGTTCACCATTGGCCACCGGCGGCGACCCCGGCCCAGCAGGCGCGGCAAGCGTTTCACTGGGAGGAAATGGCAGAGGAGCGGCCTCCCCCGCCTGCGCAGAAGGCTGCGCCCCCTGGAGAGGAGCCGCTGCCGACGCCTGCTCACCATCTAGCGGTACAATGGGAGCCTGCTCCGTTGTCAGTGGCTCGGCTGCAACCTCCTCCCCCTGCTCCGCCATATGGTTATGATTGTCGTTCTCCGGTTGCTCTGGTGGATTCGCGCGTCTGCGACCCTTCACTGGCATAGGGGCAGCTCCCTCAATAGAAGTTCTTTTCTCTTCGATGATACATGCACCTGCATTATATCACAGCCCTTTCAGTACCCTCAAGCAGATCGATGGTCTGCCCGCCCCTCACGTTGCCAGGCGACCAGCACGCTCCGCTTCCTTCCTTCTTCGGCTTAGCCCTTACCTCTTCTTGAAGAAGTCGGCGTTCAGCTTGATGAAATGCCGCCACTCGTCGGGCACCGCCGATTCTTCAAAGATTGCGTTGACCGGGCATGCCGGTTCACAGGCGCCGCAGTCGATGCACTCGTCAGGGTTGATGTAGAGCTGCTCGCTCTCCTCAAACCCTTCTTCGTTCGGCGTCGGGTGAATGCAGTCTACCGGGCAGACATCGACACAAGAAGCATCTTTGACGCCAATGCACGGCTGAGTGATCACGTAGGGCATCCAACATTCCGGCGCATCAACCCCTGCCTACGCCATAGCACGCACGGCCTACAAGCAGGAAGGGGGAACAGCGCCGCCTCCTTTTCCTCTGAGATGAGCTTGTTTCTCGCCGGGACCTGACACGCCTGACCTGACAGTGAGAAAGGCAGTCAGCGAGGGAGTAGTCAGGCCCTCCTTTGTCTTCCCAATCTCATGGTCAGCGCCCTCCCTGGCTCTGTCAGTCCGCCCAGAGAGCGGGCGCCTCGCTGCTCCGGTCTCTCTCCGGCTGATCGGGGAATGGCTTGATACTTCCGGGCCGGCGCCGCCACGAGCCTTGTTTGTCAGTCGTTGCCCTGAGCCCATCCACAGTCTCCACCACCGTTCTCGTTGAGTTAGCGGTCGCTTTGCTCGATGGACAGGCTCTGATTCTAGCCTAGTTCAGTATAGAAGGTTGGCAACTCGATGTCAATTCCAGATCGCTCCTTTTCCGCGCCTTCACCGTTACTCGCAGCCTTAGCCTGACCCTCTCTCACAATTGCCTCACAGGATTCTTCTGACACTCCTGGTTTCTTCCTCTCGTTGAGAGCGAGGCCGAGAATGCTATGCGCCTGCCATTGGTTGGATGAGCTAGGAAAGGAGATGTGGAAGTGCGTCGTCAAAACAAGGCTGGTTTTGGTATGCCAAGGCTCCTAGATCTGGCTCTCTTCTTGCCAAAACGGCTTTGATCTTTTAGAGTATTGGCATGAGTCAGGTTGAAGGCAGTCTCGCACCACGGCGCGCCGAGATGCCGCCGTTAGTCTTGCTGGCACCGTCGGATTGGCAGGATTATGCGCTATTGGATAGCGGCGCCGGTGCTCGCTTGGAGCGGCTTGGCCCCTATTGCTTCGTGCGCCCCGAGCCACAGGCGCTGTGGCAGCCTGCTCTGCCACGTAAGCTCTGGGAGCGAGCCGATGCGATTTTTGTGGGCAGCTCACCCCTGCTGGAGGATCAGGAACAGCACGGGCGCTGGCAGTTCCGCCGTCCGATTGAGTCGCGCTGGTTGGTGCGCTATAAACATCTGAGCTTCTGGGCCGCTCCGACGCCGTTCCGCCACCTGGGGGTCTTTCCAGAGCAGGCCAGTCACTGGACTTGGCTGGTCGAGTTGATTAGCCCTGTGGCTCGGCAGCGTCCGGTACGGGTGCTGAATCTGTTCGGCTATACGGGCCTGGCTTCTCTGGCTGCTGCCAGCGCCGGCGCCAGTGTCACTCATGTGGATGCCTCCAAGAGGATTCTGGAATGGGCACGCGCTAATCAGGCGCTCTCTGGCCTGAGTTCGCGCCCGATCCGCTGGATTGTGGATGATGCGCTGAAGTTCGCTCAGCGCGAGGTGCGCCGCGGCTCACGCTATGATGGGCTGATTATCGATCCGCCCAAGTTCGGACGGGGTCCGCGTGGCGAGGTCTGGAAGTTACAGGAATCGCTTCCGGGATTGCTGCAGACCTGTCGTTCGCTGCTGAGTGAGGAGCCGCTCTTTGTGGTGTTGACAACGTATGCGATCCGCGCTTCGGCTCTCAGTTTGTATTATGCTCTGGCGGAGATGATGCGCGGCTACGGCGGCACGATTACGACCGGCGAAATGGTCCTGGTGGAGGAGAGCGCCCAACGCTTGCTGTCAACGGCCATCTTCGCCCGCTGGAGCTACGACCCACAGCGACCGTAAGTGACGCCCTGCCTGGGTGGCCGAGAGGTTGCTCCCCGTTGTGGCTTCTCTGCTTACTTGACAGCGAGCCTTCCTTTGACTATACTTTTCTTGCTTTTCCGGTTCGATGTAGGCTCGCCCGTTGTTTGGTCTTGAAAGGAGGCCCCTGGTGGTGAAGAGACAGCACACCTTTCGGCCTGGTCAGGTACAGGTGCTTCATCCCACGGTGGCCAGCTCGGCTCTCTCTCCCTTCAGGCGGTCAAAGCTGCTCGCTTTCTCTGCTGCCTGCTGTCCACCGCATCGTTGAACCCGTTCAGGGTCCGCTCTTCTCTTTCTCTCTTCCTCCTGGATAGCAACCGCTTTCGCTAGCGGTCTGCAGACGCAAGGCTTGCTCTGGTCCCGGTCCGGCTCCCAAGGCCAAGGTCAAGGGGCAGGGCTTTTTTTTGTCTTTTTTGATCATTTACTACACTGCAATGGGGAAAGGAGCTTCCATAATGCCTTTCACTGACTCATCTCCCGCCGATCCGCAATATGTGCGCGACCTTGGCGATGGCCTGCGATTGCGTTGGTCATGCCCCGAGGATGTTGAGGAGCTGGCACGTCTGGAGTGCGAGGTCTTTCTGAATGGGCCGGCTGATCCGTTGAATCAGCCGCTGGCCTGGCATGTGCGCGAGCTACTCAGCGGTAGCCATCCGCTGATGGGGAGCCAGGATTTTGCGCTGGTAGAGGATACGCGACGCAGCTCCAGGCGCGTGGTAGCTTGTGCCTGCCTCTGGCGCCAGCCCTGGGACTATGAAGATGTGCGCTTGCTGGTGGGCCGACCCGAGCTGGTGGTAAGTGATCCAGACTATCGCCATCGCGGCTTGATTCGCGCGCTTTTTGAGCTACTCCACGCACGCAGTGAGGCTGAGGGCGCTCTGACGCAGGCGATTACGGGTATTCCTTACTTCTACCGTCAGTTCGGCTATGAGTATGCGCTGGCCCTGGATGGCTATCTGTCCTTTCCGGTGGCTTTGATACCACCGGCCCCCGAGGAGGGTCGGGAGCCGGTGAGGTTGCGTGATGCGACCCTGGAAGATTTGCCGGCCATTATGGCGCTCTACGAGGCTCATCGTCATGAGGGTGGGTTTGCGGTGTCGACTCCGATCAGCGAGGAGTGGTGGCGCTATCACCTGCTGCACCAGCAGGGCTGCCGCACGGGCGAGCACTGGCATATTCAGGCAATATGCTGCAGTGATAGCGAGAGTTTTCTGGGCTTTCTGGTGATGCCGACGATGCGTTGGCGCTCGTTGGTGCCGGTGATGCACTGCTTTGAGATGGTGTCTGGGATCGATCTGTTCCGGCTCTTGCCTTCTGTGCTGCGGGCGATTCTAGCACGGGGCCAGCGGATGCCGGTGCGCCTTGATGCTGAGGAGATTGATCATGTGCGTATCTTCTTGTCCGATGAGCATCCGATCCGCGCGGCGCTGTTGCGCCTGCCGGATCGCTACGGGGAGCCACTGACGGTGAGGAGCAGTCGCTCCTATGCTTGGTATGTTCGTGTGTCTGATCTGGCGGCTTTTTTACGTCGAGTGACTCCGGTGTTGGAGCGGCGGCTAGCTCGCTCGCCGCTGGCTGGCTATAGTGGGAGATTGAGCCTACACTTCTATGGCCGTGAGCTGCTGCTGCATTTTCAGGCGGGCCGGCTAGAGAGAATCCAGGAGTTGAAGCCTGCCTTTGACTACGAGCAGGCTGATGCGGCTTTTCCGCCACAGGCGTTTCTGCCGTTGTTGTTTGGTTATCGCAGTCTGGATGAGTTGAGCTACGCCTTTCCCGATATTGAGGTGAAGCCGACGGCAGAGTTGCTGCTGCAGACCCTCTTTCCTAAGCGGCCTTCGTGGGCGCTTCCTCTGGGTTAGCATGGGCAGTCGTCTCTGCGCCGGCGCGAGGGGAAGAGAGAGCGAGAAAGCGGGGCCGGCGGGTGAGTGACTTTGTGTTGACAGCTCGCCCCCGGCCCGGGTGAGCAGGTTGTTGAGAGGCAGCTTTAAGCAACTTCAAGCACGCCTTGGGTGGTCTGTTCGATCAAGAGACGCATAACCTGGTCCATGTCGCCTGTCTGACGATAGACAGCAATCTGGCGATCGGCGCCAGTCCCGCGGGGATCAGTCAGAAGGGCGCGCAGATAGGCCATTTCGCGCTGGCTCCCTAGTTCATCCGCTGCGTCGGCGACAAAGTCCAGAAGTTCCGCTATGGCCTCGCGCATGCTCAGGCGCCGACGGTTGGGGAAGTCGATGTAGGTGGCGTCGAGTCCATCACGCATGGCCAGCCATTTGTTTTCTTCGATGTAAAGGCGCGGAAGTACGAAGGTGGTGACTCCTTGCTGATGGAGGAGGCAGAGTTTGGCAACGAGGGCCTGGCAGAGGGCTGTCAGGGCCAGGGTGTCCTCGAGGGTGGCCGGCATGTCGCAGATGCGGAATTCGAGGGTGTCGAAGAAGGGATGAAGGCGGATATCCCACCAGATACGCTTGCCGTTGTCGATGGCTCCCACCTGGATGAGGTCGTCGACGTAGCGTTCAAAGTGGGCCAGGTTGGGCAGGACCTCGGGCAGGCCGCTGCGGTTGCAGCGTTTCCAGACGACAGAGCGATAGGATTTGATACCTGTCAGTCGACCCGCCCAGAATGGCGAGTTGGCAGAGAGGGCCAGTAAGTGGGGGAGCCAAAGGCGGGCCTGGTTCATGACGGCTATGGCCACTTCACGGTTGGGAATGCCTACGTGGATGTGGAGTCCAAAGATGAGTAACGAGCGTCCTACATCCTGTTCTTCTTCCTCTAGCTCCGCATAGCGCTCGCGCTCGGTACGCTGCTGATCCTGCCAGTGAGCCGTGGGGTGAGTGCCTGCGCTTACCGGTACTAGGTCTTCGGTCGCCAGTACCTCGATAAGGCGCCGACGCAGTCCACTTAATTCTTGCCGTACGGCGGCAATATCAGGGCAGACCGGACTGATGATTTCCACGGTCGAGGCGTGCATTTCGGGTTTGATCTGCTCGCCGAAGAGGGGCTGACCTTTCTCCAGGACGCGCTCAATGGCGCTGCAGAGCTGACCATTGCGGCGCTCAACAAGTTGAAATTCTTCCTCTACGCCAAGTGTGGGGCGATAAAGGGCTGATTGACCTTTCATAGGTGATCCTTTGCTCTCCAAAGCGACAGGTCCGGCAGAGGTGGCTCCTTCGACACGCAAGGCCTTCAAGACGATCCTTTTGAATTATACTCTACTTTCTGGTAGAGACGGAACAAATCGCCCCTGACTTTTGCGGATCAGCCAGTCTGCCAGACGCAGGCTGTCGGTTCGCTGCTTTCCAGAGCCGGTCTCGCCTCATCAGGGAAGGGAGACGGGTCAGCAGCTACTCGACCGCGAGAGGCGCCTCCTGCCGGTGCGAGTGGGCCAGTCTTAGAAGCGAGCAGGCCCGATATAGAGTTGTGAGCAGGCAATTTCGCTGCCTTCTTCTTCCACGTAGAGGCCGATGCTGCCGTTGACAGGGGCCAATGGCATAGAGTCACGCAGCGGCGCAGAAGAGAGCGCTTTTCCATTGATAAAGAGGCGTAGGAGCGGACCATGAGCATCCACCTCCAGGGTATTGACCGCTCCTGGGCCGATCAACAAACTGGGGGCTGGCCCTTCGCTCAGGGTGCTCCAGTGGCCGCTGTAACGCCAGAGTGCGTATGAGCCACCGCCCCAGCTCGCCACAGCAAAGACGTAGTAGCGCTGCTGGTCGCTGCTAGCGCGAAAGACAACTCCATAGTAGTCGGCGTCATCATGGGAGCCGCGCACCTGGCGCACGTTGATGGCGAGGTGAAAATTGTCAAAGTGATGGTGAGCATAGAGTGCCAGGGCGCTGGTGTGGGTGGAGGTATTGAGCAGATGATACTCACCATCGGCAAAGAAGGCGCCGGGACCGTGAGGCCAGTCGGCAGCTCCGGCAAGCAGATGATCTACTGGGGCAGTGGTTTCGCCTTCGGGCTGAGATCGACCGGTGTTCGCTTGGGGGAGGCTGGCGATAGTCTGGTTTGGCGACTGCCTATGAGCGGTTTGTAAGGCAGAGGAAGCAAAGGCCAGCGAGCCAGAGCAGAGGAGCAGCAGCAGGAGCAGGATTAAGAGCAGGGTTTTCCATCTGCCGCTCAAGCAGGGTGGGATCGGCAAGGCCTCCAGGCGTTGGACAACTGAGAAGGGAACCCAGGCCGGCAGCAGCAGGCCATGAACGCTCAGGCGCAGGCGCGCTGGAGTGTCTGGGCCGCTGATGGCTTGGCGAAAAGCTTCGCTGAGAAGGTGGGCAGAGGAGAAACGCTCTTCAGGGAATTTGGCCAGGGCTTTGCGCAGGACGTAGTCGACTTGGGGCGGAATGCGCGGGTCAAGCTCGCACAGGGCCGGGGGTGGCTCATGAACATGCAGTAGGGCCAGGGCAATGGGTGAATCGGCCAGGAAGGGAGGACGCCCGGCCAGCAGGTAGAAAAGCGTGGCCCCCAGCGCATAGATGTCTGCTCGGTGATCAACAGGCTCATTGAGCGCCTGCTCTGGGGCCAGATAATCCGGCGTCCCCACGGGGGTGGGGGGCAGAGCCATCTCCTCCTGCTGCTGCTGACCGGCGGGCGCTTCCCCGGCAGTATTGGGCAGTTCATCCTTCAGCAGGCGCGCGATGCCGAAGTCACTCAGAAAGGCGTTTCCTTGTCCGTCGAGTAGGATATTGGCTGGCTTGACGTCGCAATGGATGTAGCCCCGCTGATGGGCATAGTCCAGGGCCGAGGCGATCTGCTCCAGATAGCTGGCGGCCTGTTCCAGGGAGAGAGGGCCGTGCTGACGCACATAGTGGGCCAGGGTACCGCCAGCCATATAGGGCATCACCAGGTAGGCCAGACCGTCATCCTCACCCCAAGTGTAGATGGGCAAAATGTGCGGGTGCTCTAAACGGCTGGCGGCCTGGGTTTCCTGCCGAAAACGGCGAAGGAACTCGGCGCGTTTGGCCTGCGTTAGGTGAGTGCGAGGAAGGAAGACCTTGAGCGCTACCGGGGGGAATGAGGCATCAGGCTCGCTTCTGCGCGCCAGGTAGACAGCGCTGGTTCCGCCGTACCCCAGCAACTTTTCCAGTACATAGCCCCCCACGGTCTTGCCGATCAGTTCCTGACCCCTACTGTGCAACACGTCCTGGCTCCTCTTGCCTGCGCCTCTGGCCTCGCCGTCACTCACGCTTCTGCCAGGCCGGAGGCAGGCAGTTAGCTCTTTCATGAGAGTAATTTCTGCTTTTGCCCGTCGGTGGCGGTGACGAGTAGCCGGACGAGCAGCCGCGTGCGAACAGGTAGAAGTGGCCAGCAGGACGGGGACGGCCTGGGCTTGCTCAAGCTCTAACAGGTCCAGCTCGTCGCCCGTACGCCAGCCACGGTGTCTTTAGCATTAGAAGCAGAATGCGCCGTCGCGCATGATCAGGCGGCCATCAACTTCGATGGTGCAGGTTGTCGGCACCACATCGACATGAATACGGGCATCCCAGTCGGCCCCCGTATACTCGGGATACGGGTTGCCAAAGGCCACATGCAAGCCAGGGATCTTCTCATCCTGGAGCAGGTTGCCAACTGGCTCTTTGAGGCTGATGAGGGTGCCTATGGCGAACTCGCCGACGCGGTTGCCGTTAGGGACTGAGAAGAGATAATCACGCAGTTCTTTGGCGACCGCCGCGTCCTCGCTCGTGACCTCGGTGGCATAGCCGTTTTTGATGGTGATGCGTACGGGATGCTTGAGAACGCCATATTTGGCGGAGAAGAAGTCGCCCAGGACGTCACAGACTACTACGCCATTGACATCCGCTGGGGCGGTAAAGACTTCGCCTTCGGGCAGGTTACCCCACTGGCCTTGCTCGTGATAGCGTCCGTGACAGGGAATCCACTTCCAGTGTTTGTGGAAGGTGGCGGTGAGGTCGCTGCCTTTGGCCGAGGTCACGTGGATGCGCTCAGCCTGGCGTACGATCTCATAGACTTTGTTGGTGATCTCATAGACCTGATCGTAGTCGGCGCACATCCCCTCGGCCATCAGTCGCTCATCAACGCCGGGCATGTGACCATGCCGGACGCGCAGTTCCTTGGTGAGAAAAGGTAGCAAAGGAATGCGGAAGCCGATTTCGCCCGGGCGCGTGGTGGCGATGTAAAAGGTGACCGTGGGATGGAATTGCTGCAGGTCCTGGCGCAGACTGTCAGGGAAGGTGGTCAGCGGTCGCTTGCCATAGTGCTCCAGAAAGTGGATGCTGACATCGGCATGGCGATCAATGGCCGCCGCGGCCACTCGACGGGCGATGGCCCCCCGTTCATAGTCTGTTAAAATAAAGAGCCGGTCGGTGGCCGTTACTCCCATGCAACTGAGGGCGTTCTCAGCTCCGCGCTGTACGCGCTCTTCAAAGCTAAGGCTGCTCTGGACGTTCGTGGTTGCTCGCTGGCTCATAGTTCTCTGTTCCTGCCTTCTGACTTCACACTAATCTCACAACACCCTTGTCGCTTTGGCTACTCTAGAAAACGCAGCTAAGACGCTCGATTTTTCTACTTTTCTCCTGGCCTCACCCTTCGCCAGGCCGCAGAGGACTGGTGACGGTGGGACGCTCTGGAGAGAGAGACGCCGGCGCTCCCGTCAGGGTAACGTTCCTGGGAAACGACGGTCAGGCAGCGCTCTCCGCTTTCAGTATAACGAGAAGGTGAGAACTACCGATCCAGGCCGTTGCTATACTCCATACAGAAAGACAGAGCCTGCTTGGTTTGAAGTGAGGCGGCGAGCAGTGGGGGAACACCAGGAGAAGAGTGACGACAGGTGGGTAGCGACTGAGAAGGAGTAGAGCCGTGAGTGAAGATTTTTACATGAGCGATGTGGTGGACTATCTCACGCGGCTTGGATTGCGTATTGCCAGCGTGGACGAGCTTCAGAGAGTGGTTGAGTTAGTCTTTCACGATGAGCTGGGCCAGTGGCAACTGCTGATCACTCTGCAGGCCGGTCCGTTGGGGCGAAGACTGCTCTTTATTGTTCCCCATCTGAGTATTCTGCCACAACGCCAACGCCTGAGTTGCTTGGAGGCTTTGATGAGCCTGAACTATACTCTTCCGCTCGGACGCTTCGGCCTCGATCTGGAGGATAGTGAGGTGCGCTTTAGCGCCAGCCTTTATCTGGGCCAGCAGAGGCTGTCCTTACAGACTTTTCGTCGCTATCTGGAAGGGGTCATTCAGACCATCGTCATCTATCACAGCCTGCTGCCGCGCATTATCTACGGGCAATGCACGGCCCGGGCTGCGCTCTCGGCCTGCGAGCAGGCCTTTCTAGAGAGCTACGAAGGAGAAGGCAGCAGCTCCTGGCGTGAGCGCCT
>NZ_JADGHT010000332.1 GCF_019683755.1 Thermogemmatispora sp. | reverse complement strand
CCCGCGGTGATTTCTTGGCACAATGTCATTATATATTTCTTTGTTTTTATTAGCAATATAGACATGAATATTATACAAGAATGTTTAACAATATTTTTATGTCAACTCATCGATAATCTTGTGTACAATGAGATAGAAAATGAGGGAGAGACCTGGTGCTGAGCGGCTAACAAGGAGGGAGAGGAGATCTGGCCGTCAGGCTTGCTGCGTGGTAGAGTGTTCTATGATGTTCGAGCCTGACGGTCGACGACCTACCTCAAAAGGGGGCTGAGCCATGAGCGCTCTCAGCCGAGCTAGCCGACAGGGACCAAACAGGACCTGGGTGAGGAAGAGCGGAGGGGCAGGAAAGGAAACAAGGTAGCAAAAAAAAGAACCTCTCTCAAGGAGGTGTGATTGTTCATCTATGCAAAAGCTCCAGACATGGGCCAAGCTGACCCGGGCGCGCACCCTGCCCGTTATGGTGACTCCGGTAGTTTTGGGAGCAGTGTTAGCCTGGCAAGAAGGTTACAGCTTCCATTGGGGGCTATTCCTGCTAAGCCTGGTGGGAGCGCTGGCGGCCCATCTTGGCGCCAATGTTGTCAATGATGTCTTTGACTTCGCCGCAGGAACCGACACGCAAGCCCACCAGCTCCAGGACCAGGGCCAGGCTTTTGCCACCGGCTCGCAGGCCCTCCTCAGCGGTAGCGCATCCCTTGCTGAGTACCGCCGACTCTCGGTCATCCTCTTTGCCATAGCCTTGCTCTGTGGTCTAGTCCTCAGTCTCTGGCGTCCCTGGGTATTGCTGCTGGCTGTCTTCGGCTTCTTACTAGCCTTCTTCTACGTTGCGCCGCCTCTACGCCTGGCCTACTTCGGACACGGTCTTGGAGAGCTGGACATCTTCCTTTCATTTGGCCTCCTGCCCCTGGTAGGGGCCTACTACGTGCAGGCGGGCAGCGTCAGCCTCTCTGCCATTCTGGCCGCGCTGCCCGTGGGACTCTACACCATGCTCGTACTCTACTTCCACCACTTCTTGCACTGGCGGGCCGATCGTGAGGTGGCCAAAAAGACCCCAGTGGTGCTACTCGGCGAAGCCAGGGCGCGCAGGCTAGGAGCCATCCTTCTCGGACTTACAGCCCTGCTCATCGTGCTTGATAGTCTACTCGGTGTCTTCCCCTGGTACGCTATCCTCGCGGCCCTCACGGTCGTTCCTGTCTACCTGGTGCTACGCCGCGCTCAGGGCGAGCTGAAGCAGTATCTTGCTCTCATGGCCCAGAACATGAACAGCAACCTGCTAGCAGCGCTCCTGCTCGTACTGGCCCTCCTCATACGAGGCCTCACCCATCTCTGAAAGAGAGCCTCGCGTTGCGGCCAATGCTGTGAGTGTTAGAGCGATCAGCCTCTGGGCTTCTACCCCGCTGTATCTGCTCTTCGACTGCTGACCGGCCTCGGAGGCCAGGCAAGGTTTCGTCAGGGCGGCCCCTGCCTGTTGAAGGTGATGTAGGAGGCTACTGTGACCTTCTCCGCTGCCGATGAGAGGCATCCCATTCACCAGGTAGCTCTGGCCTCGACAAGCCACCAGGATCAGCCTCCGGGTCTCACTCGCGGACTTAGGCTATTGAGCCAGCGAGAGTGACCAGCGGAGGCGACCGCTACTGCTATCCAGGGCAGCAAGCTGTCCACTCGCTGTACTGACATAGAGCTGCAGCCGATTGGCCGACGTCAGGGCAATATCACTGAGATGATCGCTAAAGCGTGTTCTCCAGCGAAGCTCTCCGTTAGTGAGATCAAAAGCCAGGACTGCATTGCCACTCACCGCGACGTACAGCGTCGCATCCCGGGGCTGAGCGCCAACCAGTTCCTCACCAAAGTATTGCTGCTGCCAAAGCGGTTGACCATTGCTGACAGAGAGGGCCATAAGCTGTGCTTGTGGCTGATCCTGACGCTCCAGCGCCAGATAGAACAGGCCATCTTGCTCGCGGACAAGGATAGCCAGAGAGAGCGCCTGGTTAACTGGGCGCTGCCAGAGCAACTGACCATTCCTGTCGTCGAGAGCCAGGAGCAGCGTCACATCGCTGCCGTAAGTATTGCCAGGTACAGTCTTCTCCAGGGCGGTCAGCGCATACAGCCGGCTACCGTCGCGGCTCAGCAGCAGGCTGATCAGCTGACCTGGAATGATACGCTGCCAGCGCTGGGTGCCGCTCCGACTCTCCAAAGTAGACAGCAACGTTTCCGGCAAAGACGCGCTTGCCCCCTGGGCATCCGTTGCCAGGTAGACTCGGCCCTGTTCCTCCAAAACAGGCCTTAAAGAGCCTGGAAGGACCTGGCTCCAGAGAGGCTGACCATCATCAGGCCTCAGCGCCAATAACTGGGTTCCTGACTGCTTCTGTGTTCCCAAAGGGAGGGCCACCACCACCTGATCACCCATGAGCACACCACTCAGTGAGCCAAAAAGACGCCGTTGCCAAAGAACCCGACCTGTCTGGGCCTCCAAAGCCTCTACCAAGGATGCTGAAGTGAGCGCATGGACAAGATAGAGCTTCCCGCCGAGAAGCGTAGTGGCGAAGAAGCGGCCTTCCTCCACGCGCTGCCAGAGCAGATGACCATCGCTGGCACGTACAGCCGCTACAATTGTTCCGATCCCAGAGCCTGGTATACAAGCGCGGCTGGCACTGGGGGTCACTCCCGGAGCAGCTGCAAAGCAAGAGCCGCTGACATAAACGACACCATTGGCTACGAGGGGCTGAGAAGGAAGGAACTGAGAAGCCGCGACCGGCAAGGTGTAGCGCCAAAGTAAACGTCCATCATGGGCCTGCACAGCAGAGAGAACACCCTTGCTGGAGAAGGCATAGAGCCTATCCGCGCTAGCTGTCAGCAGCAGGCTTTGATCGCTTGCCCGGAAAGCAGCCGACTGCGGGGTAACAGTTCCAGAGCCTGCCCCTGATGCGACCAGAGCCGCATTCCTCAAGAGGGGGATCAGGACTGTCAGGAGCAGTATCAGCAGCAATAGCCCCAAGACGCCGCCCAGCAGCCAACGGCGAGCGCGAGCCTCTTCCCACCAGCGTGGCCGATGCGACGGCCTACGCGAGGCGCCTGGCAGAGGAATAAGGCGCGGCTCATCGCCAGCTTCTGACCCTGACGGTTCTTCTTGCTCAGCAGCTTTAGCCTCCGGTCCATCTGCAGAAGGAGAGATCCAAGAATCACCGGAAGAACCAGAAGAGGAAGAATCGTCAGCGAAGAAAGGATAAGGTAACTCATACATGGTCCTGCTGTCTCCTCTGCTCTTGCGATCGGCTAGAGCGAAGCCTAGTGAACATCCTCCACTATTACAAAAAGCACTCGCCACCTGCTTTGTCTCAGGCTCTCTGGTTACTCGCGACAGCTACGAGACCAGAGAGCCTGGACTCGCGCTTTTTGCTAGCTTCAGCTCCCAGCAAAAGGCGAGACAGCAGAACTATCTAGGCCATACCTATTCCACCGGACGAGCTGCTAGGAGACATTCTCGAAGACAGCGGCGATTCCCTGACCGCCGCCGATGCAGAGCGAGGCCACGCCGTACTTGAGATGGTGACGGCGCAGCTCATGCAGCAAAGTGATCGTCAAACGAGCGCCGCTGGCGGCCAACGGGTGGCCGATGGAGATGCCGCCGCCGTTCACATTAGTCTTCTCGCGTGGCAGACCTAGCTCTTTCTCCACGGCCAGGTACTGGGCGGCAAACGCCTCATTCACCTCAATACGGTCCATATCCTCCAGACGCAGATCGGCCCGTTTGAGCGCCTGACGAATGGCGGGCGCTGGACCAATGCCCATAATCTCGGGAGGCACGCCCACCACGCTCCAAGAGACCAGGCGCGCCATTGGCTGCAAATTGTGGCGCTTCACGGCCTCCTCGGTCGCCAGAACCACGCAAGCTCCCGCATCATTGATCCCGCTCGCATTACCGGCAGTCACCACGCCTCCCTCCCGGAAGCGAGCAGGTAGCTTCGCCAGAGCCTCCATCGAAGTATCGCGAATACCTTCATCCTGGCTAAATTCCACCAGGTTACCCTTGCGGTCCCGGATCGGAACCGGAACGATCTCCTCTGCTAACCAGCCAGCCTGCTGAGCGCGGCGCGCGGCCACCTGACTGCGCAGCGCATAAGCATCAACCTCCTCGCGCGTCAGCCCGTAGCGCTCAGCCAGGTTCTCCGCCGTGATAGCCATACCGCAGCCGATATACGTATCGATCAAAGCTTCCCACAAGCTATCTTCTAGCTGAGGAGCCTGGCCCAGCTTAAACCCAAAGCGGGCGCCGCGAATCACATGGGGAGCCTGGGTCATATTCTCCGCTCCGCCGGCAAGGGCAATCTGGCCCTCGCCAAGGAGCAAAAGCTGAGCCGCGCTCACGACTGCCTGCAGGCCCGAACCACACAAGCGATTAACCGTCAAAGCAGGTACTTCGATAGGAAGACCAGCCTTCAAGGCGACATGGCGCGCAAAATAGATAGCGTCCTTGCTCGTCTGCAGCACGTTTCCCATCACCACCTGATCGACCAGCGTCGGCTCCACATTGCTCCGTCGCAGTGCCTCCCTGGCAGCAATCACACCCAGATCGATCGCACTGATCTCTGAAAGCGAACCTTGCAAAACGCCGACCGGGGTCCGAGCTCCAGCGATAATGAAGATATCCTGCGGCATCGAAACACCTCTTCTTTGATGGTGAAGCAAAGCCAGCCACCTATACTCACTAGCGCGCAATCAAACCAGGGACGCAGGCCAAGTCAAAAAGAAAAGCCTGCAAGCAGCGCGCTCACTGTTGCCAGTGTACCATATTGGCCGACGCATGCCCAGACCATCAAGACAAGCGGGGCCAGCGCTCAAGAAAGCATTCTATCCAAGCCAACAGATTAGCCTGCTAACAACTCATTGCCCCTCCCCTATCTGGCGCAGCCCGCTGCTGGCCTTGATCGCGGAGAAGGGCCAGCTCAGTCGGCAGCTAGAGCCAGTCTGGCCCTTAGAAGACCATAGAACCACGTTCCGTCTGCCCGCGAAATGTGTTATAATAATCATGTACACCACTCCTCTGATGCGGCCATAATTACCAAGCAGTAGCTAACTGCAGAAAGGGGG
>NZ_JADGHT010000331.1 GCF_019683755.1 Thermogemmatispora sp. | reverse complement strand
GCCGGCGGGCGGTATCGTTTCTGTGGCACTTTCCTTGGGGTCACCCCCACTGGCCGTTAGCCAGCATCCTGCTCTGTGGAGTTCGGACTTTCCTCGGGCCAGCAGCCTGCCGCTCCGCCCCGCCGATCCGCCGCTTAGCAAGGCTGGAAGACCGGAAAGTGGGAGCGTTCGGCTGATCTGACCCGCGATTGCCTGGCCTGCTCAGACCCATACAGCCGAATATAGAGTAACACAGCGAGCACGGTCCGTCTACAACGTTGACGAGCCTTATACCAAGGCGTTACAATGACCTTGCACCTAATTAAAATGGGTTACGAGCATGGGGATATTCCTGCCATGAGTACTGGTCGGCGCATCCGCTTAACCTCGCTCGCCAGCTGTGCTGGTTGAGCGGCCAAAATGGGCCCGGCGGCCCTGGCGCAGGTTCTGCGTCCCTTGAAAGATCAGCATTTTCCGCCCTCTCTGCTCGTGGGTTTGAGCGCTGCTGACGATGCAGCAGTCTATCAGGTCAATGAGCAGCAGGCAATTATTAGCACGGCGGACTTTTTCCCGCCCGTGGTAGATGACCCTTATGTTTTTGGCGCGGTCGCCGCTGCTAATGCTATGAGCGATGTTTACGCCATGGGCGGTGAGGTGCTGATGGCCATTAATCTGGTCGCCTGGCCCGACGATCTTGATCCAGCGCTCTTGAGCGAGATCTTACGTGGCGGTGCTGAAACGGTGGCCCGCGCTCAGGCAGTCATCGCCGGCGGACATACCGTGAGCGACCATGAGCCAAAGTATGGATTGGCTGTTACTGGCAGCGTCCACCCACAGCGCATCTTTACTAAAGGCGGCGCTCAGCCCGGCGACCTGCTCGTACTTAGCAAGCCGCTCGGCACAGGTCTGATCACCACCGCTCATAAGCGCGAGCAGGTTGCTGACGAGGATTTAGCGGCTGCCGTAGCCTCGATGATGCGCCTCAATCGCGACGCCAGCCGTGCTCTTGCGGATTTGGCCGCCCTCAGCGGAGGCGTACATGCCGTGACCGATGTGACAGGCTTCGGTCTGCTTGGCCACGCTTGGGAAATGGCTTCTCAAAGCCTGACGAGCATGCGCTTCACATTCTCTTCGCTGCCGCTCCTGCCTCATGTTGAGGAGTACGCGGCGCGCGGCTGTACCCCCGGTGGGATGAGCCGTAATCGGGCCTACTTTGGTCCCCATGTCCGGCTGGACGCGAGGCTGGATGCTATAGCCGAGGCCATTCTCTGGGACCCGCAGACCTCCGGCGGCCTGCTGGCAGCGATCGCTCCGGAGTTGTGGCCCCGCTTGGCTGCTTTGAAAGCTACTGTCCCGTTCTGGCTCATCGGCGAGGTGACCACCAGGCATATAGAGGAGGCACAGGTGTTACTGGAGGTGTATTAACGACAATGACTGCAGGATATAGAGCACTGGAAGAGGCCTTGGGCGTCGAGTTCCGCGACCCTGCTCTGTTGCAACTGGCCCTGACCCATCGCTCCTATATCTATGAAACGCCCGGCGCTGGGCGCGAGTCAAACGAACGCCTGGAGTTTCTCGGCGACTCGATTCTGGCTTTTGTTTGCGCTGATTTCCTTTACCGGACTTTTCCTCAGCTCAATGAGGGTGAGCTGAGTAATCTGCGCGCCGCCTTGGTGAAGACAGAGACCCTTGCTCAGTTTGCACGCGATCTGAATTTGCGCTCATTCTTGCTTCTCGGGAAGGGTGAGCAACAGAGCGGTGGCAGCCAGCGCGTCCTTGCTTCAGCTTTCGAGGCAGTGCTAGGAGCGATCTATCTCGACCAGGGGCTGGAGGCGGTGCGTCGCGTGATTATTCCTCGCGTGGAGCCGCTGGCTCACACTATTGTGGAGAAGCGCCTCTTTAAGGATAGCAAATCTTTGCTTCAGGAACTGGCCCAGGCCCGCGAGGGCATCACCCCCTCCTACCGCCTCGTTAGCCAGGAAGGCCCCTCCCATAATCGGGAGTTCACGGTCGAGGTGCTCCTAGGCGAGCGGGTCATTGGACGCGGTCAGGGACGCAATAAGCAGGCTGCCGAGCAGGAGGCCGCCCATGCGGCGCTGGATAGTCGCGGCTGGCTATAGTCTAACAGCTCTACCTGTCAGGAAGCCTTTGGTCAATGGCACGATGCTTACTCTTTCGAAAGGAAAGGGCCGGTTGGTTAGCAGGATAGGGAGGAGGGAACGCTATGCGACTGGAGCCGACGCCGCGTCCAGAGCAGACCCTGCGCGTCAGTGCGCGGCTCATTACAGCGAGTACGATCCTGCATTTATCTGCAGATGAGTTGGAGCGGTGCATTAATCAGGAGCAGACCGAGAATCCTGCCCTAGAGGTTCAGGAGCAGCGTGTCTGCCTTTTCTGTGGAGCCGTGCTCCGTGGCACCCGCGCTACTGCTTGTAGCTCCTGCGGTCACTACCTACCGACAGGTAGCTTTGAGAGTCCTGCCTCTCTCGAGGAGAACGGTACCGCTACAGCCTGGGAGCCTTTCCGACAGCCCTTCTATGATATGGATAACTACGGCTTCGTCGAGGCTGACTCCGAGGCCGAGGGCGATCCCCTGGCCCGTATCGCTACGTCTGAACCCCTGGCTGAGCGCTTGCTGCAGCAGCTCGAAGCCTTGCTTCCCCCCGAAGAGGCGCCGATCGCTGAGCACCTGGTTGGCAACCTGAACGAGCGCGGCTATCTGGAGATCAGTACGGCAGAGATTAGTCGCTATCTGAATGTACCGCTAGAGCGGGTCGAATACGTCCTTAAGCAGCTCCAAACCCTGGAGCCTTTGGGGATCGGTGCCCGCAACCTACGCGAGTGCCTTCTCATCCAGCTAGAAGCGCTGACCGAGCAAGAGACGCCTCATCCACTGGCCCGTACGCTGATCGAGCGCTATCTTGATCGCCTGGGACGCAGTCAATACCAGGAAATCGCTCGTGAGCTGAAGGTGTCTGAGCAGGAAGTCCGGGCCGCCAGCGCCTACATTCGCAGCCGCCTGTACCCTTTCCCCGCCCACACCTATCGCCTCGATAGCCATTCCCCCCAGCGCGAAAGTAGCGCGATGTATGTACGCCCCGACGTCGTTATCCGCCGCGGTGATCACGGCTTCGAGGTCGAATTGATTGAGGAGAAGCGCTATCACTTCTCTGTCAATCGCAGCTACCGCTCCCCAGATGGTGTCACTGCTAACCCCGCCTTACAGCGCTATTTCTCACAGCAGAGCGATCGCGCGCGCTTTTTCATCGATTGCATACAACGCCGCTGGCGCACCCTGAAGCAGGTAGCAGAGGTAGTCGTTGAGCAGCAGCGCGACTTTCTGGAGAAGGGCATTCGCTATCTGCGCCCGCTGACCCGCGCTGAGGTGGCGGCCCGCCTCGGCCTTGACGAAGGCACGGTCAGCCGCGCCACCGCCAACAAGTACGCGCTGCTGCCCAATGGACGCCTGATTCCCTTCTCCGACTTTTTCGATAGCTCGCTCGGCGTCAAGGATATTCTGCGCGAGATCATTCAGCAGGAAGCACCTCAGCGCCGCTTGAGTGACGAAGAGCTACGTCGCTTGCTGGCCGAGCGAGGCATTCATCTAGCCCGGCGTACAGTGACCAAGTACCGCGAGGAGATGGGCATCGGCTCTTCACGCGAGCGCTGACGGTCGCGCATAGATGGTCCGTTCATGGTCGTAAACGACCATACCCGGCCCTCCTCCCTTCATATGGCGCACGTAGCGTTGGAGGGTATAGTCCACCGGTACGCTACTGGAGCCACGCGCCTGACTATAATAGGCCGCCAGACTGGCCGCCTGCTCAAGAGTGCTCTGCGGCACCTGGCGGCCCGCCGCTTTGATAATCACATGCGCTCCAGGGACGCCACGCGCATGCAGCCAGATATCATTACCACTTGCCTGTCGAAATGTCACCTCCTCGTTCTGGCGACTGTTGCGACCCACCAGAATGGTAAAGCCATCGCGACTCTGGATGTAGAGCGGCACACCACCGCCTGAGGGTACGGCCTTGCCCCGACCAGCTTTCCTCTTGCCCGTTTTTGTCTGCTCTGGAGAGCCTTTCTGCTCATGCAAGTAACCAGCCGCCTGGATCTCGGCTTTGACTAGTTCGATCTCTTCTGGCGTTTCGGCCAAGGTCAAGTCAGTCAGCAGCTGCTCTAGTGTTGCCAGTTCGGCCTGATTGCGCTCAATTTGCTCAGGTAGGAGCGCCGCCGCCCTGCGCATCTTCTGATAGCGGGCAAAGAGTCGGTTAGCGTTGCCCACGGCATCGAGGCGCGGATCAAGCTCTATGGTGACTTTGGGCAGGTCGTCCTGGAGCGCATCAGCCGCAAAGAGATCAGGCAGGCTAACCCGCGTCTGCCCAGGCGCTATCTCTTGCTGAAAGGTTAGCAGCAGTTCACCTTGTCGACGATAGTTCTCTGCTTCGGCGAGTGCCTGCTGTTCTTCCGCCAGTGCCGCAGCGCGTCGGCGGCAGCGCTCAATCAGGCTCTGGAGCAGTTTGCGCAGTGGCGCTCTCCGGCTTTCAAGAGCATCGAGCCATTCGCTACGGGCATAGAAGTCATCGATCAGGATGTTAATCGAGGCCGATTCGCGGATGCGCACCCCGTCAAGGGCGCTATACTGCTCCAATACGTAAGGCGCAAAGGCCACAGGGGTGGCGCGCTCCTCTGCTTCGCCCTCGGCCACGGAGGCCACTTCCAGACGCTCTACCAGTTGCGGATGCCAGCGATGAGTATCGTAGAGAGCCGCCAGATCTCGAATATTCCAGGCCAGCTCTTCCCACTGCTCTTGACTTAGCTCTAATCCAGCTTCGCTGTCTCCCAACGCACGATAAACGGCCTCACGCGCCAGCAAGGGGCTGAAGCCGAGCAGGTGGCGAACAAGAAGCTGCCACAGCTTGGGTGCCTCTTCTTTTCCTCGCCGCGACGCCTTGAGCGCCTCTCCTTGAGCAGGAGTTAACTCACCTCCTTCGTTGCCTGGAATGATGGCAAGCTGCGCTGCAGTGACAGTGGTCGGTTCCAAACGCGGCAGGAGCTGGCCGGCAAAGTGACGCTGCTGAGGCGGCGGTGGTACATAAGGAACATTGGGCATGATCACCCGATAACGATT
>NZ_JADGHT010000330.1 GCF_019683755.1 Thermogemmatispora sp. | reverse complement strand
CGGCTCTACCCGTGAGTGGTCCGTATTATGGGCCGGGGGGTCCGGTCACGCCAGCAGCTCCGCCAAGACGTGGCTCAGCCTTTCGCGCGGTGGTCATCACGCTGATCCTGGCCGTGCTCTTCGGAGGGCTGATGTTTGCCGCAGGCTGGCAGTTTGGCAATGCAAACGGCGTCTCGTCAGCGACTCTGCAGACCGGTAGTAACAGCAGCAGTAGCACGACAAAGGTCGTGACAACTGATGAGCAGGCGCGGGAGGCCGCGATTGCCAAAGTACAACCTGCCGTTGTGCAGATCAACGTCTCGACGGCCTCTGGCGCCTCAGGCATTGGCTCCGGAGTCATTATTGACAAGCGTGGCTACATCGTGACCAACTACCACGTGGTCGAGAGCGCCCAGCAGATCGAGGTGGTGATGGCCGATGGCACCCATCTGACCGCTCAAGTGGCTGGCACTGATCCCGCCGACGATCTGGCGGTCATCAAGATCAACCCGCCCAGCAATATCACGGTTGCCACATTGGGTGACTCCTCGAAGCTGCAAGTTGGGCAAGAGGTCCTGGCCATCGGGAACCCCCTGGGAGAAACGCAGACAGTGACTCACGGCATCATCAGCGCTCTGGGTCGCACCGTCTCAGAGGAAGGCCAGGGAAGCGCAGTTATTGCCAATGCCATTCAGACTGATGCCCCAATCAACCCAGGCAATAGCGGCGGAGCGCTCGTCGATCTCTCGGGCAATGTGATTGGTATCCCAACGGTGGCGGCCATTGATCCAGAATTCAATACGCCAGCCAATGGCGTGGGCTTCGCCATCCCCTCGAATCGCGTCCGCTTCATCGCGCAACAGATTATCGCCACGGGTCAGGTCACCCATACAGGCCGGGCGGCTCTGGGCGTACGCGTAGCCTCCGTGACGCCGCAACTGGCGGCTCAGGATAATCTACCGGTCGACTATGGCTCCCTGATCGTCTCCGTCACGGCCAATGGCCCGGCGGCTCGCGCAGGCCTGCGAGCTGGCGATATTATCGTGGCCATCGACGGCCAGAAGGTCACTGATAACCAGACCCTCAGCGATATTCTGGTCAACAAGAGTCCCGGCCAGACTGCCAAGGTGACAGTCTATCGCGGCAATCAGCAACTCACTGTCACAGTAACCCTTGGCGAACTGCAAGCGGGCAGCTAAACCAGGCGGACGCCAGCAGCAAGGAGCAACTCTAGTTTCGCAAAGCTTTCCTGCGCCATTGGCGATGAGGAGCGAGTGACGAGATGACAATCTGGGCATCCCCTCACTCGCTCCTTGGTTCCTTCGGAGAGGAGCAAAGCGCTGGTCAAGTTGGTAACAGACAAGCCCACTAGCCTCGCTAGGATGAGACCGGCTGCTGACTGGAAGAAGGGGCCCCCGTCGCTGCCGCTGTAGCTGGCGTCGGCTGTGGCGCGCGCCGTCCGGTGAGAAGGACGCCGCCGAAAAAGACGATCCAGCCCAAGGCCATGAAGAGCCAGAAAGTACTTTCCAATCCCATGAAGCGCGCGAAGCTGCCAGCGGCGGCATTGAGCAGCTCACCGAGCAGGATCAGAATATTCCCCCAAAAGATATTACTCGTCTGCAGGCCACGAATCGACGTCTGGCGGCGCAGTAGCTTCCAGAGCGAGTAAAGGAGGACACCGACAACAGCCACTACACCAACTGTGTTGAGGACGATGATGGTAATGACACCAGCCCCGAGCTGGAGAACGCCGCGGCCCGAGCTGCCAATCACGTGGCTAAGGGCCTGCTGATCCACACCTGCTGTGGCGATGGAGATAATGGCCAATAGGCTGACCAGGGAAAGCACGATCAGGCAGGCCAGAGTCACCCGCCGGCTGCTGACCAGGGCCACGCTGCCCAGACCGAGCCAGGCTGAGGTGAGAGCAGCGCCAAGGATATAGTAGATGCGGAAAAGCGCAGTGCCCAGGGCACTTGTCGGCTGGGCAGGGATCATGAGCACGTAGGCCAGCGTGGCAACAAAGGCCATACCCAGCGCCAGCGACCAGTAGAGCTGGTGAGGACGACGACGCTGCCAATATTGCATCAGCACAACGCCGGCAAAAGCGGCAGTAACGATCACATTGACTATGGCAAAACTGACCAGTAGCACTGTCTCCATAGAGAGCCTCCCGCAGGCAATGCCCCACTACAAGCGGTGAATCCTGCAAAAGCTTGATTGGATCGTGTAGATTATACAAAAACCTATGCAAACTTGCACTGCCTGTCGCCCTGCCCCGGCGCTCAGTTAGCGCCTCGCCGACCTCTCGTGAGCTATCTGTGATCTTCCCATGCTCTCACGAACGCTTTTGCTCCTCTACGTCCTTGCATCCTCGGCTCCTTCAGGCAGAGGACCACAGAGACCTGCCGTCGCTAACCGGGGACCCAGATCTGCCTGCCGCCAGCAAGCGGGTGACCTCAGTGGGGGGTACGACCTGGCTCTCTAGCCTGTGCGCCAAAAGAAGATGCTGAAGCACCTGATCGTGGCCGGGCCTTGTCCTGCGGCCTTTTTCTACGGACACGCCATCACAGTAACAGTGTGCGCACGAGGCTGAAGCGGAGGGCTTGCACGAGCGGGACAATCCGACCTATAGTATGGGATAGGCAGAACGACAGAGCCTCCCGAGCGGAGCGCACCCTACCTCGCCAAGGTTGTATACATGGCACAGAAACGAGGAGTTATCAGCAAAGAGAGGACAGAGAGGCAATTAGCGCGAGAGCAGCGCCGCGAATTTGAAGAGGAGCTAGCCGCTCACTATGAGCAGCAGCTAGGGAAGCCGCGCGATCGACGGCGACTCATCTTCGTAGGCGTGCTGCTCCTGGTGATCCTTTTGGCCGGCGGTTACATCATCCTCACGCTATTGCCGGCGCCTGCGACGGCCCCGACGCCCGGCATTGCCGTTGGGCAGCCGGCCCCGGACTTCAGCCTGCCCGTCTACGGTGGAAGCGGCGGCCCGACCATCAGCCTCAAGGCCTTACGAGGTCATCCGGTCGTCATCAACTTCTGGTCGGAATCCTGCGAACCTTGCCGCCGTGAAGTACCGCTTTTGCAGCGCACCTACGAGCAATACGGAGCGCAAGGCGCCTTTGTCCTACTCGGCATCAACCAGGCTGATCCCAAAGAAGACATCGCCAGCTTTGGCCGTGCCTTCAAGGTCACCTATCCCCTGCTCTTCGACGCCGGCGGCAGCGTCAACGCCGCCTATCATGTCACGGCCATCCCAACGACCTACTTTATTGACCGTCAGGGCATTGTCCGCGCTGTCGCCATTACCGAGCTGAACGAACAGTCCCTGCGTCAGGGCCTGGCCGACATCGGGGTCAAGTTACCCTGAGCGGGCGGCTGCTCCCTGCTCCTGCTAAGGCGAAGAGCGGGCGCGACGCGTTACCAACAAGCCGACAAGGCTCACCGCAAGCAGCAAACCAGCCAGCAGCAGACGCGTCTCAGGAAGGGCCAAATTGAAGGAGAGAGCGGGGCCAGGAGGGGTTGATCTGAGCTGCTGAGATGGCGAGGAGCCAGTCGATCCAGCGGTTCCCACGAGGTTCGGCTGAGACGAATTCCTGGGTCCCTCTTCATGAGGAGGGCGATCCCCCGATTGCTGCTGCCCGGTAACAGCAGTAGCGGGGAGCTGAGAGGAGTTTGCCTGTCCCCCTCCAGTTGGTCGCGGCAAGGCTGTGCTCATGCTGGTTGAAACATTGCCGCGCAACGCTGGCAGCAGCCCCGACAGCAGCAGTGCCAGAGCGATCACGGCTGCCAGCGCGCTCGCCATCCGCACAGCACGCCGCCAAGGCAGACGTCTCGCTCTAGCGCCTCTGCTCGGTTGGGGCTGGCGTGTTGGGGCCGCAGAGACCGCAGAGACCAGGGGAGTGACTGGCGCTTCCGTTGTGATCGCGTTCTCAGACACAGCGGAACCCGCTTTTTCTGGCGTGGAGGAGGTGCTGAGCAGCTCTGGCGTCAGGGTAAAGGCGCGTGGCGGCGTGGCGCGCGGCAGCGCACGCAGCCAATCGCGCGTCAGACTCAGACTGGCCAGCTCTGAGCGGCATGACGAGCAGTAGGGCACATGGGAAGCGCAGAAAGCTTGCTCCTCAGAAGAGAGCGCCCCATCCAGATAGGCCGAAAGCTGCTCAAGTGTTGGATGCTCCTGATGATCCTGTGCCACGACTCTCTCACTCCAGTACCAGAAAATTGCCCGTTTACGAACCGCAAGAGCGCCGCATCAGCACTGACCTCCTTTCCCGTGGAGGTGAGCCGGGGGAGGGAGGGAACAGCACCTCTTAAGGAGAACGAAACTGGCGTGGCAAAAGTTCCTGATAGCGAGCCAGGTAAGCGCGCAGGCGGGCGCGGCCCCGAGCAATGCGTGAGCGTATTGTCCCGAGAGAAGTGCTCGTCACCGTTGCGATCTCCTCGTACGAGAGGCCTTCAATATCGCAGAGAATCACCGCCAGGCGCTGCTCGGGAGGTAACTCCGCCAGGCCGCGCAGAACCAGCTCCTGTAGCTCCTGAGATAGCAAGTACTGCTCTGGGTTAGCCTCCACATCTGGCGTCACCAACTGCGCCAGGAGCGAGGAAGACTGAGAGTCATCCTCATCGCTGGCCACCTCCAGCGACTCGCTGAAGTGCCGACGCTGACGTCGCCAGTGATCATAGACCAGGTTCGAGGCGATACGCAACAACCAGGGGCGAAAAGCCGTGCTGCCGCGGAAGGTAGAGAGATGGCGAAAAGCCGAGAGGAAGGTATCCTGTGTAATATCGGAGGCCAGCTCGGGATCACCCAGCATGCGCAAAACCAGATTATAGACACTCGCCTGGTAGCGCAGGACCAGCTCATTGAAGGCCTCCAAGTCGCCGCTCTGGCTACGGGCGAGCAGCTTCGCCTCATCATCGTCAGGCCATGTGTCCATCAAGCAGCCTTTCCTCCTGGTCTGATCGCCTTCAGTGTAGCACAAAATCAGTTCAGCGGCTATATCCCGCTGGTGATCTCTGCCAGAGGGGTCCCTGCTCGTCGCTAGCGCCTCTCTGGCAGACTGTCTGCCTGGCTGATCCCGATAGAAGCGACTCGGCCTCCCCGGACCCAGCACTGGGGAGAGGTGAGGCCCGTTCC
>NZ_JADGHT010000028.1 GCF_019683755.1 Thermogemmatispora sp. | reverse complement strand
ATTCTGAATACAGAATATAGTATACCTTCAGGTGGCGCAGCAGCGTCAAGGCAAGCACTGCCTCCGCAGAATTGCGAGTCTTGGCCGTCATGCACTTTGAGCATTTCATTATCGAGTTTATGATCTGAGCGCTTCAGCGCGGTGAGGCGCACATAGTGCTCGCTGCTGCGATGGCAGCGCCTTTTGCCAGCCAGGGAAAAAGGAGTGGTGTATTGACAGTAACCATCGTTGATGTTCAGGCTTACGACATTCGCTTTCCCACCTCGCGCACGCTGGCCGGCTCGGATGCCATGAACGTTGATCCTGACTATTCGGCGGCCTACGTTATTTTGCGAACCGACCATCCCCAGGGATTGGAGGGCCACGGCTTCACCTTCACCATCGGGCGTGGCAATGAGGTCTGTGTGGCCGCTATCCAGGCCCTGGCGCCGCTGGTGCGTGGGCACACGCTGGAAGAGTTTACCAGCGACATGCGAGCTTTTTGGCGCCATATGACCGGTGACAGCCAGCTACGCTGGATCGGGCCGGAGAAAGGCGTGATCCACATGGCCACGGCGGCTCTGGTGAACGCAGTCTGGGATCTATGGGCCAAAGTCGAGGGAAAGCCGCTCTGGAAGTTGCTGGCTGACATGTCGCCCGAGCAGTTGGTAGCCTGTATTGATTTCCGCTATCTGAGCGACGTGCTCTCGCCTGCGGAGGCGGTCGAGATGCTCGCGCGTTTGGCGCCGACGCGCGCTGAGCGTGAGGCGGAATTGCTGCGCGTCGGCTATCCTGCCTATACCACCGGCGCCGGCTGGTCAGGTTACAGCGATGAGCAGCTCCGGGCCCTCTGTCGGCAGGCGCTGCGCGAAGGTTGGCGCCACTTCAAGCTCAAGGTCGGCCTTGGTCTTGAACGTGACCGTCAGCGGGCTCGCATCATGCGCGAAGAGATTGGCCCCCAGTGCACGCTGATGATGGATGCCAACCAGGTATGGGAGGTTGAGGAGGCGATCGCCGCCATGCATGAGCTGGCAGAGTTCCAGCCACTCTGGATTGAGGAGCCGACCAGCCCCGATGACATTCTTGGCCATGCAGCTATTGCCCGCGCTATTGCCCCGGTGCGTGTGGCCACGGGCGAGCATGTCCAGAATCGCATTATCTTCAAGCAGCTCTTCCAGGCGCAGGCCATCGGCTTCTGCCAGATCGACGCCTGTCGCCTGGGTGGCGTTAATGAGGTGCTGGCTGTGCTCTTGCTGGCTGCCAAGTATGGGGTGCCGGTCTGTCCTCATGCTGGTGGTGTGGGCCTCTCCGAGTATGTGCAGCACCTGGCGATCTTCGATTATATCGCTGTCAGTGGCTCACTGGAGGGGCGCATGATCGAATATACGCCGCATCTGCACGAGCATTTCGTCCATCCCGTGGTGATGCGCCAGGCGCGCTATCTACCGCCGCTGGCGCCAGGCTATAGCGCCACTATGCACGCGGATTCGATCGCCGCTTACTCTTTTCCCGATGGGCCAGTCTGGGCGGCATATCGGGCCGGGAATGATGAACCGGCTGATCGAGGGGCGGTGTGAGTTGGCGAGTGGATCGGCTGACGGCGCGGTGGCCTGGGATGGGGACGGCAGGCTTTCCTTGTGCCTGCTGGGCGCGCTACAATAACAGGAGGATTACCAGTTATGCGCAGAGTCGGACAGATCATCGCCCTCAAGCCAGACGCTATCGAGACCTACGAGCGGCTGCATGCCGCTGTCTGGCCCGAGGTGCTGGCAACTATTCACGCCTGCAATATCCGCAACTACACGATCTTCCGCCACGGAACGCTCCTCTTCGCCTATTTTGAGTATGTCGGCACTGATTATGAGGCCGATATGGCGAAGATGGCCGCCGATCCGAAAACTCAGGAGTGGTGGAAGTTGACCGATCCTCTACAGGAGCCTGTGGAGCCGCGTGCGCCTGGCGAGTGGTGGGCCACGATGCGCGAGGTCTTTCATACGGACTAGGGTTGCTACATGGCGAGATGCAGAGATGGGCGCTACCGCGCCAGGCACTGGAGAGGTTTGCATCAGCAGAGCGGAAAGGAGGATAAGCGTGGTCTTTCGCCTGGATGGGAAGGCGGCTTTGATCACAGGTGCCGGCTCGGGGATCGGTGAGCAGATTGCGCTGCTGTTCGCCCATCAGGGCGCACGCGTGGTAGTGGCCGATGTGCGCCCAGAGGCGGCTCAGCGTGTGGCAGAGATGATAGTCTCCTCCGGCGGTCAGGCTCGCGCCTGGACGCTGGATGTCTCCGAGGAGGAGCAGGTATGCGCGGCGGTGGCTGAGATGGCGGCCCGCGAGGGCCGGCTCGATATTCTGGTCAATAATGCTGGCATCAGTCATGTGGGCACTGTGCTGGAGACGTCGCTCGCGGACTGGGAGCGCGTGATGCGTGTCAATGCCCGTGGCGTCTTTCTCTGCGCCCGTGAGGGGGTGCGCCAGATGTTGGCTCAGCAGCCACGTGGCGGGGTGATTATCAATATCGCTTCGGTGGCGGCGATGATCGGCGTCGAGCGCCGCCTGGTCTATAGCGCAAGCAAGGGGGCAGTTCTGGCGTTGACTCGCACCATTGCCGCCGATTACGTGAAGCAGGGCATTCGCTGCAATGCGATTTGTCCGGGCACGGTGCACACGCCGTTTGTAGAAGGCTACCTTGCACGCGATTTCGCTGGCCACGAGGATGAGGTACGCCAGCAACTGCATGCCCGCCAGCCGCTAGGGCGCATGGGACGGCCCGAGGAGATCGCGGCGGCGGCTCTCTACCTGGCCTCGGATGAGGCGGCTTTTGTGACCGGCTCTGCGCTGGTGATCGATGGCGGTTGGACGGCTATCTGACGCTGACTTACTCCTGCGGCTTGCCTGGCTCAGCAATGGCAGGGGTAGGCAGCGGAGCAGAGGCCTGCCTCTGCCGCCGGGACAGATGTCCGTGTCTGAGCTTGAGACTGATGAGCGCATGTCAGAGGAGGTCTGTTTGTGGCTATGTCGTCTGAAACGGGTACGGCGGCTTCGCTGCCACGGCGAGCACTGGGTACGACGGGATTGCAGGTGACGCCGCTCTGTATCGGTTGTGCACCACTGGGCAATATGCCAGAAACCTTTGCCTACGAGGTTCCCGAGGAGCGGGCTTTAGCAACGATCCGCGCGGTCTTTGCCAGCCCGATCAACTTTTTGGATACGGCGGCGGCCTACGGCGATGGCGAGAGTGAGCGCCGTATCGGTATCGTACTGCGCGAGCTAGGGGGACTACCTGCCGGCTTTGTCCTGGCAACGAAGGCCGACCGCAACTTGCAGACGGGCGAGTTCAGTGGTCCGCAGATGCGCCGCAGCGTCGAGCGCAGTCTGCGCCTGCTTGGTCTGGAGCGGCTGCAACTGGTCTATCTGCATGATCCCGAATATATTCCCGATCCTTCACAGGACCCCTTCGAGGTCATGATGGCGCCTGGCGGTCCGGTTGAGGTCCTGCTCCAGTTGAAAGAGGAGGGCCTGATCGAGCACCTGGGAATCGCTGGCGGTCCGATCGAGATGATGACGCGCTTTGTGGAAACTGGCCTCTTCGAGGCGGCCATTTCGCACAATCGCTATACGCTGCTGAACCGCGAGGCTGATCGTTTCTGGGACCTGTGCCGCAGCCGCGGGGTGGCGACGGTGAACGCTGCTCCCTACGGCAGTGGCTTGCTGGCGAAGGGGCCGGAGGCCTATCCGCGCTATATGTACGGTGAAGCCAGCCCAGAGCTGTTGGAGAAGGCTCGTCGTATGCAGGCGGCCTGTGCGCGCTATGGGGTGCCGCTGGCGGCGGCAGCTCTGCAGTTCTCGCTGCGCGATGAGCGCATTGTCTCAACGATCGTCGGCGTGACGCGTCCCGAGCGCGTCGCTGAGACGTTGGCCCTGGCGCAGCAGCCCATTCCTGATGAGCTGTGGCAGGAGCTAGAGGCTATCTATCAGGGCCAGGGCGCTTAACTTCTGGCCAGGCCTTGCTTAACGCCGGGTGCCGCAATTGCCGACCAGGCAGGCTGGTCGGCTGGCCTGGCTACGGTTACCAGGTGCCTACAGAAAGGAGCAAGAGCCTCGATGAGCGATGGTGTTCCTCCGACGGGAGCCGATGAGCTGCTCCCCATCGTTGACGCTCATGTGCATTTTTGGGACCCGCAGCGCTTTCGTATGCCCTGGCTGGAAGCTGTTCCCCAACTGAAGCGAGCCTTTGGGCCGGCAGATTACCGCGAGCAGACGCAGGGTCTGCCGATCGAGGCTCTGGTTTACGTTGAGGTGGTGGTCGCGCCCGAGGAGGCGCTACGTGAGGCGGCCTGGATTGTCGAGTTAGCGCGGGAAGAGCCGCGCCTGAAGGCTATTGTCGCTGCGGCACCCTTAGAGCAAGGCCTGGCGGTGCGCGAGCACCTGGAGGCGCTGCGTTCACTTTCCCCCTTGATTAAGGGGGTACGCCGTAATATCGAGAACGAGGCGGAAGACGATTTCTGTCTGCGTCCAGCCTTCATCGACGGCGTGCGCCTGCTCGCCGACTATGGTTTCTCCTGCGATCTCTGTCTGCGCCATCAGCAGCTCGCCAGCGCCGTGGAGCTGGTGCGACGCTGCCCCGATACACGTTTCATCCTTGATCATCTGGGGAAGCCGCCGATTCGCACGCATGAGCACGAGCCGTGGCGACAGCATATGCGGGCCTTGGGCGAGCTGCCAAATGTGGTCTGCAAGGTGAGTGGCATGGTGACCGAGGCTGATCACGAGCACTGGAGCGCCTATGATTTGGTCCCCTATCTGGGGACGGTCATGGCGGCCTTCGGCCCTGAGCGCCTGCTCTTCGGGGGCGACTGGCCGGTTGTTCTGCTGGCCTCCAGTTATCGGCGCTGGTACGAGACGTTGCGAGCGATGCTGAGCGCCTACCCACTGCATGAGCAGCGCCTGCTGTGGTCCGAGACCGCGCGTCAGGTCTATCGTCTCTAATTCAGCCGTCCCGCGCTCGCTGGTCAAGGTCAATGCCCTTGCTCAGCGGTACGGTAGGCTAAACGGCAGCGAGCCGGCGCAGTTTCAGATGAGGAGGCTCCGGCTCGCTGCTTCTTCTGTGCTTTCTCTTGCGGGCGCTGCCTGGTGGGGTGGGGGAGGACTCTCAGCCGCGGCGCTCAGGAGGCCTGACCAGGGCGCAAGGCTTTAAAGCGGCGGGTGGTCTCGGTAATGGCCGTTTCGGTCGGCAGGCGCTCCATGCTGGAGGCGCCAAAGAAGCCAACTACGCCGCGTGTGCGCGCCAGCACATAGGCAGCATCCTCTGGCTCAGCGATTGGGCCACCGTGGCAGAGCACCAGAATATCGGGATTGACGGCCTTGGCCGCATCGTGCATAGCCTGGATGCGCTCGACACACTCGTCAAGCGTCAGCGCCGTTTGGGCGCCGATCGTGCCTTTGGTCGTTAGCCCCATGTGAGGGACCAAGACGTCGGCCCCCGCTTCGGCCATGGCCCGCGCCTGCTCAGGATCGAAAACGTAGGGCGCTGTCAGCAGGTCTAGCTCGTGCGCCTGGCGGATCATCTCGACCTCTAACGCGAAACCCATGCCGGTCTCTTCCAGGTTCTGGCGGAAGACGCCGTCGATGAGGCCAACGGTGGGGAAGTTCTGGACACCGACAAAGCCCATCTCTTTGAGCTGGCGCAGAAAGTAGGGCATGACCCGGAAAGGGTCGGTGCCACAGACGCCGGCCAGAACGGGCGTCCGCTTGACAATCGGCAAGACCTCGCCGGCCATTTCGACGACAATGGCGTTGGCATCTCCATAGGGGAGCAGGCCCGCCAGCGAGCCGCGCCCAGCCATGCGGTAGCGGCCCGAGTTGTAGATGATGATGAGATCGGCGCCGCCGGCCTCAGCGCACTTAGCTGAGAGGCCGGTGCCCGCGCCGGCGCCGATGATCACTCCCCCTTGCCTGACGGTCTCTCGCAACCGTGCAAGTGCTTCTGCTCGATTCATGACGCTGTTCCTCCTTCACTGGGCGCTTGAGATGCTCGCTTTGTTGGCGCTCCAGTCTGCTGCGCCTGTTGATGCTGTTGAATCAGCTCATCGAGGCGGCGCGCCATCGCCTGGGCGAAGCGCGGGTCGTTGATGTCCATGTCTAGCTCATGGACCTCGACATGGGGTTGCAGGTCGGCTTTGAGTGCACTGATGAGCGCCTGATCAGCCCCGGGATCGTAGAAGGGCTGCCCTTCAGTATCGATGAGAGAGACGCCGCGCAGGGGGATGAACAGGACTGTGGGACCACGCGCCTGGTTGAGCTTGCGCGCGATGATGTGGCCAAGGGCGGCGCATTCTTCGGGGGTGGTGCGCATCAAGGTCACGGTCGGATTGTGCTTGTAGAGACGGCGGGTGCGGAATTTCTCGGGGACCGTCTCCATTGGGCCAAAATTGACCATGTCAAGGGCACCAAGTGAGACGACCTGTGGCAGTCCCGCCCGGCCAGCCGCCTCCAGACGCTCAGGGCCGGCGCTCAGGACGCCGCCTACCAGCTCATCGGCTAGCTCGGTCGTGGTGATGTCAAGAACGCCAGCCAGGAAGCCGCCTTTGACCAACGCTTCCAGTGATTGACCACCCGTGCCGGTAGCGTGGAAGACCAGTACTTCGTAGCCATGCTCTTCGAGGTAGCGCCGCGCTTCCGTGACGCAGGGCGTGGTGACGCCAAACATGGTGGCCCCAATGAGGGGCCGCGTGCTCGGCGTCGGCTGGAAGGAGGCATAGGCGCGGGCCATGCCGGCAATAGCGGCGGCGGCGTTGCTCAAGATGCGCTCCGAGAGACGATTGAGGCCGGCAATGTCGACAACCGAGTACATCATAGCGATGTCGACAGCCCCCACATAGGGACGGGTATCGCCCGAGGCGAGCGTAGAGACCATCAGTTTGGGGACGCCAATGGGCAAGGCTCGCATGGCCTGGGTCACGAGAGCCGAGCCACCGGAGCCACCCAGCCCCAGGACGCCGTGCAAACGCCCCTGAGCAAAGAGGTCGGTCAGAATGGCTGTGGCACCGCGCGCCATCGTTTCGACCGCCGCGCCGCGATCACCACGGGCCGCTAGCTCCGCTACATCTGCCCCAGCGGCGTGCGCCACCTCCTCGCGACTGATGTCCGGCTGCGTTAGCGGCTTGCCCTTGACTCCAGCATCGACAAGCAGTACATCGCAGCCCTCAGCCCGCACGCGCTCGCGCAGATAGGCGTATTCGTGGCCCTTCGTATCAAGGGTGCCAACCAGAACAACCGTAGCCATAAGACACCTTTGTCCTTTCCTCTTCCCTTTTCCCTGCCCAGCAGGCTATGATTTGCTAGCCAGCCAGTCAGCCAGGCAGGGCGCTCCCCTCTCTGTTGAGAGAGAATCACAGCCTCTTAGATAAGCGCTGAAAGAGCACTGTAGGATCAAACCGACAGGATGTGTAGACAGCCTTGCACACGGTGCCGCGGCTCTGCCTGACACGCTTAGTCTATCCGCCAGCCCCGAAGCGCGTCAAGCGACGAGTCTGACAGACAAGCAGACAAGTAGTAGGCTGGGGAAGCGGAGCTGAGAAGACGAGAGAAGCTATGGAGAAGCCGTCTAACGGGGAGCGTTGCGGCTGGGGATGAGGTAGAGATAGAAAGCAGATCAGCCCCAGGTGGGCCAAAAGCAAGCCCCTTCCCCACGCAGGCGAGAGGGGAAGGGGCGCTGAGCTTTAGGGAGTCTCCTTGAGGTATCCAGAAGCGGAAGCGCTAAAGGTGTGAAGCCTGGCTGACCGAGGGCGCTTAGTACTCGGGAGCCGGCGTCGACTGCGCCTTCTCCTTCTCCGGGATATCGGTGATCAGCGCCTCGGTTGTCAGGATCATGGCCGCGATGCTGGCAGCATTCTGCAGAGCCGAGCGGGTCACCTTGGCCGGGTCGATAATACCGGCGGCAACCATATCCTCGTAGCGATCGGTCAGCACATTGTAGCCGACGTTCTCGTTCTTCTGCTCCTGCTGAGCGCGGCGCACGCCCTCGACCACCACTGAGCCGTCGCGGCCCGCGTTGATCGCCAACTGGCGCATTGGCTCCTCCAGAGCGCGGCGCAGGATCGAGACACCGGTCGCCGCATCGCCCTCCAGCTTCACATTATCGAGAGCCTTGATGGCGTTCAGCAGAGCCACGCCGCCACCGGGGACGATACCCTCCTCGACCGCAGCACGTGTCGCCGACAGCGCATCCTCAACGCGTGTCTTGCGATACTTCAGCTCCACCTCGGTACCGGCACCGACCTTAATCAGCGCCACGCCGCCGGCCAGCTTCGCCAGGCGCTCCTGCAGCTTCTCGCGATCGTAGTCACTGGTGGTCTCCTCGATCTGGGCCTTAATCTGGCGGATACGAGCCTGGATATCGGCGGGATTACCGCGGCCCTCGACGATCGTCATATTATCCTTCGTGGCCACCACACGGCGGGCCTGACCCAGATCGGCCAGCGTTGTGCTATCGAGGCGGCGGCCCATCTCCTCGCTAATCACCTGGCCACCGGTCAGGATGGCCATATCGCGCAGCATCTCCTTGCGGCGATCACCGAAGCCCGGGGCCTTGACAGCCAGCACGTTCAGCACGCCACGCAGCTTGTTCACCACCAGAGTCGCCAGCGCCTCACCGTCGACATCCTCAGCCACGATGACGATCTCACGCTTACCCTGCTGCGTTAGCTGCTCCAGAATGGGCAGGATATCCTGGACGGCACTGATCTTCTTATCGGTGATCAGGATGTAGGGTTCGTCAATGACGGCCTCCATCTTCTCGGAGTTCGTCACGAAGTAGGGGGAGATATAGCCGCGGTCGATCTGCATACCCTCGACATACTCGGTCTCGAAGTTAATGCCGCGGGACTCCTCGACCGTGATGACGCCGTCCTTACCGACCTTCTCCATGACCTCGGCGATCAGGTTACCGATGGTCTCATCCGCAGCGGAGATCGTAGCAACCTGGGCAATTTCCTTCTTGCCCTCAACGGGGATGGCCTTGGAGCGGATATATTCGACGACGGCCTCGGTACCCTTGTCGATGCCAAGCTTCAACTGCATCGGGTTAGCACCGGCGGCCAGGTTCTTCAGACCCTCAGTCACGATGGCCTGCGCCAGCACGGTGGCGGTTGTCGTACCATCGCCAGCAACGTCGTTGGTCTTGGTGGCCGCTTCCTTCAGAAGCTGAGCACCCATGTTCTCAAAGGGGTCCTCTAGCTGGATCTCCTTAGCGACGGTAACGCCATCGTGGGTGACGCTGGGCGCGCCAAACTTCTTATCCAGCGCGACGTTGCGCCCCTTGGGGCCAAGGGTGACCTTGACAGCCTCCGCCAATACGTCGATACCCTTCTTCAAAGCGTGACGCGCCTGTTCGTCAAAGACCAGCTGCTTCGCCATCGCTGTACTCCACCTCGCTTTCAAACGACTACTACTACTGCGTCCTTCTTCTTTACCGATTTACCTGCTTGGTTCCCTATCCCAACGGCTGTTCTTCTCATGGCCGGCCCGCCCTCTGCGGCTGCGCTGAGGCAGACACGCGATGCTGGACCAGCCTTGCTCAGAGAAAAGCGGTAAGAAGTAACAGGTTCGTTTCGCTCAGCCGAGCAGATCACATGGATGAATAGAGATGAGCGCGATTTCGCCCGGTGCTGTCCAGTGCGAGAGCAGCCCAGATTAGCTCAGCACGGCCAGAATATCGCTCTCTTTGAGCACCAGATATTCTTCGTTGTCAAGCTTAAACTCGGTACCGCCGTACTTGGCAAACAAGACGTGATCGCCCTCGCGCACCTCAATGGGCACCCGGTCCCCATTATCGAGCAGGCGCCCGCTGCCGACGGCGATCACCGTGCCTTCCTGCGGCTTCTCCTTGGCTGTATCGGGGATGACGATCCCGCTCTTGGTCACTTCCTCCTTCGGAAGCGGCTTGACCACGACACGGTCGCCTACGGGACGAATCTTCGCCATGCGCATACACTCCCTTCGCTCTTCGTTCGCGAACTCCGGTCAGGGGAAGAAGTAAGCTCACAAAAGGACGGCTGCCGCAGCCTGACCCCCTGTCGCACCGCTCCGGGCAGTGCCCATGCCACCCACGTGCCGGGTCCCCGAGACTGCAACCCGGTCCGCTTCAGCATGGCCCCACTCAGGACGGCACGGCTCGGGGCATTGACCGCCGCTCACCGTCCGCTTGGTTGTCACTCGACCTCGACCGTTTGGGAAGTCTCTTTCTTGGCTTGCTGTCCTGTCCTGGGTTCTCTCCGCCTATACTAAATGCCACATCCGCCGTTAGAACAACACAAGAGAAGCGTTAGAGTTCCGTAGGAATTGTGTTAGAGAAATGTTAGAATCACTCCTCCGCCGCTCGGCGTCGCCGCTGGACGGGCAACAGACTCCTCATCTCCCTGGCTCTGGTGTACTGCGCGATGGTATACTGCCAGCAGCAGCGGCCTGGCTCTCCCTCAGGCCGTTGTCCAGTCAGGCCGCTGCTGCTCGGGAGTGGCTGGCTCGCGTGGGTGGGTGAGTGAGTGAGTGACGGGCGAGCGAGGCCCGCTTTGGTGAAGCCTCTTGGGGTGGTTCCCGTCTGTCTGCCTGCTGGCCTGCCTGGGCCGGCGGGTCCGAGTAAAGGAAAGGGGGAAGCACTGCGATGTCTCTGCCAGAGGAGAGATCGTCTGAGCTGAGCCACGTCGACCGCGCCGGCCATGTGCGCATGGTTGACGTGAGCGAGAAAGCGGAGACCTTGCGCGAGGCTATTGCCCGCGCCCGTGTGCGCCTGCAGTCTCGGACGCTGGCGTTGATCGAGCAGAATCAGATCGCCAAGGGTAACGTGCTCGAGGTGGCGCGTATTGCTGCCATTATGGCTGCTAAGGCTACTCCGCAATTGATCCCGCTCTGTCATCCTCTGCCGCTGACGCATGTAGGGGTAACCTTTGAGCTGCAACGTGAGCAGGGGCTGATCCTGATCGAGACGAGCGCACGCACAACCTACAAGACGGGCGTCGAGGTGGAGGCGCTGACGGCGGCCACCGTGGCGGCTCTGACGATCTACGATATGTGCAAGGCTGTTGATCCGACGATTACGCTGGAGCAGGCCTATGTCGCCCGCAAGAGCGGCGGTCAGCATGGCGTGGTTGAGTTTACACCCGAGGCCCCTACTCGCTAGCTAGCAGGTGGCCGGCCTGTCTGGCTTCCGCTGGCTGATCATGGCGCGGGAGTGCAGACCGGACCGGATTGGGCCGGATCGGCTGCTCCGCCCTTTGACTTGCTGGGACGGCTGTTGGTTCAGCTCAGGCAACGCTGCCGCTGGCGATAGCGCACGCGGAAGGTGCCTGCGGAGAGGGCTTCGATCTCAATAGCTTCGCCGTAGTTGGGTTCGCCAGGATCGGCGCCTTCGAAAAGGTAGTGGCGCAGGAAGGCACGCAGGAGCGGCGAATGGGAGACGCAGAGATAGCGTCGTGGCCGCTGGCGGGGCAGATCGGCCAGGCTGCGTGCAAAGGTCCACAGCCGGCGCGCTGCGCTCCGCGAGTCTTCGCCTGGCGGATCGGGTAGGTTGACCCAGTAGCCGATGCGATCGGGTGTGCTCCAGAAGCCCTGCCAGAAGGGATGACGTGCCACATCTTCGGCGCCGAGGCCGCTCGCCGGTGGCAGTTGCTCTACCAGGGCGGTGGCGCTGCTGACCATTTCGACCCGCGTGCCGGCCAGGTAGAGGTCGGGCGTGCGCAGGGCGTCGCAGCGCTGCGGTGCGTGGACGCGGAGGCTCAGGCCGGCACCCTGCCGGCTGCCGGCCTGAGCCAGTACCTCGTAGAGGACCTGGGCGGTCTCGCTGGCGCGCCGGGGGGCAGCATGCAGGATAAAGATCTCTTCGCCGGGCAGGAGGCGCTGGGCCAGGGCCTTCGCCTGGCGCGCGATCTCCTGCCTGCCTTCCTCGGTAATGGGGACATCGCCACGGTGGGAGGCCACGCGCCCGTGACGGATGAGCTGGATGATCAGCGGCGTGGGCCGCTCGCTCATGTCTGCACCTCCGTCGGCTCTTCGTCAGCAATGAGGGCGAAGGCCCGCGCCGGAGCGCTGTCGATGCCGGCGAAGTGATAGAAGGGGGCGAAGAACTGGCAGCGCGGCGGCAACTGCGCCAGATTGACCAGGCCTTCTATGAGGGGAATGCCTGCCCCCAGAATGGTGCGATGGACCACGAATTGATCGGCTGTCCAGCCTTGCTCACGGGCCGCTGGCTCCTCAAAGAAGTCGCAGCCGATGCTCTTGGGCTGTTGGGCAACCAACCAGCGAGCCGCCGCCTCAGTGAGGGCTGGCGAGCGCGGGAAGTAGAGAGGCGTGCCGATGGCGCGCTGGGCCCAGTCGCTGCGCAGGAGTAGGATATCGCCAGGGCGAATCGTTTCGCCTCGGGCTCGCAGGCGCTCGAGCGCCCGCTCTAGTAAGGGCACATCAATCAGCATGCGCTCCTCAACGGGTGTGAGGTCGAGTACGATAGCGCTGCCAATGACGCGTTCAAGGGCCACCTGGTCGATGGCCTCGCCGCGCTCGAAGCAGTGGAGGGCCGATTCGACGTGACAGCCCGTGTGCAGGCTCATTGTCACCTGGCCCGACTGCCAGTAGGGGCGCTCTCCTTTCGCCCCTTCGCCAAACTTGGTACGCACTTCGAAGTGAACGCCGATGTTGGTCGATGGCGGTCCCTTGAAACCCTCGGGCACCGCCGGCGTGAGATCGATAATTCTGGTCATAGTCTCGCCTTCGTTGCGCTCAATGGATTCCTTAATAATATAGCGGGCTTCTGGCCTAGGCGCCGGTCAGGCGGGCGAGCCTGCGAGGTGGGCGCTGCTCTTCGCTCAAGGCGCTTATCCTCAGACGCTGCAAGCTGCCGCTCTGGCTTTTCTCTCCGCCTCCCTCCCCTCCCTGACACGGGCGGAATGGCAGGCCGAGCGCTGCCTAGGCCGCAACCTCAGAGCGTCCAGAAAAAGTGGCGCTCGCGGCTCTCCAGGTTGGGAATAGCCTCGCCCTTCACGTACTGCTCGAAGTGAGGCGTAGCCATGTGGGCCTCGTAAGCCGCCTCGTCAACATACTGCTCGTAGATAAAGAAGAGACGCGGGTCATCCGGTGAGCGATGCGGCTGATAGAAGAGACAGCCAGGCTCCTGGCGCGACAGAGGTGTCATGATCTCCAGCACGCGACGGATGGTCTCCTCTTGGCCGGGTTTGGCACGCCAATAGGCAGCAACAATGTAGGCCATAGCTTGCGTTACACTCCTCTCTGCGGCTTTTTGCCGACGCGATTGCGCAGAACGCCGATGCCCTCGATCTCCAGCTCGATCACGTCGCCCTCGCGCAGCCAGCGATCCAGCTCCAGCCCGGAGCCGCCGGCGGCGGTGCCGGAGCCGAAGACTTCGCCGGGGTAGAGGGTCTGAGCCTGTGAGGCGTAGGCGATCATGTCGGCAAAGGTATGATGCATGTGGCCCGAGTTGTCCTCGCCCCAGACCTCGCCATTGACGCGCACCAGCATGCGCAGATTGCCTGGATCGATTTCATCGGCTGTGACGATGCAGGGTCCCAGGACATTGGAGCCATCCCAGTCCTTGGCCTTGCCTGGTCCCATGTTCACGGGCAGCTCGCGCGTCTGCACGTCGCGGGCCGAAACATCGTTCCAGATGGTGTAGCCAAAGATGTAGTGCATGGCTTCCTCTTTGGGGATATCCTTGCCACGCCGTCCAATGATGGCGGCAAGTTCTAGTTCATGGTCGAGGCGCTCGGTATAGGCCGGCCAGGGAATCTCTTCGTCGGGGCCGATGACGGTGTCCGGCAGCCCTTTGTAGTAAGCGGGCACGCTGTACCATTCGGGAGCAATGGGGCGCCCAAGGCGCGTCATTGCGTTCTTGAGATGGCCTTCAAAGGCCAGGAAGTCACGCAGCGAGCGCGGGCGCAGCGGCGCTAACAGGCGCGCCCCACTGACGGGCTGCCGCTGGGCGATGGGGGCCCCGGCTTCAATGAAGGCCACCATGTCGCCCGAGAAGCCCACGTCAAAGATCTGTTCCCCTTCCAGTAGGCCGACGCGCGGCCCCTGGCCAGCATCATAGGTCACGAATTTCATTGTCGGCGACTCCCTGATCTCTAGGTAAGGATAGCATAGCCGATATTACGAGGTTGAGGCAGCGCTCCGTTCCACCTGACGCCGCCGCTCTTCGGCCAGCAGGACAGCGGCGCGCTGCGTGGCCTGGATGATCTTGAGATAGCAGCCACAGCGGCAAAGGTTGCCACCCAGGGCGCGCCTGATCGTCTCCTCGTCTGGCTCGGGCTGCTCTTCCAACAGGGCCTTGATCGTCAGAATCATGCCGGGGGTGCAGTAGCCACACTGAAAAGCCTGCACCTCCTCAAAGGCACGCTGGACGGGATGGCGACCGCCCAGACCCTCGACGGTGGTAATGTCACAGCCCTCAGCCAGGGGCGCCAGCAAGATGCAGGTCGAGATGGGTTGGCCGTTGAGCAGAGCCGTGCAGGCGCCACAGATGCCCAGTCCGCAGGTCTCGCGTACGCTGCGTAGGCCTAGTTCGCGTCGCAGGACCTCTAGCAGCATTTCATCCGGCTCAGCCTGCACTGCGACCGGCTGGCCGTTGAGTGTAAAGTGGATCTCCATTGCTGCCATGATGGCGCTCCTTCTCTTCCTTCTCCTCTCCGTCCGCATCAGACCGCGGCAGCGCTACTGGCGCTGCGTCGCTCGCTCGCTTCAAGGACACGCTCGGGCGTGAGCGGCAGGTCGCGCACATGAATGCCGAGCGAGAAGAGTGCATTACCGATAGCGGCGGGCACCGGCGGCAGAGCGGTTTCGCCCAGACCATGAATCTCGGCGCCGGGACGCTCGATGAGGTCGTAGGTGATGCGCGGCAGGTCGTCTGCCGCCGGGATGTTGTAGTCAGAGAGATTGGCATTGGTGACCTGGCCATCGGCAAAGGTGATCTCTTCAAAGAGTGCGCTGCCGAGGCCCATGATCATCGAGCCTTCGTTTTGTAGCTGGGCCGCCGGCGGGTTGACGACGCGCCCTGCGTAGATGGCGGTGTGCAGATGGAGGACCTCCAGTTTGCCGGTTTCTTCGTCAAGACGCACCTCAGCCGCAGCGGCTCCCTGATGCCAGTGGGTCGAGGCGATGCCCTGGCCAGTGTCGGGATCAAGGCCGCCCTCGTTGATGCATTCGCCGTAGCCCAGCTCGCCATGCTCTTTGAGTTGACGCACGGCTTCCACCAAGGCCCGCCCCATCATGTAGGTTGAGCGGCTGGAGGTGGTGCGGGTATCATAAGGCACGATGTCGGTGTCGGGTACAGGGAAATGCACACGTTCGACAGGCACACCGAGCTGTTCGGCGGCCAGCATGCGGATGGCACGCCAGGCCCCCTGACCCATCTCAGCGGTGGCACAATGAACCGTGTAGCTGCCATCCTCGTTGGCTTCAACCACGATAGAGGCCCGGCTTGGCGTCTGCATGCCCTTGAGCAGCACGGCCAGCCCTTTGCCGCGGCGTCCATGCTGCCAGCCGATGCGCTCAGCTACCGCCTTAAGGCAGTCGGCGAAATGCACGTCGTGCATGATCTCGCCTGTGCAGTAGCGATCGCCATCGACGAGCACATTTTTCAGGCGCAGCTCCAGGGGGTCCAGACCTAGACGCTCGGCTAGCAGATCCATCGTACGCTCCGAGGCCCAGACAGCTTGCGTGGCCCCGTAGCCGCGGAAAGCGCCGTTAGATGGTAGGTTGGTATAGACACAATAGGAGTCGACCCAGACGTGAGGAATGCGATAGGGACCGGGTGAGGCGAAGCCCATTTTCTGGGCGACCCCGGGGCCGCAGTCGGCGTAAGCGCCGGTGTTGGCCCAGCAGGTCACCTGCTTGGCGACCAGGGTGCCATCGCGTCTGGCGCCCAGCTTGACGTGAATGGTGGCCGGATGACGGTTGAGGGTCAGCCATTCTTCGTCACGTCGCAGCACGAGTTTGACGGGACGCCCGGCCTTGCGTGCTAAGCAGGCTACAATGGCCTCGTAGCGCACAAAGGTTTTGGAGCCAAAGGCTCCCCCCATCGGCGGGGCGATGATGCGAATGCGCTCCTGGGGCAGACCGAAGATACCGGCCAGGTCCATGCGCAGATTAAAGGGCGTCTGCGTCCCGGTCCAGACCTCCAGGCGCCCGTCGGGAGTCCAGCGCGCCAGGCAGGCATGTGGCTCCATCGGAACGTGCTGGGCACTAGGTGTATGATAGGTTTCTTCGACAATAACTTCAGCTTCGGCAAAGCCTCGCTCGATGTCACCGTGGCGAATGCGAAAGTGGTGGCAGACGTTGCGCTCTGGCTCGGGACGCATGCCGAAGTAGGCGGCATCATTATCAGAGATGGCCAGATCCGGATGCAGGAGCGGGGCCCCGGGTTGCATGGCTTCCACAGCGTCAAAGACTGCCGGTAGCTCTTCGTAATCGACTTCGATCAGCTCGGCGGCCTCACGCGCAGCCCGCGGCGAGGCGGCGGCCACAGCGGCCACCGGATCGCCAATATAGAGGGCCCGCTCAATGGCCACCACCTGCTGATCCTTGATCTGGCAGCCGTAGAGGCCGAGCGAGCGCACGTCGTCTGGCGTCAGGGCAACAACGTCGGCGGGCAGGGCAGAGGTGTCGACGCGCAGGACACGCGCGTGAGGATAGGGCGAGCGTACAACGCAGGCATAGAGCATATCGGGCAGTTCAACGTCCTGGGCATAGCGGATGGCTCCGGTTACACGCGGGTCAGGCTCAGGGTAATGGGCGTTGCTAAGGCTGGCGGCATCGGCGCTGTTGGCGGCTGGCATCTCTGGCTCAGGCATGGCGCTGGCTCCCTCCTTCTGTCGCAATGATCCGGTTGAGGTCCTCCAGGGCGCGGCGTACCTCGACAGCGATAACGCGCCGGCGGTAGTGGGCTGAGCCACGAGCGTCGCTGATCGGTTCAATAGCGGCGGCGTAGCGTTCGCCGATCTCGCGCGCCAGCGCCGCCTCAATGGGTGCCTGCCCTTCAGCCAGGGCACAGATCTCGGGAAAGTATTGCGGACGCTCGGCTACCGCGCCTACCACGACGCGCAGACGTCCCCTACGGCGGACGGCGGCAACAGCTACACAGGGGCGGTCTTCGCTGGAACGCGAACGGAATTTACGATAGACGGCGCCTTCCATCGTCCTGGGGACCCGGACTTCCGTCAGTAGTTCATCGGGGCGCAGGCTGGTCTCGTAGTGGCCAATGATCAGCTCTTCCACAGGGATCAGACGCTCACCCTGCAAGCTACGTGCGACAACGCTGGCTTCAAGGGCGTGCAGCAGGGCCGGCGGATCGGAGGCGTAGTCAGCATCGGCCAGGACGCCACCGACGGTGGCCTGGTTGCGCACGCGCGGACTGGCAACCAGGGCGAAGGTGGCGGCCAGGACGGGCCAGCCGCGCTGGACCAGCGGCGAGCGCTCCAGGGCGCGATGAGTCGTCATGGCGCCGATGCGTAGCAGAGGCTGGCCACTGGCATCGGCGTCCTCAATGCGCAGATAGGCCAATTGTGGGATCTGGCGCAGGGTCAGCAGGGCCGCCGGTTGCAGCAGGCCTTGATTCATGAGAATGCCGACAAAGGTCCCACCGGCCACAACCGTGGCCTCTTCGCCGTAGCGGGCACGCAGTTCCAGGGCCTCTTCCAGGGATGTCGGTGCGAGCCACGCGGGAATGTGTCTGGCCATAGGGCTTTCTGCTTCTTTCTTTGCTTCTTACTTGCTTGTTAGCTAGCAAGCTCTCTTTCTGTGCTCACTCCGCAACTGGTTGGTTGCTTTGCTCCGTCGCTCCTTGATCCGTCTGCACGCGCGCAGACATCTGGCCGCCCTTGCTCGTGTTGTCTTCGGCTCGCCCACCTGCCGGGCACTGAAGCGCTGCGGCAAAGCGGGCGAGCCTGGCAAGAACGAAGAAGAAGAGCCAGACAGTCGCGAGTCAGAGGGTCGTGATGGGACGCGACTGGAGCAGGTAGAGCTGTCCGTTTTCAATGGCCCATTCAATATCTTGGGGGACGCCAAACAGCTCCATCAGGTGCAGGCCCAGCTCTGTCAGGCGACGAAGCTCTTCCGCTTCCAGAACGCGCCGTGTGCCGATGATCTGCTCGCGTTTAATGTTGCCATGGCGGTCGACTACGTAGTGGTCCGGGGTGACCTCGCCCGAGACGACTTGCTCGCCGAGACCGAAGACGGCTTCGATGATCAGGCGGTCGCGACGCCGGTTGACGGGGTCAACTGTGAAGAGGACGCCGGACTTTTCGGGAGTAAGCATCTTCTGAACGACGACGGCCATGCCCAGGTCGTGTAGCGAGCCTTTGCGGGCCCGATAGAACAGGGCGCGCTCGCTGAAGAAGGAGGCCCAGCAGTCGACGACGCGCCGACAGACCTCGTCGGCCCCACGCACATTGAGATAGGTCTCTTGCTGGCCAGCATAGCTGGCGGCCTCGGAATCCTCTGCGCAGGCCGAGGAGCGCACCGCTACCGGCGCGTTGCCGGGCGCCAGGCGCTCGTAGGCGGCCACGATGGACTCGCGCGGCGCTGCGGCCTGGCGGACCAGCTCCTGAGCTTCGGCATGGCGCTGGTCCAATGCCAGGGCAAGGAGACGCTCGCGATCGACCGATTGTTCCAGGACGTAGGCCGGTATGACAAAGCCGGGCGGCACTGGCAGGCCGCGGGCTGTCATGGCTGCCAGGCTGGCCCCTTTGCCTCCGGCCTGGCGTACGTCACAGCAGGCCGCTTCGTCAAACCAGAGAATAGCCCCCTGCACTTGCTGTCGCATGATACATGCACTCCTTCTCTCGTCGCTCGCTTACTGCCGGCGCTAGTCCTCGTCCTCAATGATGCCGACGGCGCGCACGGGTGCCCCGGTGGTGCCGACCCATTTGATGGGGAAGACGGCCACTTTGAAATTGCAGGGCGGCAACTGATCGAGATTGACCAGGTTCTCTAGATGCCAGTAGTCCTCTTCTTTCATGACAAGGTGGGCCTCCCAGAACTGTTTGCGCTCGAACATGGCCCACACAGGCGGATCAAAGGTCGGGGCATCGGTGCCCATCATGCGCACACCCTGTGAGATCAGGTAGCGGGTGGCCTCGGCGGTCATGCCGCAGTGATCGGTTAGATAGCGCGGCTCGGTGTTGTAGGCGGAGGCGCCGGTCTGGATCAGGACGATGTCGCGCGGTTTGAGGGTGTAGTTGATTTTGGCCAGGGCCTCCTCGATATCGGCGCGCGTGATGCCGTAGCCGTAGGGCTTGTCGCGGAAGTCAAGGACCACGCCGTCGGAGTAGCAATATTCTAGCGGGATGCCCTCGGGACCAGGAGCATCGGGGCCGCGCACGTGCTTGAGGGCGTCGCAGTGGGTGCCAATGTGGTCGCCTTGGATGACAATATAGGAGGCAGTCAGCCAGGTAGCGCCGTATTGGGCGGCCCCGATGCCTTCGGCGAACTCCTGCCAGGTTTCGTACATCAGCAGGGCTGGCGGGACGACCCGCGGAAAGGTCATCATGCCTTTGTGCACCGGCATCGAGAGATCGACAAGGCGAGTCATGCATGTTCTCCTTTCAGGACCAGTTCCCCGAAGAATTCGACATGTTGGCGTAGCAGACGACCTGCCAGGGGACCATCGCCGGCACGCAGTGCCTCCAGAATGGGACGGTGCATCTCGGCCAGATGGTGCGGTTCGATTTCGGTCTTGACAACGCTGATGAGGGTGCGAGCCTCAATGCGCAGCGAGCGCCAGACTTCTTGCAGGACGCGGTTGCCACAGGCCTCGACGATGAGGCGGTGGAAGGCGACATCGTGGCAGACCTGGGCATAGAGATCGCCATCGTCAGCGGCGCGATGCATGGCGGCGATCTCAGCCTCCAGGGCGCCGACCTCGCCTGCCAGGTTGGCCGCCGCTGCTCGCGCCGCCACCTCTTCGATGGCGGCGCGCACGGGATAGACCTCGGCCAGCTCCTGCTGCGAGACGGCGCGGACGCGCGCCCCGCGGTAGGGAACCGACTCGACGAAGCCAAGGGCCTCTAGCTCACGCAGGGATTCGCGCACCGGCGCCTGGCTGGTGCCGAATTCCTGGGCGATTTGTAGCTCGATCAGGCGGTCGCCGGGTCGGTATTCCCCCTGCAGAATACGCGTCAGCAGGATCTCTTTGATTTGCTGGCGCAGGCTTTTACGTGTCAGCGTCAAGCAAGGACCTCCACCACGCCGGTGGCACCGTTGACGCGTAGGCGATCGCCGGTTTTGATGCGCTGGGTGGCGTCAGAGGTGCCGACCACTGCCGGGATGCCGAATTCACGCGAGACGACCGCCGGGTGTGAGGTCACGCCGCCAGCGTCGGTGACCAGACCAACGATGCGCGTGAAGAGCACAACCCAGGCGGGGTTTGTCATGCGGCAGACGAGGATTTCGCCTTCGCGTACCTGGTCGAATTGCTCTAGCGAGGTGACGACACGCGCCGGGCCTTCGACGACACCAGGCGAGGCGGCCAGGCCGCGGATCTCGTCGCTCTTTTGGGCCGGCTGCTTGTAGAACTTGTCCGGGAAGCCCCAGAGGGCGTTGTAGGGGAAGGCTAGGGCGGTCCTGGTGGCTGTGCCGACCCATTCACGTGGGCGAATGTTGTAGGCCCGCTCGCGTTCGTCGCGCCGCTGTGAGACTAGCTCGCGGGCCGGTACGGCGCCAGGGTTGGTCATGAGCAGGCGTAGCTCATTGTAGCGCAGGTACATGACGTCTTCGGGGTCGTCGAGCAGTTTCGCCTGAACCAGCTTCTTGCCAATGGCGATCAGGACCAGGCGCAGACGGGCATTGGTCCCCTGGTCAATGTAGAAATGGTGATCGGGCGTGAGCGGGTTCATGCGCAGCGAGAGGTCAAGGGCCTGCTGCAGGCGCTCGCGCGCTTCACCAGGCGGGACATCGTCCATCAGTTCGTGAATGGCACGGTCAAGGTCCTCGCGCACTCCCTGGATGGTGCGCGGATAGTCGTAGTCAGTCTCCAGGTAACCGCGCAGGATCTCGATAATCGGGGTGGCCTGTTCCTTCCAGGTGGGAAAGGCAAATTCGTGAGACCAGATCGATTTGTAGCCAAATTCTTGCTGGTAGGGTTCGATGCGCTCGCGAATGAGCTGTTGGCCACGTGAGGATTGTTGCAGGGCACGCCAGATGTCGGCGGCGGTTTCGCCTCGCTTGAAGAGCTGACGCAGGTCGTCATCGGCTTTGATCTCTTCTTTGATGCGCCAGAGGGCCTCGATGGAGTCCCAGTTACGATCGGCCAGCGAGCTTTGCAGGCGCCCCATCAGGTTGGGATCAACCTGCCCCTTGATTTCTTGAATGAGGGCGTTGAGGTTGAGGGTCGAAGAGAACTGGGCAAAGTTGAGCATCCAGTGGATTTTCCAGTGACGGTCGTGGATGTCGATGGCGTCCTCCAGGAGGACGGCTAGCTCGACGAGGCTGGCGTGCTCGGTGTCGTAGTTGTCGAGATAGGCAAAGTTGCGCTCCATTTCGGGACGCAGGCGCTTCTGCCACCAGTCAAGGAAGTTGTGGGCGTAGTGGGGCAGGACGGCGTTCATGTAGGCGCCGATTTTCTGGGGATAGTCGGGATCACGCGGGACGCGCGGGACGTAGCGCGCCTGGTATTCGGTGGCTTCGGCACGCAGGGAGGAGTCGGCGGGTACGGCGGCGGTGTAAACGTAGCCGTTGATGTTCTTGGCGATCCAGTCACAGGCGAAGGGGGTGCCGAAGCGCCGGAACATGTGGTCGCAGGTGAGCCACCAGCCGCCGATGTCGAAGAACATGGGCGAGACAGGGTTAGGAATGTGCAGGTCGTCGTAGATCCAGAACAGTTCTTGCTCGCCCTCTTCCCAGGTGATGGGGAAGCTTTCGTCGCCGTAGAATGTGCCCAGGACTTCGTCGTTGCTGCTCATAAATAGCCTTCCTCTCTGAAAACGGGTCCCGACCTCGGGCACAAGGCTGATTGGCTGCTGCGCAGCGCCGGGCTGGCGCGCCCTCTGGCTATCCTGCCGCCCTGGTCGGGTGTGAGCGTTCCTCGCGCTGAACGCTGGCCGGGCCGTGTGGCGCGTGCACACGGCTGGCGCACTCAGAAGCAAGCAAGCAGTAAGAGCAGGTCCAGGCTAGCCAGGCCGGCACATGTCTCTGTGCCGCTGCTCTCTATCAAGAATAAATTATCGATAAACGAAAGTCAAGCGGGTGAGGGGAAAGGTCGGCGCCCCAGAGGGAGAGCGGTGGGAAGCTAACCAGACCGCCCGCCAGGCCCATGGGCGAGAGACAGCCAGGGATTGGCTGGCGTTGCTTGACGGGAGACGCTCGGGATGTTATGCTCACAGTGGGCGGCCTCGCTTTGAGCAGCCCATCTAGTAGGAAGAGGCCTGTGCCTTCAGTAAGGATGATGAGGAGATTGTCGCATGCTAAGTCGGGAGGAAGTTGAGCAACTGATCGATCAGAAGCTGGCACCACTACAAGAGGAGACCGCGATGCTCAAAGCTGAGCTGGGCAAAGTCGATCTCCCGGCCCTTGATCATCGTAATATGCGCCAGGCGCTGACGCGCATTGAGACCGCCCAGGAGAGTCTGAAGCTCGATTTCGAGCGCCAGGAGAAGCGCCTGATCCGCTTTGAGGAACAGACTAATCGTCAGTTTGCAGCCCTCAAGGGGGACACTGAGAAACTCGCAGAGCAGGTCTCTGGTCTCAAAGTCGACACCACAACGCTCAAAGAGCAGATGGCGCTCGTGATTAGCATGCTGCACCGCGTGCTTCCCCCAGATCAATAGGGTGGCTGATTCTTCTTCTCTCTCTCACGGCGACAGGCGCCGGACGGCGCGGCGGCTCGTTCGCTAGTGTTGCTTCTGCGCTGGCGGTGTGAGCCTCGGAGAGCAGGGCAGGAGCGACCCATCTACCGTCTATGGCCTGGCCTACGCCGGCAGTCGTTGCGGTTTCCTCCCATTGCTGACCGCTCACTCTCGTTCACTGAATTACCGGCCTCACTCATGTGCTTCGCCCTCTTCAGCACAGGGCACTGACCTGCTAGTACCACCCATTAGGATAACTGTGGCAGGTTAGCAGCCCAGGCGCATGGCAAATCTCTATGGTCACTTGCCCCTTGCCAGGTCGATGAGCAGCGTTGTGCGCGGCTCTTCCTCAAGAGCAAAAGCGGTTTATCTTGAAGCCAGTCGCTGTATCTGTTGTTCCTGCCAGGAATCTTCTCACTACCACTGTTGCAATCTGTCCTCTTTTGTCTCTTGACTTGTCATAGATTGTCGTCTATGCTCTGTGGAAATGGGTAGGTTGTTCTTTCGCCCCCTTGAGGGGCAGAAGGTAATGCCACGGGTATAGATAAGCGTGTCAATGGTTCACCAGTGCGAGAGGAAGGCCGGTGATTTACGATGACTCGCGTGCAAGGTCTATGGCCACCCACTGTTGAGGGGGAGCCGATGCCAGTGGCGGTGGAGAGGCTGATTCTGCAATACAGCCTGGGTACGCCACTGCGTGTTTACAAGCTGACGCTGCTTGAGCTGTCAGGAGTCGTGGAGGCTTTGTGGCTGGGAGCCATGCTTCTACTTGTATGCTTCTTCTTTTGCCTGGTCGAGACAGCTTCGGGCGTGCCCTTCCTCACGGCCCTGGTGAGCTGTCTGGCGCTCTGCCGCCAACCAGAGATCCTCATCATTTGCTGCCTTGGCTGGCTTTGGGTGATGGTTCCTCGCTGGGCCTGCCTTGGCTGGCGGGTCTATGTCTGCCTTGACGGTTTTGTTTGCCAGCAGGGCCAGCGGTTGATGGCTTTGC
>NZ_JADGHT010000329.1 GCF_019683755.1 Thermogemmatispora sp. | reverse complement strand
GGCAGTATGGAGCGATTCACCGCCTGACCTATCAGCATCCGCTGGGGAATGTGAAGCCGCTCGATAAGCTGTTCAACCGTGGCCCCTATCCAGCGGGCGGCGATATCGATACGGTCTTTATGGGCGCGGTGCTGCCGAACCAGCCGGAGCAGGTGGTGATTGTGCCTTCGTATCGCCAGATTGTAAACCTGGCCGATCTGAATGCTTCGCTTTCGGGCCATGCCCCCGGGCAGTCGGGCCATCCCGGCAGCCGCCACTATGGTGACTTTGTGCGTCCCTGGCTGCGTACGGAACATCATCCGATGCTCTTCGAGCGCCAGACGATCGAGGAGAATATGGAGGGCCGCTTGTTCTTGCAGCCGCGCTAGTCTGGTTGCCCCCCGCGAGTCAGGCAAGTCGTGGAGTAGCTTTCCAGGACCAGTGCGGGACGAGACCCCATTACTCCTAGAGGGCAGGCTACAGCAATTGGGCTGCCGCCTGCCCTCTACGCCGGTTCGCTGGTTGCTGCTGCCTCCTGCCTCTGAAAGGAGATCCCTCCCCTGGCCGAACCGCGGGAGCGTGACCTGGGACTCGGCTTCTCCAGAGAAGCCTACTTCTGCCTGAGAGCAGCACTAGAGGCTGCCAGCCAACGGGGTCACGCTGTGCTCACTCCTTTCCACCTCCTGCTCGCTTTCTGCGCGTCCCAGACGTGGGACCTCTACCTGTTCCCAGCCGGCCCTTCCAGCGCTCTGATCGCCCCCGCTGTCGAAACCCTGCTGGAGCAGGAAAGCTCTGCCCTGTAGCTGCCGTGGCAGCTTGACCCAGCCCTGCAGCAGGCCCTCGCCTCTGCCAGAGAAGAGGCCCACGAGCGTGGCTATCCCATCGTGGGGATCGAGACCTTCCTTGTCCCCGATGCCGCCCTGCAGCGCATTTTCGCTCTCGCCAAAGACGAGGCCCGCCAGCACAGCGCACAGCACATCAGTCTCGGCCCCCTGCTGCTCGGCCTGCTGCGCGTCGCCGATGAAGGTCTCCTGCCGCCCTCCTTGCAGCAGTTGCTGACCCGCTTCGGCCTCTCCTATGCCGTCGTGCGCTCCTCTCGCCGAGGAGACTTTCTCTCTCTAGGGCCACCAGCCACCTTGCTCTGCTCCACAAGGCCAGCCAAGGAGATACAGACAGACCCTGGCTATCTTCGCCCTCTATCCGGACCCAGAGAGCACAAGGAGTCAGGGTCTCACCCGGCACCGTTGGATCGCTGGCCAGAAGCTGCGCAGGGATAAGCCTCTCGCTACAGAGACTCTTGCAAAGGCCAGGCAACTGTGGTCTATACTGCCTAATTGACAGTATTCGCCGCCGCGGTTTTAGCCGCGCGGGAATCCAAAGCGGCGGATCAAAGGTACTCTTCTATTTCAAGCGTATTGAGGCGGCTGGCATGGGACACAATGGAACAAAAAGACTGATCGCTTTTGGCTGGTACGGGGGGAAATTTAATCATCTCAATTGGCTCTTACCATTGCTGCCCAAGACCACCCACTACTGCGAACCTTTTGGCGGCTCTGCTGCCGTCCTGCTCAACCGCGAGCCATCAGCGGTAGAGACCTACAATGACCTCGACAGCGAGGTTGTCAATTTCTTCCGCGTCTTGCGCGAGCAGAAAGAGGCCCTGATCGAGGCCATTGGCCTGACGCCCTTCTCGCGCGAGGAATTCGAACGCGCCTGCAGCGAAGCGTCGGAAGGCCTCTCAGATCTGGAGCGAGCCCGACGCTTTTTCATCCGCGCCCGCCAGGTACGCACCGGGCTGGCGCAGTCCGCCAGCGCCGGACGCTGGGCGCACTGCATCCTGACCAGCCGCGCCGGGATGGCAGGGGCCGTTTCACGCTGGCTGGGCAGCGTCGAGGGACTGGCCGAAATTGCCCAACGCTTGCTGCGCGTGCAAATTGAACATGCCCCTGCGATCGATGTCATCGAGCGCTACGACAGCGAGGAAACCCTTTTCTACTGCGACCCTCCCTATCCACACGATGTCCGTGGGGACGCCAATGCCTATGCTCATGAAATGAGCGACGATGATCATCGCCGTCTGGCAGAGGTACTGCACAGTGTGAAAGGCAAGGTCGCCCTCTCTGGCTACCACTGCGATCTCCTTGATCATCTTTATCGCGATTGGAGATGCATAGAGGCACCAGTAAAGCTCTGCCATTCGAAGAAGACTCCCAGGCAAGAAGTATTGTGGGTGAATTATGACGTCTTGAAAGCAGCAGCCTGGAAGGGTGCCATGCAGCGACGGGGTCGGCGGCGCCGAGAGAGACTGAGCCAGGCAGGGCTATGGTCACAAGCAGCAAGCCGGTATCCTCGCCTCAAAGGCAAAAGATACCGGCCCCTTCTTCCAGAAAGTTGCCTGCCTGGTCCAGAGCGCCAGGCTTCAGGCTGGCAGGCAGCTCCCGCCTCTAATCCTGCTTATTGAAGGCCAGCGCCCCCCAGACAATAAAGATCAGCCCCAGCACCGCCACAATCGCCAGCTCCACCGACGTTGACAGTGTCGTATCGAAGATCTTCACCCCTAGCCCGAGCGCATCCAAGACAAACTGTGGCAGATTCAGAGCACGCAGCACTGCCTGCCGCAGCGGGTCCACCCCATACGTCACCGGGTTAATCTTCGTCAGGAAGGCCAACCAGTCGGGCAGATTGCGCAGGGGGAAGAGCGCCCCGCTCAGGAAGAACATCGGCATGAGGAAGAACTGCATAATCATCTGGAAGCCTTCCATCGACTTCATGCGCGAAGCAATGACAATGCCCAGCGACGTCAGAGAGAAGGCCAAGAGCAGCATCTCCAGCATCAACTTGACCACCAGACCAACGCTCAGATTCACCCCCACCAGCGGCGCAAAGATCAGCATGATCGTTCCCTGCAACATAGCGATCGTACTGCCCCCGAAAGCCTTCCCCAGCACCAGCGACGTACGCGAGATCGGCGCCACCAGCATCTCACGCAGAAACCCAAACTCGCGATCCCAGACAATCGAGATCGCCGAGAAAATCGAGGTAAAGAGCACCGTCATGCTCAAGACGCCCGGGAAGAGGAAGGTACGGAAATCGAGGGTCGGCGTCCCTGGCGGCAGATTGGTCTGACCTCCCATCACGTTCAGACTGTTCGAGAGGCCCGAACCAAAGATGAACAAAAACATTAAGGGCTGGGCCAGCGAGGTGATGATACGTATCCAGTCGCGCACAAAGCGCAGAACCTCACGGTACCAGATGATGAAAATCGTGTTCAGATTGCGCCGGAACGGCCCATTGATCGGCGTTAGTGCCCTCTCTAGCTGTGCCGGTTGCGGTGTCGCTACAGTTGCCATCGTGCTTACCTCCTTGCCCAGCGGCGCGAGCGCATGAAGCCACGCATCTGCTCTCTGGCGTCCGCCTCTTCATCACGGATCTCACGCCCCGTCAGCTTAATGAAGACGTCGTCAAGGGTCGGGCGCCGCACGCTGATCGAGGCGATCCGTGCTGTTACCTTTTCGACGATGCGCGGGACCAGCTCCTCTCCGCCCGTGATCTCGAAAATCAATTCGCCCTTGTTCTCGCGCGGCTCCACTCCAAAATGCTCCTTGATCTGCTGCGCCGCCAGAGCATTATCGCTGGTTCTCAGACGAATGACGTCGCCCCCTACCATGTCCTTGAGCCGACTCGGCGTGTCCAGCGCCACGATCTGGCCATGATCAATAATGGCAATTCGATCACAATATTCGGCTTCATCCATATAGTGAGTAGTCAAAAACATCGTGATCTGCTTTTGCTGACGCAGATTCAGAATATATGACCAGAGATGCAAGCGCGTTTGTGGATCGAGACCGATGGTCGGCTCATCGAGAAAGAGGACGCGCGGATAGTGTAAGAGACCACGCGCGATCTCTAGACGGCGCTTCATGCCTCCCGAGAAGGTACGCACGAGCTGATCACGTCGGTCGTAGAGATCGACCATCTTGAGCAGCTCCTCACGGCGCTGCTTGCTGACCGACGCTGGCAGGCCATAAACAGTGGCGTGAAAGCGCAGGTTCTCATCCGCGGTCAGGCGATCGTCAAGGCTCGGGTCCTGAAAGATGAGGCCGATCGACTCGCGCACCTTGTTGCGCTGCGTCACAATGTCATAGCCGGCAATGCGCGCTCGCCCCGCTGTAGGGCGCAACAAGGTACAAAGCATGTTAATCGTTGTCGACTTGCCGGCCCCATTGGGACCAAGGAAACCAAAGATCTCCCCCGGGTAGACTTCGAAGGAAATGCCCTTAACCGCCTCGAGCTTGCCATAGTGGCGAGTCAGGCCCTCCACTTCAATAATAGGGGGGCCACTTGGACGTACCCCCTCGCTCGCTACGGCTAGCTGTAGATCCGCCGGCGACTGAAAGCGACCGTTCAGCTGATCTTCCCGCATTGCCTGCTCTTCAGCAGCCATGTCTGCCATGTGTCTCTCCTTCTCTCTCAGCTCTCTCAGCTATCACTCCGGCCAGCTCTTCTAGCCCACGCAGAAGGGCAACTCGCCCCTCTTCACTCATCAGGCTGAAGACCGCCTTGAGCTGCTCTTTCATCTGCTGCGCCATATGCTGACGCAAGGCTTTTCCAGAATCAGTGAATTCCACAAAGACCTGACGACGGTCTTGCTGATCACGTCGCCTGATGACCAGCCCCCGCCGCTCTAGACTGTCGACGGCTCGCACTACCGTCGCCGGGTCCAGGTCGAGGCGATTGGCCAGGAGACCGATGGTGTATGGCTCCCCCCCTTCCTGCTGGGCCCGTTGCAGCAAGCCCAAAACCATGAACTGGGTCATGCTCACCATCGCCCCATGCTGCGGCAAACGCTTGAAATTTGCCCCCAGTGCCCGCTGAACCTGATTGAAGAGGGCCGCAAAGCGCTCCGCCTGCTCCTCCAGATGCAGCACCTGCCTTTCACCATCGGTCTCTCTCTCCATGACCCCTGATCGCTTCCTTTCTCTCTACACCATTGATCGGTCGCCTCGGTCAATCCATTGATCCTACCAATTACTGGCGGTAACAATTATTGACCAGATCAAAGAATAACACGATCCTTTCAGGGCTGTCAAGCCTACCCCCTCAATCCGATATATCGTTTTCTGGGAAGTATAACGATATATCGGATCAGTGTCAAGTTGGTCATCCCTTCG
>NZ_JADGHT010000328.1 GCF_019683755.1 Thermogemmatispora sp. | reverse complement strand
AGCGGAACCGACGGGATTCGAACCCGCGATCTCCTGCGTGACAGGCAGGCGTGTTAGGCCACTACACTACGGCTCCGTACACTAATCGCTCTGAGGACTGAGCACTTCCTCATCGTGGAAAATATCTTACCAGAAGCGAGAGTCCCTGTCAAGCCCCCTGGCAGCGACTTTCTCCACAATACAAGATGCCTAACCTCGCACGCCTTCCTCCCGCACGCCTGCTCACACCTCTCTGCTGCTATCCCGAAGAGTAAGATGGCACTCGTAACGCTCGGTCAGTCTATCTCGACTCCGAGACGAAGCTGCTCGCTAGAGAGGAGAGCTGAACACCCGATGAGACCCCAGCCAGCCCCATCGCCAGACACAGCCCAGACCTATTCTGTTGCTTCCGAACATGCCGCCGAACTGACAACCTTATGCGGCCGGTCCGCATCGTGACCAAGTGCATGGGCGGTCTCTTCCCCGAAGGCCGGGCCATTTTCGAAGGCAGACGCATCCTCGACCTCGCCTGCAGCACCGGCGGCTGCACCCTCTGGTCTTTGCCTATCCGAACGGCGCAGCCCTCATGGCCAAGTAAGTCACCGAAGTGGAAGCCATCCGCGACGTCTACCCTCTCTGGCGCTCTCCCCTCTATCACGCCCGGCGGCTGGAATAGGCTCTGGTGATGACTGCGCGTATCTGCTTCCAACAAATACGCGGGGGTCAGCCTGGTGGGCAGTCACAAGGCCAATACCTCCGTGACTCAGGGCTACTACAAGAGGACCGAAGGCGTCCAGCGGCTCGCCACCGGGACAGGAGCCAGCCAGTAGGGACTGACGTTGGCGATAGCAGGGACTTCTTTTATCCAGTTGAGTTGAGGAGATCAGAGCTGCCCAACAGTGCTTGCCACAGGTGGTCTAGTTCCTCTCCGTTGCCTCCCGAACGCGATGGGAGGGCAAGGTGGCCATGTGGTCAGCGGAGATGGGCACTGCATCAGTGGTCGGTCGCCCCCTCCCTCGCTCACAGCCAGCCATGCCCCCCGGCACTCGGCAGGCATCTAGGCCGTCAGGAGGGCCGCGGCTGCGCGCGGCGCACGGCACGGGTTACCCAGAACACACAGGCACCCAGCACTGTGAGCAGTCCGAACACTGCCAGCATCCCAGGCGAGTGCATCTGGAAGAGAAAAGAGGCCCCGTGACTGGTAAAGTCGAAGACCTCCAGCGAGAAGAGTTTCAGATGCATTTCCACTGAAGTGGTGGTCACTCCGTAGACGAAGATTCCCAGAAAGGCCAGCATGGCGATCAGCAGCGCCAGCACAGCCCCGATAAAGATACCAGAGACGATGTTGCCGATGAGTGCTCCAATGAACGTCTGCCGTGCAGCTGTCTCGGTCGGCGCGCTCCTGCTCATGGTTGGGGCCTCCTTTCGTATTCAGCAGGGGCAAGCGGCCCCTGCCCCATTTGATCTTGCAGTTCGATCTAGCACGCTTATGACTCATCAATCGAACTATATTGTTAAGATCATGATTTGTAATTAAAATCCGTAAAAGATGCACACTGAAGAGGGCAATCACCAGCTAGTCCAGTGGCCAGGGGTGAAGCAGGTGCCCGATCAGGGCGAGCAACCCGATGCCGCCAGGGAGCAGCGGGCCGGCCACACTGACCGCGATCTCCGCTCCTGGACGCTCCAGGGGAGGGTGTATCAGACGTAGAAGCGGGCCGGTGCGCAGAAAAAAACCGCTGCCTGCACCGCAGCAGTGGCGCAAGACGATCAAGTGACCGCCCTCATGCAGACAGACGCTGAGCGTCAGGCAGAAAGCAAGCACCAGATAGGCCAGTGTCAGCAGCGGCAGAACCGCCAGTAGCACGCCGGCCAATGCAGCCACGAGCAGCCCGGCAATCAGCATCGGGAACCAGGCTCGCCAAACCTCTAGATAGAGCCAGCCGAGGAGCAGCAGCGCATTGGTGGCAAGTGGGGGATCGGAGCGCCAGGTGTAAAGTGTCGGCAGCATGCGTGTTTGCAGGGCCAGCAGCCAGCGTGTGCACCGCTGGTGCCAGGTCTCATGCCAGTTGAGCAGGCCGTGGTGGTACAGCTCCAGGCTGAGTTGGCACAGGTCCTTGAGCAGCACCTCCCGTGGCTGCCCGTAGCGTTCCGCGAGTTGCTCGGCGATGCTGGCGAGGCTGCGACGGCCGTCGATCAGTGTGAGGAACTCGTGGGCCGTGCTGTTCAGCGGATAGCGCTGCCGCAAGGCGCGGTCCTCCAGAGAATCCGTGTGCACCACTACGCCGGCAGGGAGCACGGGGATCATCTCAATCATGATCCTTCTCCATCTTCACGTCAGCAAGCTGATGGATTCCCAGATAGAGCATGCCCATGATCAACAGTGCCGCCGCTGTCTGCACGAGCATCTGCGCTGCCATACCGCCAGGCAGCCTAGCCAGTGCCTCCTGAGCCTGCAGGAAGAGTATATAGAGCGGCAGACCCAGGATGACCATCACCCCCGCTACTGTAAGCATCGAGAGCGGGTCTTCCGTCGAGTACGGCACAGCAATTCCCAGGGCAAAACAGAGGAAGCAGCCGACGCAGAGCAGCGGCAAGCGCTGCGGCAGGAGCAGCGGGTTGTTGCCGGCCCAGGTGAGGACGCCTACCAGCAGCACCCAGCCGCCAACGATCACCACCAGATTGGCGAACAGCTTCCCATCGAGCAAACGGTGGACCTCTAGCGGCGTACTGGCCAGCACGCGGTAAGAGCGGGTGTCCCGTCCCCAGGACATCTGGGCGATGGAGCAGAGCAGGACCGTTGTGAGATCGAGCGTCAGCTCGAGCAGCGCGTAGCTCAGAAGCGGATTACTGGCGCGTGCCCAGAAGACAGCGACGGTGGCTATAAGCCAGCCGGCAAAGACCATCATCAGGCCGACAACCACTTGTTGACTGCGAGTGATGCCTTTGAGTTCATAGAGGCAGCTACTCATAAAGAGTGAGGATGGAAAGGCGAGCCGTCGCAGCGGCACCCATTGGCCTCTGGTCCCCACTGCCAGGTGCTCGCAGCGCTCAACGAAGAAAGCATAGATGACTATCCCCAGCAGGCCTACCGCACTCAACAGCCCCAGACCCTCTATAGCTCTGAGGAGGTCTGGCTGCAGGATCAGCACCATCCAGTAGGCAGGCGTTGGAACCAGCCAACCAGGCTGCCGGGCTAGCAGCGCCTGCGCTCCCAGAAGCAGCGGCAGTGTGAACAGGGCCATGCCCAGGCCAGTGCTCGCTCCCAGTGCCGTGCTGCGCAGGTCAATGCGCTCGGCCCCAAAGAGGCGCGTGGTCCCGTAGAGCACCGCCTGATGAAATGCCAGTGTGATCGCATTGTAGGCGAGCAACCCGAAAAAGACCGCTAGCAGCAGTTGCAGGGGGGTAGCCAAGCCCGCCTGTATTAAGGCCAGTAATGCAGGCAGCCAGAGCAGGTTCTGCGCCAGGAAGAGCAGGATGATGCCGGGCAATAACAGGCCTAAACGCTGCTGCCTAGGCGAGATCGGGAGGGGGGCCAGGATACGCTGGAGGGTGGTCTCCTCTGGTGTAAAGAGCAGCGCAAAAGAGACGAGGGAGAAGGCTGTGAGGCCGAAGACGTTGAAAAAGGCTGTCACAGTGATCGTGCGTAGCTGCGGAAAAACGCTGCTGGATGCAGCGAGCTGAGCGACCTTGTAGAAGAAGTTATAGCCGAGATAGGCTCCTCCACAGTAGCTGATCACCACGAGCAACACAGCCAGCCAGAGCGCCGGCATACGACGGAAGAGTTGGCGCAGGCGGTTGCGCCAGATCAGGATCACAAGTCTAGAAATTTGCCAGAACACGCTCCAGTGCCTCCTCCTGCTCTTCAAGGCCGAGCGCCTTGAGAAATGCCTCTTCTAGATTAGCCGCGCCATAGGAGGCCAGCAGCTTCTCTGGCTCGCCCGCTGCCACAACGCCGCCCTGATTGAGGAAGACCACATGATCGCACAGCTCTGCGACCATCAGCAGGTCGTGCGTTGAGATTAGAATCCCTACACCACGCTCACGCAGCTTGCGCAGGAGGCGCTTCACCAGCGCGATCATCTCTGGATCAAGACCCGAAAACGGCTCGTCGAGCAGCAGCAGCTTCGGCTGATGCAGTAACGCGGCGATGAGCTGCACTTTCTTGCGCTGGCCGTGGGAGTAGGTTTCAAGCAGATCCTGAGCTTTGCTCTCCATGTGCAAGAGAGCCAGATAGTCATTCGCCAGACGCCACTGCTCGGGTGAAAGACCGTAAATGCGCCGGATGAACTGCAGGTACTCCCAGCCCGTCAGATGGGCAATGACCTCTTGCGAGTCGGGGACAAAGCCAAAGGCGTACTTCATCTGCGGGGTCACACGTTGCGTCTCCTCGCCGTCCAGGACCATGCTGCCAGCCGTGGGGGGAAAAAGTCCCACCAGCATGGAGAGCAAGGTCGTCTTGCCGGCGCCGTTGGGGCCCAGCAGGCCGACGATGCTTCCCGCTCGAATAGCGAAGGAAACCTCATTAACTGCGGTGAAGGTGCCGAAGCGCTTGGTGAGCCTCTTAACTTCCAGTAGATACTCGCCCATATTCCCTCACTTTTTCTGATAAAGAGCAGAGAATACCCGGATATCTCCGATCATACCACATAGCCTGTCCTATCTCTATAGTGTTTGGAGAACAGCGGTAGAAGAGCCAGATGACCTCCGCTGGCGCCTACTTGCAGCCGACGGTGACCGTGCCACTCCAGTCGATGTGCCAGGTAACCACCACACTCTGACCGTGGATCACACCACACACCAGATAGCCACTGCCAGGACGATGTTGGCAGCCAGCCCTAGCAGGATCAGCAGGGGCACGACGTACCAGGCTAGAGACAAAGCCCCCTGCTCACGCTCCTCCAGCAGAACGGCAGGGGCAACATAGGTTATCGGATGCTGACGCATCACTTCTCCTGCAGCGTTACTTGCTGCAACCGATCGTAACAAATAGCCAGTTTAACTGCCACGAGAGAACGAAACCTTTGCCGTGGGTGGAACACCAGATCGCGACCGCCACAGCCAGTACGAGCGCGAGGCCTAGTAGGATAATGAGCAGCACCACCTACCAGACGATGGGGGAGAGTAAACCCTCGCGCTCGCTCAGTTCGATGGCTGGGGTGAGATAGGCTGGCGTAGTTTCTGTGTGC
>NZ_JADGHT010000027.1 GCF_019683755.1 Thermogemmatispora sp. | reverse complement strand
CGCCAGTACATGGGCGACCCCACGCAACAGGTCAATAACCCTAAGTACGGCCAGGAGCACTACCCAGAACGCTAGACCGACTAGTAGCGTGATGCCTCCCCCAATCAGACCATTCAGCAGGCTCTCATAGATGACACCCACAAGCAGGGGGAGCCAGTAGAGACGAACCATGAGGCGCAGCAGCCAGTAGAGGAACCAGAAGACGGCCTTGACTGGGTCCGCTGGCATCTCCCACGGCGGTATCCATTGTAGAAGCAGATGTCTCCTTCTTTCCATGTTCTTGAAGGACTTCGCTGCGCTGGCCCGGCCTTGTTTCGCTGGCTCCTCCTATACCTTCCATCTTCCTCCCTCGCTCAGCAGTTGTTTGCCTGCTTTGCCTTCGAGGATAGCCAGGACAGCGGAGGACAGTTCCACAGTTCCATAACTCCTTTTGCTAAGAGCATTGTACCAGCCAGGGGGCATAAGCGCCAGAGCTTGCCTGCTGGTGCCCCTTTCTCTTCTTATGGCCCTGTTCCTTCAGTCACCGCTAACAAGAACTGGCTCAGACCCGCTTTTGTCTGCAATACATGTAAATCTACTTTCTTCGATATAGAGGTCTCTAGCCGCAGAGGACCATAGCTTGGACAATAGAAGATGGTGCGGTATGACCAAATACGCAGGAGCAAGCTGGCGGGGACTGTCTCCTGATCGGCTACAGCGAAGGTCACAAGGAGCCGCTCACCAGCTTGCAAGCGATTAAAACTGCAAGTTGCTTGCAGGCTTGGAGATGATGAGGCTCCGGCAGTGGCAACAAAACGATAGCTATAGGTTGTATTGAAAGCGGGCATCGCACTCTGCGTGAGCTGCCAGGGGGAGATCAACCAAGTGGTAGCCTGACCGTTATACATCAAGACGAGAGGCTGGGCCTGCCGTGAAAGCGCCCGCAGCTCGCTCAGTTGCCAGGAGGAGCTTGGAAGAGAGGTGGCTTGGGCCTGCACTGGCCCTGGATCTACCACATAGAGAGAGAATGGAAGGCCGCCCGGGCGTGGGAGCCTGGTCACCAACGTAGCCTGAGTAAAACGCTGCAGTAGAGCCGTTACCCAGGGATCATAAGGACCGACCAGCATTACCGCGCGCGTCGTTGGGAGTACCAGACAACGGGCATCAAAAAGTGTGACTGGCGTCTGCATTTGACGGCTGAGAAAGAAAACGGCAGTACGCGTAGCATCGTCCACAGTAATATAGGCATGCGAGAGATGCTCACGTTGAGCAAGCTGATCAGTGGCAGCTAGAGCCTGCTGTAGAGAGGCGAGATCATTATGATACGGGTAGGGCTGAAAAGAACGATCATCGAAGTGACCTTCAATCGTATCAATGACATTCACACTTGCCGCCAGGCTCTGCGCTGCTATAAGCAGCCCGACAAAGAGATAGCCAGCCAGGCGCAGACGCCTCAGCCAGCCCTGCTGGAGACGCAGCCAAGCGATCCCCTGGGCTACCGCCATGCCAATCAAGAGAAAAGGGCCGGGCATCAGAAGGAGCAGGTATTGAGTATGTAGCTCCCCTCCATAGCGCGAGAATACCAGCAGAGGAACAAGCTGCCAGACGAGCAAAATCAGTGCGCCACAGCGCTGGCCATCCGAGCGTAGCAGCTGCCAGGCTTGACATAGCCGCTGCCACCAGCGACGCGCTTGCGCCAGCGCTGGCCCCCGCTCTTCACCTTCCTTACTCAGCTCAGCTCTTCCCTTCTGTCCTCTGATAATGAGCAGCAGCAGCCAGAAGCCAGCCAAGATCAGCAGAGCCGGCATTGCCAGCTTAAGCCAGGAGAAAAGGCGATGTAGCGGCAGAAGAAGCGTATCTCCTCGATTAGGAAGTTGATCATAGGGAATAATGAAGAGGCGATAGATACGGAGAGCCTGGAGAGAGAGGCCGCCGGTCTGATGATTAGAAAAACTGAGGGTAGAGCGTAAATCTTGCAAACCAGAAAGGAGCAGCCAGAGCAGCGAAGGGGCCAAGACCACCAGCAGCGCCAAGCCAGCCAGCAGAGCATCACGCCAACGCACCGTCTTAGGTACCAAGACCACACAAAGCAGCAGCGGCACTACCAGCAGAAGATTCACTTCGTGGGCTTGATAGAGGAGCGCCAACCAGAGCACGGCCCACCCCAACCAGCCCGATCGCCGCTCTACGGCCCCGCGGAAGAGCGCTAGAAAGAATAGTACAACAAAAGGAGCAGCAATATTTGGCTGCCAGATAAAACGGGCATACTTGACCGGCAGGACCGCAGAAGCATAGAGAAAGGAGCCAATGATAGCAGCCAAGCGGCCATAATAGCGATACAAGAAGAAATAAGATAAGACCACTGCCAGCACATTGAGCAGCGCAATAAACACGGCGGCCCAAAGCGGGTTAGCGCTCAAGGCCGCAGGTAGCATTAAAAGGTAGACCACGCCTGGCGGATGCTGCGAGCCAATCGAGCCTGTATTGCTCGTTACAGGCAACAGGCCCTGATGGACAGCATCATAAGCCATACGGAAGAGGGTGGCCTGATCATCGTCGAACTCCGTCCGATTGAGGCCAAAGAGCCGCAACCCTGCCGCGAGTAGCAGCAGGCACGGGACTTCAGGGTTTAGGAGCCAGGCCCACCAGGAGCGCTGCCGCTCAGAGCGCCCTGGTGGCTGCTGAACCGTTCTTCCCTCATGATGGGCTGGTGAGGGGGCCAAGCGCATCAAGTGTCCTCCTGACACTAGCGAGATCTGGGTCAATGCTGACCGTCTCGGCGCGTGGAATGCCGGTTTGGTGATCCTTGAGCAGGTTGCCGGTGAGGATTGCAACCACGCGCTCGCTTGGCTTGATTATACCAGCCCTGACAAGCTTACGAATGCCGGCTACTGTTGCCGCCGAGGCCGGCTCGCAGCCGATTCCCGCGCGGTCAATCACCGCCTTCGCCTCTAGGATTTCTGGATCACTGACCTCCTCGACGACTCCAGAGCACTCCTGGATCACAAGGCGAGCGCGGCTATAGCTAACAGGGTTCCCGATCTTGATGGCGCTGGCCACCGTGTGAGCCTGAACCGCATGGCGCCGGACAAAGCCCTCACGGTAGCTCAGATAGAAAGGATTGGCGCCGGCGGCCTGGATAGCAGCCAGACGCGGCAGACGGCTAATCAACCCTAGCATCCGCGCCTGCAGGAAAGCCTTGCCCAGAGCCGAAGTATTGCCCAGGTTGCCGGCTGGCAAGACCAGCCAGTCGGGGGCCTGCCAGTTGAGCTGCTGCAGCAACTCAAAAGCGATGGCTTTCTGACCTTCGACACGGAAAGGATTGAGAGAATTGAGCAGGTAGATACCCAGCTCGTCACAGACCTGCTCGACCAGCAGCATAGCGGCATCAAAATCGCCATTGACCTGGATCATGCGTGCCCCATAGGCCAGCGTCTGGGCCAGCTTACCACCAGCCACCTGACCGGCGGGCAGAAAGACCAAAGCCTGCAGGCCAGCTAGAGCGGCATAGGAGGCCAGCGAGGCGGAAGTATTGCCAGTTGAAGCGCAGGCGACGGCTCGCGCCCCCATCAGGCGAGCCATCGTTACGCCTACAACCATGCCGCGGTCTTTGAAGCTCCCTGTTGGGTTTTCGCCTTCGTGTTTCAGATAGAGCTGCGCCAGTCCAGCATAGTCGCCAATGCGTCGCAAGCCAGGCGAGGCCTGCGTCTCCTGCTGCTGATCACTGCCCACCGCATACAAAGTCGTATTTCCCTCAGCGCGCGAGATGATGGCCTCATCGGGCAGCGGCAAGATCAGCTCACGGTAGCGCCAGACGCCACTGCGCTGCACAATAGAGGCACCAGGTGCGCCCGGGACCAATGCAGCCCGCTCGGCGAAGAGCTGGCGCCAGGCCGCCGCTGGATCACGATCCAGCGGCGCACTCCCCGAGCTGGTAGGCAGCGATGCTGGCAAGCGAAGAGGAATCTCAACATCGAGCACCTCTCCGCAATTGCAGCGATAGCGAGCCGTCCGCCCCGGCTCCAGCACGGGATAGAAGGCCCGGCAAGCCACACAGCGCAGGCGTACCTGCTCTAGCGCCTGTCGGATGGACGCAGCAGGCAGCATCCCCTCTTGACGATCATCGATCCTAGCGTCCAAGCGATCCCTCCTTCACCGGTCGGGCGGGCGACCAGCAGAATTGATCTTCGTAGTAACGAGCGCGCGAACGACGTGCCCGATGATGACGAGGGTTAATCACTCGCGCCCCATGCTTATCAGCTCGCAAGATCATACCGGTTCCCTCCACGCCGCGAGCGCGCGCTGCTTCCTGCATAGCGCGCAGAATCTCCTGGAAGCGCGAACTAGCAAGAGCAATTAGAGAAGAACCGCCGCCAGAAAGAGAGGCTCCATAAGCACCGGCAGCCACCGCAGCATTAATAATATCAGGCATAGCGGGGAAGAGCGCCTGACGATAGGGCTGATGCAAGCGATCCTGCATAGCCTCGCCGATCAGCTCATAGCGTCCTGTCTGCAGGGCAGACAGAAGGAGCGCCACACGCCCAGTATTGAAGGTCACATCATCTTTGGGATAGCTGGGAGGGAGCAGCTTACGCCCGGCCAGCGTATCCATTGAGAAAGAGGGAGTAAAGATGACCGCCTTCAGTGCGTCCGGGAAGGGGGTCTTGACAGCATGGATCTTACCATCCTTGACCGTGGTCGCTACCAATCCCCCCAGGAGAGCCGGCGCTACGTTGTCAGGATGATTCCCCTGTTCACTAGCTACCGCCAGTTCCAGAATCTCCTGCTCTGAGAGCGTCAGACCCCGCAGACGCAGAAACTCGCTCGCTGCCACAACACCGCCAACCGCCGCGGTCGCACTACTGCCCAGCCCAGCCCCCGGCGGAATCTGAATGACCATGCGAATACGTACCGCCGGCGGCTCCAGGCCCTTAGAAGCAAAAACCGAGGAAAAAGCGCGGAAGAATAGATTGTCTGGACCAGTGGGAAGGCCTGCCCCCAGCTTCCCCTCAATCTGGATGATAGGATGCTGCGGATCAGTGCCACTTTCTACAACCTCAAAGCGATTGTAGAGCTGCAAGGCCAAGCCAAGGCTATCGAAACCCGGTCCGAGGTTAGCTGAGGTGGCCGGTACGAGCACAGTAAAAGCGACAGGAAATACCGGTGCCATCGCCACGGGCCTCCTGTCTTTCAGCTGCAAGACCTTCCATTGCTCTAAGCATCTCCTTTCTTTTGCCAGCGGACAAGAGTGGTTTTTATTGTATCACGATCTCAGGCTACTCGTCAGTAGCACCAGCCGCCCAGGGCCGCTCTGGGAGCGACAGGGGTGTCTCCCCTCATCTCCCCACCCCTTTGCTTCTCCTCTCTACCAGGCGAGCAGCCAGCCTTATGAGCCATGCGCCGCGCTCTCTGGAGCTGGCGCGCGCGGATGTCAGGAAAGACAACCCTGTTCCGCTCCGCAGCGCCTCCCTACTCGTAGACTGGTGTGAGCCAGTGACGGTATTTCTCGTTCTCACCCCGACAGGCCGCCAGATAGAGGGCCTGTAACTTCATCGTGAAAGGTCCAGGACGCCCATTGCCAATGGGACGATGGTCGACACTGATGACGGGCGAAACCTGAACGCCTGTCCCACAAAGGAACATTTCTTCGCTGGCGTACAGTTCTGTACGATCAATGCGCCTCTCTTCGACAATTAAGCCGAATTCATCACGCACAAGCTGAATCAATGTATTGCGTGTAATACCTTCGAGAATATCCTCAGATGGCGCTGGAGTAATCAGCTTGCCATTGCGCAGGATAAAGAGATTGCAAGAGCTGCCCTCGGAGACATAACCATCATGAGTCAGCATGATGGCCTCATCAAAGCCGCTGGCCAGCGCATCCTCGGTCGCCAGTGCGCTGTTGACGTAGCCTCCCGTCACCTTGGCTCGCACTGGCATGGCATTACTGTTGGCTCGCCGCCAGCTCGACGTACAAACGCGCAGGCCGGAATCAATGTCTACATAGTTGCCCATGCCAAAGGTATAGATCGCAAACTCATCTTTGAGACCGGTCAGGCGTGGCTTCACTGTCAGTGAGGCCTTATAGGCGATTGGGCGAATGTAGACATCTTGTCGATAGTTATGCTTACGTAGCAGCTCAACAGTGATCCGCTCCAGATCCTCGATGGTATAGGGTAGATTGAAGCGCATCACATTCCAGGAATGCATCATGCGCTCATAATGTTCGCGCATTTTCAGTACATAAAGCTGCTCATGCTTAGAATTCCAGTAGGCGCGAATTCCTTCAAAGCAGGCAGTGCCATACTGGAGGGCATGGGTAGCAATACTGACCTTAGCCTCAGCGATCGGCACAAAGCGGCCTTCGAAGAAGGCATAGCCCTCCAATGGGTCCTGAATTGAGACTTTCTGTGGCGTGGCTTCCTGAGAACTCTGTGTCTGCGTCACGACCTCACTCCTTCGATCAATCAGGCAAGGCAGTGGGCGGGAGAAACCGCTCCACGAGCAAGTAAGCAAACAGAACAGCAAAAAGGAAGAAGGCGCAAGGGTGTGTCACTGAACAGAATACTTGACACACCCTTGCGGGCCAGGAGCGATCTCTTGACCTACGGCTCTCCCAGTATGGAGCCTTTTGGAGCTGGAGTCGCCTTATTTGATCTTTGCCCCAGAAAGGTGGCGGGGGAAAGTCAGATAGCTGACGGCGTCTCCAGACTGCTTTCGACGATATAAATCAAATCGTCGTCAGTGACATATTTCTTCTGATCGGCAAGAGCGATAAAACGCTCGTAGGCCTTTTTGAGCTGCTCAGCATTCAAGCGATAGCCGAGCTGGCGCAGGCGGGCATCGAGGCCGTGGCGTCCGGAGTGCTTGCCGAGCACCAGGCGCGTATCGTCCCAGCCGACAGACTGTGGGGTCATGATCTCGTAGGTCAAGCGATTCTTCAGCACGCCATCCTGATGGATGCCGGCCTCATGAGCAAAGGCGTTCTGGCCCACAATCGCCTTATTTGGCTGCACCGGGATGCCAGTCAAGCGGCTCACTAACTGGCTGGCAGCCACAAACTCACGGGCATTAATGCGCGTATCGGCCTGGAAAACATCCGGGCGCGTACGCAGAGCCATTACCACCTCTTCCATCGCCGTATTGCCGGCGCGCTCACCGATGCCATTAATGGTCACCTCCACCTGTCGGGCACCGCCACGGATCGCCGCCAGGGTATTAGCCGTAGCCAGGCCGAGATCATCGTGACAATGCGCGCTCAGCACCACATTCTCCATACCTGGCACGCGCTCACGCAGGTAGCGGAAAAGCATCTCATACTCAGACGGAGTGATATAGCCGACCGTATCGGGCACATTGATCGTTGTCGCACCCGCCTTAATCGCCAGCTCGAAGACACGGCAGAGATACTCCCAGTCGCTGCGTGTCGCATCTTCCGCCGAGAACTCAACCCGCGGGCAGAGATTGCGCGCATAGGCCACCATTGCTTTGACCCGCTCCAGGGCTTCCTCGGGCGTGATCCTCAGCTTATACTTCAGGTGGATATCAGAGGTTGCCAGGAAGACATGAATCACTGGCTGTTCTGCCTCGCGGACGGCTTCCCAGGCCGCGTCGATATCCTCGGTATTAGCGCGAGCCAGGCCAGCGACGGCCACATCGTGGCCGCGCACACGTTGGGCAATGGCCTTCACCGCTGCCAGGTCCCCGGGCGAGGCTGCTGGAAAGCCCGCCTCGATGATATCGACATTCAGGCGCACAAGCTGCTCGGCAACCTGCAGCTTCTCCTCAGTCGTCATAGTGGCGCCAGGCGACTGTTCGCCGTCACGCAGAGTCGTGTCAAAGACGCGAATTACCGCAGGATCTCCCATAGTTGTTGTTCCTCCTTGTGACCATTCACCAGGCGACGAGAGGCCATTTGTCGGCGTCTCGCCGCCCGCAAGCGCAGGCAAGCTGATGAGCGCGCCGGTGGCTAGACGAGCCGATCACCGGCGAGTCAATTCAGGCCGCTTCTTTCCTCACTTCTTCGTTGGCCCAGCGATTTCGGGCCGCTTGTCTACAGGCTTGAGCCAGGGCATCATCGCGCGCAGCTCACTGCCGATCTGCTCGATCTGGTGCTGCGCGTTGGAGCGGCGCATAGCCTGGAAGGCCGGACGCCCGGCCTGATTCTCCAGAATCCAGCGCGTCGCGAAGGTGCCATCTTGAATCTCGCGCAGAATTTTGCGCATCTCGTTGCGCACCTGCTCATTAATGAGGCGCGGGCCAGAGACGTAGTCGCCGTATTCGGCAGTATCGCTGATCGAGTAGCGCATATAACTCATGCCACCCTGATACATGAGGTCAACGATCAGCTTCATCTCGTGGAGGCACTCAAAATAAGCCACTTCGGGCTGATAACCAGCCTCAACCAGCGTCTCGAAGCCAGCGCGGATCAGAGCCGTCAGGCCGCCACAGAGTACGGCCTGCTCGCCAAAGAGGTCGGTCTCCGTCTCCTCGGCGAAGGTTGTGCGCAGCACGCCAGCGCGCGTGCAACCCACGGCGCGGGCGTAGGCCAAGGTCAGTGCCTCGGCCTGGCCAGTCGCATCCTGATAGACCGCCCAGAGAGCCGGTACGCCTACGCCTTCGGTGAACAGGCGGCGCATCATATGACCGGGGCTTTTGGGGGCCACCATTGCCACATCGATATCGGGCGGCGGCACAATTTGCGAATAATGGATGCTGAAGCCGTGGGCGACCATCAGCATCTTGCCTGGGGCCAGGCCCGGTCGGATATCGCGCTCAAATACCTCGCGGTGATACTGATCGGGGATCAGCAGCATAATAATGTCCGCCTGAGCCGCCGCCTCAGCGGTGGTCATGACCTGCAGCCCATCGGCTTCGGCCTTCTCGCGGCTCTTGCTGCCCGCCGGCAAGCCAACCACGACATTGCAGCCGTTATCGCGCATGTTGAGGGCGTGAGCGTGGCCCTGGCTGCCATAGCCAATGACCGCCACGCGCTTGCTCTGAATCAGCTCAAGATTGGCATCAGCATCGTAGTAGATATTCGCCATTGACTGCTCCTCCTCCTATTCATCGCGCGCAATTGCCAGACAACCGCTGCGCGCCAGTTCGCGAATGCCATAGGGCTGGAGCCGCTCCAAGAGCCGCTCCACCTGCTCACCCTTGCCGGTGACCTGTAGCGTGAGCGTCTCGGGTGCCAGATCGATGGCCTGCGCCCCAAAGTGCTGACCCAGCTCAATGATCTCACTGCGATTGGCGGCGGTGCAGTTGACCTTTACCAGCGCCAGCTCCCGCTCGATCGCCTGCCCAGCCGGGAAGCACAGCACTTGGCGCACGTCAACAATCTTGCGCAGCTGTTCGCAGAGATGCTCGGCACCGACTTCAGCATCGTCGACGACCACTGTGACCCGCGCCATGCCTGCCTCCTCACTCGGACTCACGACGAGCGTGCGCATGTTAGCTCGCCGACGACGCAGCACATTGACCACACGGTCAATAGCTCCCTGGCGATCAGCGACGAGCAAGACCAGCGTGTAAAGACGCGCGCATCCCTGGGGTGCATCTGCCTGTCCAGCCCGCGCTGAGGCAATAGCCTGCTCTGTCATGTTTAATCCCATCCTTCCGTCTCGCCTCACACACCTATCTCTTACTCATGTTCGATAATCATGTCAGTGATGGCAGCTCCAGGCGGCACCATCGGGTAGACATTGGCCTCTGCCTCGATGGCGAAGTCGATAATGACGGTGCCGGGGGTTTGCATCGCCTTCCGCACGGCATCCCGGACGTCTTCGCGCCGCTCCACGCGCATACCAGTCAGCCCATAGGCCTCGGCCAGCTTGACATAGTCGGGGCTGCTAATGGGGGTCTCGGAGTAGTTGCGCTGATGGAAAAACTCTTGCCACTGGCGCACCATGCCGAGGTAGCCATTGTTCATGATGGCCACTTTGATCTCAACGCCCTCGTCGCGGATTGTCGCTAGCTCCTGGATATTCATCTGAATGCCGCCATCGCCGGCCACTACCCAAACGGTAGCTTCGGGCCGCCCCATCTTGACCCCCATCGCTGCCGGCAGAGCGAAGCCCATCGTGCCAAGGCCGCCGGAGGTGATATGGCTGTTGGGATGGGTCCACTTGTAGAAACGAGCTGTCCACATCTGGTGCTGGCCCACATCGCTGACCACCGTGGCCTCACCATCAGTGACCTCGTAGATGGCATCCAGAATATCAGTCGGTGTGGGATAGGGGACGGGACGGCGCAAGCGGCGGGAGCGCTCCTGTTCCTCAGCCTCCCACTGGCGCAGTTCACGGAGCCACTCATGGTGGTCGCCCGGCTCAACTGCCTCGACCAAAGCCGCTAGAGCAGTCTTGGCATCAGCCAGGATTGGCACTGCCGCCGGCTTGACTTTGTTCAGCTCCGACGGGTCAATATCGATGTGGATAATCTGCGCCTTGGGAGCAAACTCGCTGACCTTGCCGGTCACGCGGTCGTCGAAGCGCAGACCGACACCGATAATCAGGTCAGTGACGCCGATCGCCCGATTCACAAAGGCTGGCCCATGCATGCCCGGCATGCCCAGGAAAAGCGGATGATCAACAGGGAAGGCGCTCAGGCCCAGAAGCGTGGTGATCACTGGGATGTTGGTTTTCTCAGCCAGGGCGCGCAACTCAGCATAGGCATTTGAAAGGATGACGCCATGACCAGACATAATGACTGGACGACGCGCCTGAGCGATGAGGCGAGCAGCTTGTTGAATGGCTTCAGGCTCGGGCTGAGGCACACGCATCGCGCGGTACAGCTCGATAGAGCGCACGGAGGCCGCGGGACGATAGAGGGTCTTGGCAAACTGAACATCCTTGGGAACGTCAATGAGCACGGGACCGGGGCGCCCGCTGCGGGCGAGCTGGAAGGCCTCATGAACCACATCAGCCAGCTCCTCGACGCGCTTGACCAGGAAATTGTGCTTGGTGATGGGGAGCGTCAGGCCTAGGACATCGGTCTCCTGGAAAGCGTCGCGTCCAATGAAGGGACGACCCACCTGGCCCGTGATGGCAACCACGGGCGTAGAGTCCATGTATGCAGTGGCCAGGCCAGTGACCAGGTTGGTAGCGCCCGGGCCGCTGGTCGCCACGCAGACGCCTACCTTGCCGGTAGCGCGGGCGTAGCCATCGGCAGCATGCGCCGCCGCCTGCTCATGGCGCACCAGCACGTGATGCAGTTGCGGATAGGCCGGAAGCGCGTCGTAGAAGGGCATGATCGCCCCTCCCGGGTAACCATACAGTAACTCTACGCCCTCGCGCACCAGAGCTTCACAGAGAATGTGACTGCCGGCCAGCTCTCGCGCCTCGTCAGTGACAGACATGCTGGCCCTACGAGCATCTCCTGACTCCTGAGTAACCGTCGCAGTTGTTGTCATACTACCTTCCTCCTTAGCTTAGGGGCGTCCCTGCATAGCTCGCTAGAGATTCGACTGTGATAGACCTTTGAGACCGGCTATTGATTTGTGAGAATGCTGCGAAAACGCCCTGCAAGCAATAAAAAACGAGGAACCGCCCTGCCGGGAGGCCCTCGTTAGGTTACCTGCGCTGGATCGGGTTGCGTCGTTGCTCCCGCTACTCTCCTCTCGGCGTGCCAGGCGTAAGGCCCGTGGTAAGCGTTACAAGGCTAAGGCCTGTAAGGCTTACCAACCCGCTAAGGGTAAGGCCAATAAGAAGCACAAGCCCTACAAGGAGGAGCGTCGACGCAATTGCAATAGTTAGAGGGGTACTAAATAAAGAAATCGGCGTCAAGACGCCGATTTGCAGAATGAGGAAGAACCCAGCCATCATAGCAGCAGCCATAGCCGCGGCAACCATCATAGCAGCAGTATGCCCCTTGCCACTCCATGCAGCAGTGGCAGCAGAGCGACAGCCTGTCATCGGCTGTTCAGCCCAGGACAGTGTTTCGGCCCGCTGGTTGCCGGTGCAACACGCTGCTGACATGCTCACTGGCTCCTTCTCTCAGAGAATCTCGTGATCTTCTGCTTGCTGTCTGTACTTCCGCTCCGCGCAATCGCTCAGCTTAACGTAGGAAAAGATTATCCTCTCTGGAGGGACGAGTGTCTCAGCAGCCAGAGAGATTCTTGCTTGCAAGAAGCGCTCAACAGCTTGAGGCAGACCATCGCCTCAAATCCTGCCCTGCGACCATCTCTCCGCTAGCGACTGGCCTTGCTGACATCCCCTAGAACGTATCTCAGGCCAGCCAGCATTAGGCAGGAAAGAGCGCAAGAGCACGCGCGGCGTCTTGGAGGTAACTGACTGCGGGCATCGTTGCCAGGCGTTTTGCGAACCCTGTATCTGCTCTTTTTCTCCTTCCCTCCTCACCACCCTAGCGCAGCCACTTCTTTGTAGCGGGTCCTGCTGTCTGAGAGGATACACCACTTGCCGGAGTTTGTCAACCCCTGAATCGCTTTTTGCCCCTCTTAGGAGGAGCGTAGAGGGTCATCAACGCAGATGAGAGGCCGCCCCAGAGTCTTGCTTATCTTGAGAAGCCCTTTCCCAAGAAGCCAAGATAGGAGGCCTATGGCTCTTATGTTTCTGCAGTGACAGGGCGTTAGGGGGGTGTGGTAGACAGGCTGGCTACGATCAAGGCGACAGCACTTTCTGATGGCAGGTGCTGTCTTCTCTCACCCCCCTTGCAGCCTGGTCCAAGCCTCAAGCCTGCGGACTAGCTGCTGTTGCTTTCCGGCGAGGCAAGGTGCACGCGATGCAAGCAACTGTAGCGGGCGCCCGCTCGCGATAGCTCGCTTTTCATCACATCCAGAGACTCGACGGTCTGCTCCGGTAGCGAGGTTGGGACGCGGATCTCATAGAGCAAGCGCTGTAAAGCTTGCTGCTCCTCGCGCGAGAGGGGGGCCTTGAGGCGCGCTAGCGTCAGATGTGGAGAAAAAGGGCGCGCCTCTGGCGGAAAGCCCCGCGCCTGGAGCTCGCGCACCAGTGCCTGTTGCAAGGTCAGCATCTGCCCCGAGGGGTCCTCGATCCCCATCCAAATCACCCGTGGCGCGCGCGCCGGTCCGAAGGTTCCGAGCCCGGTTAAGCGATAGCTGAACGGCGGCACCTGCCGCGCTGCGGCCTCACCGGCTTCAATGGCTTGCGCCAGTTGCTCATCACTCAATTCCCCCAGAAAGGCCAGCGTCACATGCAGCGAAGTAGGCTCAACCCAGCGTGCCGCAGGTAAAAGATGCGTGCCGCGGGCGATTGCGCGGCCTAGAAAGGCTTGCAGCTCGGGGCCGAGATTGAGAGCAAGAAAGGTGCGTGTCATGGTTCGCAATGACTCCCCACTCAGGCAGCAAAGAGCATAGCATCCAGCTCCTCGCCATCGATCGTTTCGACCTCGATCAAGCGTTCAGCAATGGCAACCAGCTTGTCGCGCTTCTCGCGGAGGATCTTCAGAGCCGTCTGATGAGCTTCCTCTACCAGGCGTGCGACCTCCTCATCGATGCGTGCCGCCATCTCGGGACTAATCAGGGTAGTGCCATCTTCGCTCATCTTGAGGGCTACATTTCCCAGGGCGCTCATGCCGAACTCGCAGACCATGCGACGCGCTAGCTCGGTGACATACTCAATATCCTGACTGGCGCCGGTTGTGATATCGCCGAAGATTAACTCTTCGGCAGCCCGGCCCCCCATAGCGCCGGCCATCTTCGCCAGTAGCTCAGAGCGGCGCAAGAGATAGCGGTCTTCTAGCGGCGCCTGAAGCGTAATCCCCAGCGCCATGCCACGCGCAATGGCCGTGACTTTACGCACAGGATCTGCTCCAGGGAGTGAGCGCATGACTATGGCATGGCCGACCTCATGATAGGCAATGATGGCTTTTTCGGCCTCCGTAATAACGCGGCTTTTACGCTCTGGCCCAGCCATCACTCGCAAAATAGCCTCTTCCAGTTCGGCGTTGCCGATGGTCTCACGCCGTCGCCGAGCTGCTAGCAGCGCCGCCTCATTGAGGAGATTAGCCAGGTCAGCCCCCGAGAAACCCGCTGTCTGGCGAGCAATGCGCTGCAGATCAACATCCTCCGCTAAGGGTTTGCCACGGGCATGGACCTCCAAAATTGCCAGCCTCCCCCGCAGATCTGGCTTATCAAGGACAATCTGACGGTCAAAGCGACCGGGACGCAGCAGGGCTGGATCAAGGACATCAGGTCGGTTCGTGGCGGCGATGACAACAACGCTGCTATCCTTCTCGAAACCGTCCATTTCGACAAGCAATTGATTGAGGGTCTGCTCTCGCTCATCGTTGCCGCTGGCCACCGAGGCATGGCGTTGCCGACCGACAGCGTCGATCTCATCAATAAAGATGATGCAAGGAGCATGGGCTCGCGCCTCGCGGAAAAGGTCTCGTACGCGCGCCGCGCCAACACCGACGAACATCTCAACAAATTCTGAGCCGCTGACGTTGTAGAAAGGTACGCCCGCCTCACCTGCGACTGCGCGCGCCAGCAGCGTCTTGCCTGTGCCCGGTGCTCCCACTAGCAGTACACCACGTGGGGTGCGGGCGCCTATGCTTCGGAAACGCTCTGGCTGTTTGAGGAATTCAACGATTTCCTCTAGTTCAACTTTGGCTTCTTCTACGCCAGCAACATCCTTGAAGAGAATTGAAGGGCGACCCTCGTGAAAGCGCCGGGCCCGCGAGCGAGCGAAAGGTAGAGCTGAGGCGCCAGGACCCGCACGCCGCAGGAGGAAAAAGGCTCCTCCGACAACCAGGGCTACAAAGAAAAGATAGACTAACCCTTGCTGCCAGCTTGTATGCTGCCCATTGTCGACCGTCACGGTAATCCCGTCTCGCCGTAGGAGGTCGGTCAGAGTCTGCCCCTCTTCTTTTAAAGCATGATATTGCTCACCGCTCCGATCACGGGCGTAGACATCACTGCCGCTGATAAGGGCAGTCTTGAGACGGTGACGATCGGCCATATCTAGCAAGGCGCTGATCGGTATTTCATGCGTGGTCGAGCCGAGCAACGGGCTACGCACAACACGCATGGTCAGCAGGACAAATAAGACTACCCCTACTACAATCAACGGCAGGATAAGCCGCAACCAGGGATTCTGTTTCCAGAAGGTCCTTAGCGAGAAGCGACGTTTGTTTCTCGATGGTGATTCGTGCTTATGCTCAGGAGACCTATCCATGCATCCTTCAAACCCTTCTTACAACTTGTTACCTCCAGAGCAGGTTATGTTGCCCCAGAGTGTATCAAAATAGCTCTCTGTATTTTAGGTCGGTTCAAATATGTGATTACTATAGCCCGCTATGGCCCGGTTTAGCAAGTCCGTAGCTGATTGTACCAGGAGCAGAGCGCTGATAGAGACAGTGGCCCAATCTGGCCAGGTTGATTTTCTCGGATGCTGTCTGTCTGCCTACGGAGGGGAGAAAGCTACTCCAGGGACTGGAAATCGCTTCTCGCCCGTGCCATAATGATTCTGTTCCTCGCTCAGAGATGCCGAAGATGCTGAAGGGAGCGGCGTTCTACGCTTCTAAGCCTGCCTGTTCTGCTCAATGAACTCCGGGTGGGAGTATAGAACGGAAAGGAATGTGCCTATGTCAGCTAGGAAGCGCGAAGGTGCACAAGGAGCTTTTACTATGTGGCCATCGCTGGTGAAGACGGTCGCAGAGGCCGCAGATGAGGTGTTGGAGATCGGCTCAAAGCGCCAACCGTTCAGCGCCGAGAGCCGCCAGAAAAGGCCGCGCATTCGTGATGCGCGCGTTGTTCATAGTGTCTGCCCTTACTGCGCTGTAGGGTGCGGCCTCAATGTCTATGTGAAGGACGGCCAGGTGATTGATATCGAGGGGAACCCTGAGAGTCCTATCAATCACGGAACGCTTTGCCCCAAGGGAGCCGCCACCTTCCAGTATACAGTCAATCCCAGCCGCCTGACGCGCGTGCTCTACCGCGCCCCCTATAGTGATCATTGGGAAGAGAAGTCGCTCGACTGGGCAATGGAGCAGATTGCGCTGCGTGTCAAACAAACGCGCGATGCCACCTTTGTCGAGCGGCTTCCCGATGGGCGCGAGGTTAATCACACGCTGGCGATTGCCTCGCTGGGCGGTGCCACGCTCGACGTGGAAGAGAACTATTTGATGAAGAAGCTCTTCACGGGCGCCTTGGGCATCGTCTCCATCGAGAACCAGGCCCGGATATGACACAGCTCAACAGTGCCCGGTCTGGGCACAACACTCGGGCGTGGCGGAGCCACGACCTTCCCACAGGACCTTGTCAATAGCGACTGCATCTTGATTATGGGCAGCAACATGGCGGAAGCCCATCCGGTGGCCTTCGCCAATGTTGTGAAGGCGAAAGAGCGCGGCGCAAAGGTTATTCATATCGATCCGCATTTCTCACGTACTTCCGCGCTTGCTAACCTTTATGTCCCCATTCGTGCAGGAAGCGATATTGTTTTCCTCGGGGCCATTATTCGCTATTTATTGGAGAATAAGGCCTTCTTCCAGGAGTATGTACTGCACTATACGAACATCGCAACGCTCATCCGCGAGGATTTTCGCGATACTGAGGATCTCGATGGAGTCTTCTCAGGGTACGATCCTGAGACCGGTACCTATGATCCGACCAGTTGGGACTACGAGCGTGACGCCGATGGTCGCCCATTGAGCGATCCAACGCTGGAGCACCCGCGCTGCGTCTACCAGATCATGCGCCGCCACTACGCACGCTATACGCCTGAACTGGTTGAGCAGGTCTGTGGGGTACCACGTGCGCTCTGGCAGCAAGTGGTCGATACTTTGATCGCCAATTCGGGTCGTGAGCGGACCAGCGCCATCTGCTACGCCGTGGGCTGGACGCAGCAATCAAAGGGTGTGCAGATTATTCGCACGGCAGCCATGCTGCAGCTGCTGCTGGGCAATATCGGACGCCCAGGCGGAGGCGTGATGGCCCTCCGCGGTCATGCCTCGATCCAGGGATCGACCGATGTGCCAACGCTCTATGACTTGCTCTCGGGCTATATGCCGCAGCCTGCAGCTCTGCTTGCTCCCGGCCCGGGAACCAGGCGCCCGCGATCTGAGGAGGTTCAGGCGCCGGTGGCCGGAGAGGAGATGAGGCCGGTCGGGCCTTCACAGCAGACCCTGACTGAATATATCGCAGCCGTTGGTCAGAAAACAGGTTGGTGGGCCAATCTTCCTGCCTATATTCGCAGTCTACTGAAGGCCTGGTACGGCACATATGCCGATGAGGAGAATGGGGAGCGTAGCTATCGCTTCCTGCCGAAGATCATCGGCGATCATTCGCATCTGGCAACGAGCTACGAGATGCTCGACGGCAAGGTGCGCGGTTATTTCCTCTTCGGTCAGAATCCCGCTGCTGGCAGCACCAACGCCCGCATGCAGCGCAAGGCCCTCGCCCAGCTCGATTGGCTGGTGGTGCGCGACCTCTACGAGGTGGAGTCAGCAGCTTTCTGGTATCGCGGGCCTGAAGGCGAGGCAGTTGATCCCAAGCAGATCAAAACTGAGGTCTTCTTGCTGCCTGCCGCCGCTTCCACGGAGAAGGAGGGGACTTTTACTAATACACAGCGCTTGCTACAGTGGCGCGATAAGGCTGTCGATCCGCCAGGTGATGCGCGCTCCGATCTCTGGTTTGTCTATCACCTCGGTAAGCGCCTGAAGGCACTCTACGCCGATAGTCCCTATGAACGGGACCTTCCCATCAAGGCCCTGACCTGGGACTACGAGCGCGACAGGCCTGAACCAGGTTCGCGTATTCCCGATGAACCTGATGCCCTGTTGGTGTTGAAGGAGATCAACGGCTATTATGCGCGCACCCCCGATGGCAAGGAGTATGGCCTGCGCGAGGCGCCGCATGTGCCTGACTTCACGGTGTTGAAGGCCGATGGTAGTACTGCCTGTGGCTCCTGGATCTATAGCGGGGTCTATCCAGAGCCAGGGCGCAATCGCGCTGCCTCTCGCGATCCTTCGGGCTATACCTTCCCTAACTGGGGTTTTGCCTGGCCGGCTAACCGTCGCATTCTCTATAACCGGGCCTCGGCTGATCCTGAGGGCCGCCCTTGGTCGGAACGTAAAAAGTATATCTGGTGGGACGAGGAGCGCGGGCAATGGACCGGCTATGATGTGCCGGACTTCCCGCTGCGCAAGCCGCCCAGCTATACGCCGCCGCCGGGCGCTACAGGGATCGACGCCCTTTCAGGCAGTGATCCATTCATTATGAAGCCTGATGGCAAAGGCTGGCTCTTCGCGCCAAGTGGCCTGAAGGATGGTCCGCTGCCGACGCACTATGAGGCCGCCGAGGCTCCCATTGCCAACCCGCTCTATCATCGTCAGAGCAATCCGGCAGCTCGCTACTACCGCGATCGTCCAGATAACCGTCTGGCGGCGATCGGCGACGAGCGCTATCCGATTGTGGCCACCACCTATCGCCTGACGGAACATCACTTGAGTGGTCCAATGACGCGCTGGCTTCCGTGGTTGAATGCTCTGCAGCCGGCCCTTTTTGTGGAGATCAGTCCTGAGCTGGCAGCGGAACGTCAGATCCGTCATGGCGATCAGGTGATCATTGCCACACCTCGCGGCGAGATCGAGGCCCGCGCTCTGGTCACGCGGCGCTTGCGTCCTCTGCGACTCAATGGACGCATCGTTCATCAGATCGGGCTTCCCTTCCACTGGGGCTTCCAGGGCAAGGCTACTGGCAGCATCACGAATGACTTGACGCATATGGTCCTTGAGCCAAATGTCAGCATCGAAGAGGCGAAAGCCTTCCTCTGCGATGTGCGCCCAGCACGAGGCAGACGCTAAGCGCTCATCGAGCGGTATGGCAGAGCGCGCCAGCGCCGCTTAGCCGTTGCGCCAGGAGGACGGCTCAGGTGCTTGAGTCGTCCTCCCACGCCGAATGTTCCCGCTCTGGCTTGGGCTTGTTGGTTAAAACAGGAGAGAAAACTATGGCGGTTGAAGCAGCGAGATCCCTGCCTGGAGTGCTTAAGCAGTTGCGCGCCTTGCTGGAGCCGCTGCACAAGGAGGAGCCCCCCCCTCCGCAGACAGCAGTGGGCTTTTTTACCGATGCCAGCCTGTGCATTGGCTGTAAAGCCTGTGAAATTGCCTGTAAGCAATGGAATCAGCTTCCGGCGCGTGAACCAGTCTGGGCAGGCACCAGTTATGATAATACGCGCGAGTTGAACGCGATCAACTGGCGTCATGTGCTCTTTATCGAACGCATCGGGCGCCGCGAGGAAGGCGACTACGCTGGGGCCAGCCCAAATGGAACAGCCACACTTTCCAGCGAGCTGCCTTTCTTCAATCCTGATCGCTGGCTGATGCTGAGCGACGTCTGTAAACATTGCGCCAATGCCCCTTGTCTTGAAGCCTGCCCGACGGGGGCAATTATCCGCACCGAGTTCGATACTGTCTATGTCCAGCAGGACATCTGCAATGGGTGCGGCTATTGCGTGGTTGCTTGCCCCTTCGGGGTGATCGCTCGCGATACTCTGGGGGGAACGGCACGCAAGTGTACACTGTGCTATGACCGTCTGAAGGACGGTTTGGAACCAGCCTGTGCTAAGGTCTGCCCAACGGATTCCATCGTGTTCGGCCCGGTCGATCAGCTACGCCAGCAAGCGGAGGCACGCCTGGCCCAGTTGCATGAGCGTGGTGTGCGCGAGGCACGCCTTTATGGGGCCGACGATGGCATTTTGGAGGGCGGCCTGCATGCCTTCTTTCTCTTGCTGGATGAGCCGGCGGTCTACAATCTTCCCGAACGTCCATCCCGTCCCAGCAAGCATGTCCTGCCAGCCTCGCTCTGGACAGTTCTGGCGGCGCTGGCATTGAGCCTATTCGGCATCTTTTCGTTCAGGAGGCGATAAGAAGCGATGCAGCTAGAGAGGCATAGCGTTTCCGCCTGGCTCACTACAGGTCGCATGCTGGCGCAACGGCTTGGGCGGCTCTCTGACAGCAACGGCTGGGTTGAGCACCTGGCGCTGCTCAGCACGGGTTATCGTCCAGATCCTGAGCGGGAACAGCGAGAGCCAACGTACTATGACTACCCGGCTCTCAAAGAGCCAGTCTGGCGCTGGGAAATCGTCTGGTACTTCTTCTTGGGAGGCCTGGCGGCTGGCTGCTATTTCATCGCCAGCCTGGCAGCGCTCTTCGGCGGCCCCGAGGATCGCGCGACGCGTCGAACTGGCTATTATCTTGCGTTGCTTGCGCTGTTGCCTTGTCCACTTTTGCTGATTAAGGATCTGGGACGCCCTGAACGCTTTTTGAATATGCTACGCATGTTCAAAGTGCGCTCGCCTATGTCAATGGGCGTCTGGTGCCTGGTAAGCTTCTCTTTCTTTAGCGGTCTGACGGCCATGATCCAGGCCGCACGCGATCAGTGGCTGGGTCACTGGTGGGGAGCACGCTGGCTGGCTCGCCTGCCCCAGCGCCTGCTGGCGTTGCCAGGTATGGCACTTTCGCTTTTTCTGGGAGGCTACACCGGCGTGCTATTGGCCGCGACCAGCATTCCGCTCTGGTCGCGGAGCAAGATGCTGGGCGCCGTCTTCATTTCCTCAGCCATTTCTACAAGCTCAGCGCTGATCACTCTCTTGTTACGCCTGAGTGCCGCGCCAGCCGCCGCACTGCATAAATTGGAGCGCCTGGAGTGGGGCGCTCTCCTTAGTGAGATGCTTGGTCTGGCTGTCTTCCTGCGTGGCTCTGGACGCGCCGCCCGCGTCTTGGTAGGCAGTGGTCCTGCCGAGCACGGTCCACGTTTCTGGCGCTTCGTGGTTGCCGGGGGCCTGCTGCTTCCCTGGCTGCTCCAGACGTGGCGCCTACTGATACACCGTAGCCCCAAAGAGGGCGCAAGCGCTGAAGCCTTGACCAGCCAGTCGGAGCGCGGTCGCTTCAGCTTGAGCGGCTTCTTGCTCTCGCTCCTGGTTCTTATCGGTGGCTATTTTCTGCGCCGTACTATCATCGAGGCCGGCCATACCTCTAGCCGCGACGCCCGTACCACGCTTTGGCATGCTCGCACTGCTCGCTGAAGAGCAGACATCACTTTCTTGAACTGCTTCAGATCGCCCTCTGGCTGGTAGCAATAAGCAGCGACCTGCTTCGGCAGGGCTATCTGTCCGCCAGGCCCAGGCCTTCAGCGATCTTTAACCTTGACCCAGGCTGCAGCGTAAATGGAGAGAGAGAAAGAGCACGCTGCTAGCAAGCCAGCTATTTCTCAGAGATAGGCCAGACAAGCGGTTATTCAGCGAAAGAGTAGGAATTGAGCAATGGAGGAGCCTCAGCATCATAGTGGCAGTGGGTCCAGCAACAGAGGGACCGGAAGGGTCACTAGCCGTCTGGATCAAGAGGCAGAGATCTCAGCAACGACCAGCAGCGGCAAAGGGTCGGGCACAGCGGAGGCCCATGAGGGTACAAAGGCTGCAACGAGTGAGGAAGAAGGCCTTCAGTTTATTGTTGTCGAAGGCCTGCAGGTTGGGCGTGGAGTTGCTCGCGTTGATCCACGCGATATAGAAGCGTTGGGCTGCCAACCGGGCGACATCGTCATGATTACGGGTGCACGCACCACTGCCGCCAGGTTGCTGCCAGGAGTGCCGCAGCAACGTGGGCAGCGCATCATCCAGATGGATAGCCAGGTGCGCCAGAACAGCGATGCAGGCCTGGGAGAGCGCGTCACGGTACGCAAGGCGCGGGTGCAGCGAGCAGAGAAGATCACGCTGTTGCCCCTGAGCCGCGGGGCACCTATCCAAGAGAGCGATCTGCAGTATATCGCGCGCTACCTGGTAGGTCTGCCGGTGGTGACGGGCGACCTGCTGCGTCTCAACTTGCCAGGCACAGCCAGCCGTGAATTTTTGATCATTGGCACTGTGCCAGCCACACCTAGCTACGCCTCCCGCCGTTCGCAGCTCGAAGGTACGCCGGTCGCTTCTCTCACTGAGCAGAACGAGCGTGCGGAAGTTGAGGCAGTCATCGTTCAACCCGGCACCGTTGTCCGCGCTCAGGCCCGCGGCGCCGGACGCCCAGGCGGTTCAGGACGCGTCAGCTATGAAGACATCGGAGGCCTGGGTAAGGAGTTACAGCGCATTCGCGAAATGATTGAACTGCCGCTCAAGTACCCGGCGGTCTTTGACCGCCTGGGGGTAGAGCCGCCCAAGGGAGTGCTGCTCTACGGCCCACCGGGCACCGGCAAAACGCTGATCGCGCGCGCCGTGGCTTCTGAAACGAATGCCGCTTTCTTTGTGATTAACGGACCGGAGGTCATCAACAAGTTCTACGGAGAGAGCGAATCGCGTTTGCGTGAGGTCTTCCAGGAAGCCCAGCGACGCGCTCCCAGCATTATCTTTATTGATGAGCTAGATGCGCTGGCTCCGCGCCGCTCCGAAATGGGCGGCGAAGTTGAGCGCCGCATTGTCGGCCAATTGCTGGCCCTGATGGATGGAATGGCCTCCCGCGGCCAGGTTGTCGTAATTGGCGCCACCAATCAACCGAATGCGCTTGATCCAGCGCTGCGCCGGCCAGGCCGTTTCGACCGTGAAATCGCTCTGCGCGTTCCCGATCTCTATGGACGCATGGAGATCCTACGCATCCATACCCGCGATGCGGCGCTGGCGGACGATGTCGATTTCGCACGCCTGGCCCAGCTAACGCCCGGCTTTGTGGGAGCCGATCTGGAGGCACTCTGTCGGGAGGCGGCCATGATCGCGCTCCGCCGCGTGCTTCCCTACATTGACTACCAGAGCGGCTATATTCCGTTCGAGACGCTGGTGAATCTCAATATCACGATGGCCGATTTTCAGGCCGCCCTGCGTGAGATCGAGCCATCAACGACGCGCGAGGTCTATGTAGAGGTCAGTGAAACAACCTGGGATGACATTGGAGGGCAGACCCATGCCAAGCGGCTGCTGACTGAGGGCGTTGAGTGGCCGCTGCGCTACCCCGAGATCTACAGCAAGGCCAAGGTAGAACCGCCTCGTGGCGTGCTCCTGGCTGGTCCCCCAGGCTCCGGAAAAACCCTGTTGGCGCGCGCCCTGGCCAACCAGTGCAACGCTAGTTTCATCTCTATCAAAGGCCCTGAGCTGCTCTCAAAATGGGTCGGTGAATCAGAGAAGGGAGTACGTGAGATCTTCAAGCGCGCCAAACAGGCGGCCCCCTGCATCATCTTCTTCGACGAGATCGACGCCCTGGCCCCACGACGCGGTGCCGAGCTGGACAGTCATGTCGGGGATCGCGTGATCGCCCAGCTCTTGACAGAGCTGGATGGCATCGAGGGACGCACAGGTGTCATTGTGCTGGCAGCTACCAATCGCCCCGAGCTGATTGATCCAGCCCTGCTCCGTCCTGGCCGCTTTGACCTGATCGTCGAGCTGACCTATCCCGACGAGGCCGACCGCCAGGCAATTTTCGCTGTACACACCCGTGGCAAACCTCTAGCAGCCGATGTCAGTCTGGCAGAGCTGGCCCAATTGACACCAGGTCGTAGCGGTGCCGATATTGAGGCCATCTGTCGCCGAGCCTCAATGCTGGCCCTACACGATTGGATTGAGCCACGCCTGCAGCAGGTAGGACGGGTACAGGTCAGTGAGGAGAAACAGGAGGTCCAAACAGCTAGCGAGATCGCTTCTGCGAGACAGGCAGTCCAGTCCAGCGACGATGAACAGCAGTTTTTCATTCGCCGTGAGCACTTTCTGCATGCCATCGCCGAGCAAGAAGAGCGCTATCAGACTCAGGCCAGACTAGAGGCCGAACGCGCTCGCCACGAAGAGGCACGGCAGCGCTTGCTTGATCTGGCTGCCAGCTACGGCAACCTGGGCCAGATGTCGTCACAGCCAGCCCTCAAGCCCCCCGCCCTGCGTGGCTGGCGCCTGTGGCTCGCGCGTTTATTAGGACTGCTGCCACGCCAATCCTCGCCAGGCTCATCAGCTTGAATGGTAGAGCAAAGGAGGAGGGAAGAGGCCCGGTGAAACGCCTGTCTCTGACCCTCCTACCACCACCAACAGACCCACCACCAGCATGGCCC
>NZ_JADGHT010000327.1 GCF_019683755.1 Thermogemmatispora sp. | reverse complement strand
GGCCATCGAGGAGGCGGCGCGCAGCATCCGCGACTGGACCGAGCGCCAGCGCTTCCTCAACACGGTCTACGAGCGCTTTTTCCAGGGGTTCTCGGTCAGAAAGGCCGACACCTACGGCATCGTTTACACCCCGCAGGAGATCGTCGACTTCATGGTTGCCAGCGTCGATGAGGCCCTTCAGCGCGAGTTTGGCTGCTCGCTGGCCACGCCCGGCGTCAAGATCCTTGATCCCTGCACCGGCACCGGCAATTTCATTGTCAATATTCTGAAGCGTCTCCCCCGCAGTGCCCTGCGCCAGAAATACACAGAAGATCTCTTCTGCAATGAGATCATGCTCTTGCCCTACTACATCGCTTCGCTCAACATCGAGCACGCCTACTACGAGCGCATGGGGGAATACGAGCCATTTCCGGGCATCTGCTTTGTCGATACGCTGGAGCTGGCCGAGCGGGTCAGCAGCAACGGCGGTACGGTGGTCACACAGCCGAGGCTCTACTTCGTTGAGGAGAACACGCAGCGCGTGCTGCGCGAGAAAGAGGCCGACATCATGGTCATCATCGGCAACCCGCCTTACAACGTCGGCCAGAAGCGCGAGAACGAGAACAACAAAAATCGCCCCTACCAGCTCCTCGACCAGCGCATCCGCGACACCTATGTCCGCGACTCCCAGGCCACCAATCGCAGCATGCTCTACGATGCCTATGTGCGCTTCTTCCGCTGGGCCAGCGACCGCCTGCGGGGGCGCGACGGCATCGTCTGCTTCGTCTCCAACAACTCCTTCATCGACCATTTTGCCTTTGACGGCATGCGCCATCACCTCCTCCAGGACTTCATCCACATCTACCATCTTGATTTGCATGGCAACGTCCGCCGCAATCCGCGCCTCTCGGGCACGACCCATAACGTCTTTGGCATCCAGGTTGGCGTCGGCATCACCCTGGCGATTCGCGCGGCCCATCAGCAGGAGCGCCGCCTCGCCTACTACCGCATTCCCGAGGACTGGCGCAAGGAGGAGAAGCTAAACTTTCTGCGCGAGAAGCGCAGCATGGGGCAGATCCCCTGGCAGCGGCTAGAACCGGCCACGCCCCGGCGCTGGCTGGAACTGGCGCCAGCCCCTGAGTGGAGGAGCTTCTTGCCGCTGGGCACCAAGGAAAGCAAACGAGCAGCAACATCTGCGGAAGATAGCGATCACCTGACCATCTTTGCGGCCTACTCGCTTGGTGTCCAGACGGGTCGCAACGTCTGGGTTTATGACTTCGACCGCTCCCGACTGACTTCGAAAGTGCAGCAAATGATCGACGTCTACAACAGCGACCTTGCACGCTGGCGACGGGCAAACAGACCAGCAGACCTCGATCGCTTTGTCAGCGCTGACGAGACAAAGATCAAGTGGAGCAGCCGCCTGAAAGAGTATTTCTTACGCCAGGTTGAAGCCCGCTTTCAGGCCAATAGCATCCGCCGCGCCCTTTATCGCCCCTTCACTAGCATGTATCTCTATTTCGATCCCCTGCTCAACCAGCGTCAAGGTCTGTGGCCCCGGCTGCTTCCCACCCCAGCCAGCGAAGAGGAGAACCGCCTCATCTGCGTTCCCGGCCCGGGCAACCGCAAGCCCTTCGGCTGCCTCGCAGCCAATCATATAACAGACTTTGATCTGGCCTTCGAAAAGATTCAGTGCTTCCCCTTCTACGTCTACGCTGACGACGGCAGCCGGCAGGAGAACATCACCGATGGCGCCCTGGCCCTCTTCCAGCGCCACTACGGTCCCCAGGTCAGCAAATGGGACCTCTTCCACTACGTCTACGCCATCCTGCACCATCCCGCCTACCGCGAGCGCTACGCCGAGCAGCTCAAGCACGAGCTGCCACGCATTCCCCTGCTCAAGCGCAACGAAGCTTTCTGGGCCGCCGTCAGCCTGGGCCGGCAGCTTCTCGACCTGCACATCCACTATGAGCGGCTTGACCCCTATCCGCTGCGCGAGATCGAAGACGAGCGCTTCAGCTACCGCGCCAACCGCCGCATCGAGCGCCTGCGCCTCAGCCCCGACCGGCGCACCATCCAGGTCAGTTCCGGCCTCACCCTGGCCGACGTCCCAGAGGACTGTTTCCGCTACGTGCTGGGCGGTCGCTCAGCGCTGGAGTGGGTGCTAGAGCAGTACCAGCTCCGCCGTGACCCCCATAGCGGCATCGTCCTTGATCCCAACCGGCCCGACGACCCCGACTACATTGTGCGCCTGCTCAAGCAGGTCGTGACCGTCAGCCTGCAAACCCTGACCCTGATGGAAGAACTCGAACAGGCGATCACCCCCGAAGACTGGCAGGCCGCCTGTCCATCAGCCTGAAGCCGGAGCGGCGAAGCCCGCTTACCAATCCAAGGCTGGCGACGATCAGGCAGACGGCTTCTCACCGATCGTCAGATAAGCCTCCCAGCGCCGACTACGCACCCGCTCCGAGCGGCGCCGCAGGCCAAAGCGCTCCAGCGGAATACGCAGCCCGAAGGGAGTCGCAGGAAGCTCCTCGGTCGTCAGTCCAGTCGTCTCATCGCGCTCCACCCGCAGCACGCGGTGCTTCTCCTCGACAGGAGAGGAGCGAGGGTAGAAACCATAGACCAGCCAATGGACCAGCAAGAGCACAGGCTGCAAGAGACCGACCGGGAGCAGATTGGCCCCCTCAACCACCACCAGCCGCCCACCAGGACGCAGCACACGCGCCACCTCAGCGATGGTATCGGGATCAACAATATAGTCAGAGGGGAAAGTACTGACCACCGTATCAAAGGAGGCATCAGCAAAGGGGAGATGCTGGGCCTCGCCGAGCAGCACCTGACCTGGCTGGCCCACCTTGCGCCGCTGCAGAGTTGCACGCGCCGCCGCCACCATCTCGGGCGAGCGCTCAACCGCAACGCACCGATAGCCCTGCTCACATAGATCAGCCAGCAGATCGCCCAGGCCACAGCCCAGCTCCAGCACGTCGCGCCCTACCACGCGCGGCAAGACCAGCCGCTGCCAGACCCGCCACTGCCCGGCAAAAGGCACCGTGCTGGCCAAACGATAGAGATAGCGATTGCCATAGAGCGTCTCAAAGAGCACATGCCGCAGACGCCCTCGCAGACTCACAGCGCACCCGCCTTTGGAAAAATCTCCAGCAAATCGCTCAAATGCTCAATCATCAGATCAGGCTTATACTCCTCAGCATCGCTCGCCAGCAGAGCCAACGGATCACTGGCCGGCCCCTGCACCGTCGAGAGCACATAATCATCATCGGTCACATGCAGTCCCGGGGGCAGATCAGGCGGGAGATCGCTGGCACCCCCGGTAGCCGAGGAAGAAGCACAAGGCTCCTGCTGCCCGAAAGCAGCGCCGGCACTGGCAGCCCCGGGCGCTACCAGGCGAGCCTGCAGCGCCTCACGTACGCGCGGCTTCGGCTTCCAAATTGCCAACAAGCCCAGGCGCTTGGCTCCGACGATATCGGAGCGTAACGAATCGCCGACCATTGCCGCCTCAGCGGGGGAGACATTCAGAGCACGGAGCGTATGCAAGAAGATCGCTGGGTCGGGCTTGCGCACACCCAGATCGGCAGAAATAGCGATGGTAGTGGGGTCAAAGTACTCGAAGAGGCCAAAGGCCCGCAAATCCTCTTGAAAAGGAGGGCCTCCCCAGAGGCGATTCGTCACCACCCCAAGAAGAAAACCGCGCCGGCGCAACTCAGCCAGCGTTGGCAGAGCATCATCATAGAGCAAGCGCGAATCGATAATACGCACGCGCAGCGCCTCAAAGAGGGCAGCCCCAAGCTGGCGATCGATCTGGCCCCAACCCAGTTGAGCCAGGGTCTCCATCGCCACCTCAGCCCCATCCGGCTCATGGCTGGGATCACGCCGAATCCGGGCCCGCGTCTGAGCATCAAAGGCGACGCGTAGCGACCGGCCCAGCGTCACATCGTCCTGGTCAGGGAGGCTGCACGACTCCAGGTGCGTCCGTAGGAGGGCGATCGCCTGACAATTTGCCGCGAACTCCAGGCGACGCCAGGTCTCTGGGTCCTTCCGGTACCAGAGCGTATCGCCAAGATCAAAGAGCACGCAGCGAATGATGCGTCCCTTCACAAGCAATAACCTCAAGTTGCTCTTCCCTCGAGCGGGGGCGCGGGTCGTCCCTTCTCACCCCGGGCCTGCCGGTCCAGGCAAGCCTATCTGGCATAGCTTGTCTTGGCAGCCTTTCCACTCAGGTTGAGAGAGGCAGGCAGCCAGTTAGCCAGAGGCTCGCTCAGCCATAATCGTGTCAGATCTCGCCAGTGCTCGTCAGGCTTAACGCTCCATCTGTCATCTTCAACTGTTAGCTAGCAAACACCTGCAGAGCAAGCAAGAGGGCCAGAGATCACCCACACAGCCAGGAACGACAAACAGACAGAGGTAAACGGGACGACCCGCCCTTGGCGGTTCCCCGCCTTAGCTAGCGCTCGCTCTCTTCCGCTTTGGAGAGGACATCATCGGCAAGACCGTACTCTACCGCCTGTTGCGCAGAGAGGTAGTAGTTGCGGTCGGAGTCCTGCATAATGCGCTCCACCGTCTGACCGGTGTGACGCGAGAGGATCTCATAGATGATGCGGCGCAGGCGCAGGATCTCGCGGGCCGTGATCTCGATATCGGCGGCCTGGCCTTCAGCACCACCCAGCGGCTGATGAATCAACACCGTTGAGTTGGGCAGACAGAAGCGCTTGCCTTTGGCGCCGGCAGCCAGCAAGACCGCCCCCATGCTCATAGCCATCCCCACGCAGACCGTCGAGACATCCGGCTTGACCCACTGCATGGTATCGTAAATCGCCAAGCCAGCGTAGATGCTACCGCCCGGGGAGTTAATATAGAGGTAGATGTCCTTGGTCGCGTCCTCGCTCTGTAAGTAGAGCAGCTGAGCTACCGTGACATTGGCTACCTGATCATTAATGGGCGTCCCTACAAAAATGATACGCTCCTTCAACAGGCGCGAATAGATATCCCACATGCGTTCGCCGCGCGGGGTCGACTCCACAACACCGGGGATGATGCCTCGCGGCTCTAGAAATTCCCTGGACTCTTTGATCCACTTGGGGTCTCGGGGATTGAATACCGATCCCATGTTCGCTCCTTGTGATCTCGTTCAGTTGTCGCTCGTGGCATATAAATGCATACAGACATGAGAAGAACAGCTCTTGTGGCTGGACCTCCCTCCACCC
>NZ_JADGHT010000326.1 GCF_019683755.1 Thermogemmatispora sp. | reverse complement strand
CAGTCTTTCTGAGGGCAGCTTCAGCGATCAGGTCGTCCAGTGTTGGCATCTCACTCTCTCCTTCGCTCTCTTTATAGAGCAATATTGTAATTATAATATATAACACGGATAACATATTTTCTGGAGAAAGTCAATAAAGAGAAGCAGAGAGAGGTTTCATTATGGATGTCTTTTGGCAGCAAAAGGAAAGCTTGTCTTCACATTATATAGAACCGCCTGGCGTGAAGATTTAGGGGAAGGCAGAAGAGGAAGACCGTCACGGATCAGCACAACGTAGCGGAACATAAGCAGAGCCATAACCGGGCTAACAGCAGCGGGCCTGCGCGCAAGAGAGGCCAGCAGGGATAGCACAAGGCAGCCCTTTAGGGAGGAGCGTCAGTGAGTGAACGACCAGAGGTCGAGCCGGCTCAGCCATCAGAGCAGGGCCTGAGCGGGCAGAAAGATGCGCACCGTCACGCCCTCACCAGGGGCGCTCTTAATTGTCAGGCTTCCGCCGGCGATGGCCAGGAGCGCGCTATGAGTCAGCAGGCCGCCTCCGGTGCCACTAGTAGCGGCATCAGCAGCCGCGATTCCCACCCCATCATCGGCCACTATCACCTCCAGATCGGGGCCACAACGAGCCTGGAGCGTCAAGCGCAGACGGCGATGGACATCGCTGCCGCGCGCATGGCGCGCGGCGTTGCGCAGCGCCTCCTGAACAGCGGCGAAGATTAGCTCTGCGATAGCGGGCGGTGTCACCTCATCGATGCGCGCTGCGGTCTCCTCATCGACTTGCCAGCAGACCTCATCGAAGGCGTCATGAAAATCCTGCTCCAGCATCGTGCGAATAGCCTGTACCAGGCCCTCGCGCTCCAGGCGATAGGGAGCGCCGGGTGTTGTGGCGCGCATCAGGGCCGCCAACTGGCGATGAGACTCGCTCACCAGCCTCACTGCCTCCTCCAGCGCCTTGCGAGCCGACTCCTGGCCTTCCTGGTCTGTCACCGCGCGCACTGTCTCCAGGTGCAGCAAGGCCAGATGCATCTGTGGAAGAATCTCATCGTGCAGAATCCGGCGCTGTTGGGCCCCGAGCAACTTCACATCGACAATGCGACGACGTAACAAGGCCGAAACAGCCTGCATGGCCTCATGATCACCAATTGTATCGAGAATGCGCTGTCCACAGGCCTGAGCCAGATTCATATCTTCTTTCGTAAAAGTGCCGCCGTCCTCGCGCGGTCCCAGAAAGAGGGTTGCCACTAATCCCCGCTCATCGTAAAGGGGCATGACCCAGCAGATCAGAGGCTCCCCACTGGCCAGGCGAAGACGCAAGCGATAGGCCAAAGGCGTACCGGCACCGCGTCCTCCTGGTGGGCGCCGTGGTACCAGGGTGGTCAGCGCCTCGGTTTCCCCGCCAGCGCTAGCCAGACCCTCGCCACGGCCTGGCAGTTCTGTGCCATTGAAGTAAGCACCCGCCGGCCAGCGATAGCGAAAGGTGCGCCGCATCGGGCCTGCCAGAATCACTAGCTGGGCACAACGCACGGCTAACACGCTTTGGCAGAGTGAGAAAAAGAGGTCCTGTAGCTCACGCTCGCTCCTCTCGGCACTGGTATTCAGCCAGCGGCGCAGACTGGTACTACGCAAAAAGCGACCCAGCAAGGCGATATAGCGGTCATGCGAGCGGTAGCTACTCCACGTAAAGAGCGCGTAGGCCACGGTTGCCAGACAGGTCATACCTAGCAGCTCATCCAGGTTCGCGTGTGTCAGCGAGACCAGCAGTGCAATGAAGAGCGCCACCGCCGCGGCGACAATGACAATTCCGCGCCACTGTTCAAAGAAGCCGCGTCGTGGTAGTGGACGTTCGATCAGAATGCCATGCCGCACGATCGAGTAGCCGATGACCAGAATGATCAGGGCGACCACCAGATTGGCCACCAGATCGAGCAGGAGCAGGGTGGGCGGGATCGCGTGCAAAGGCGGCACAGCCCTCAGTGGCGTCCCCCCTCCAAGCCAGCGCAACATTGACCAGAGGCCAGCCAGACCCAGGCCAATGGTCAGAGCCACCATCAGCAAGGCTGCTAGTAACAAGGCTGGGCGCGCCAGGTGCCATGAGAGCTGCGGCTCCTCTAATAGCTCGACCTCAGTAGGGTCGTCCCAGAAGGCTTCTAGCAAGGCCCTCCGCAGCGAAGGCCGGCTCTTGCCCGCGCTCCGTGCACGCAGGCTCGCCTCTAGGGCGCGCCAGCCAGCCACTACAACCTGTTGAATGCGGCTAGAGGTAAACCAAGGACCAATGGCACAGAAGCCCACATAGACCAGAAAGAGTAGCGGCAGCAGAAAGAGTGGCGAAATCCAGGCGCGGCCAGCTCCAGGCGGAGGCGTACTGTAGGCCAGAAGCTGCAATGTCTCGGCAAAGGTGAAAGTCTGACGGTTGAGCAGCAACAGGAAGAGCAGGGTCATGCCGAGCACGGCCCCCAGCGCGAGCAGCCCGGGAATGCGCCGCCGCCAGCCAGCATTGATCAGCGAGGCATAGTGCAGCCCTATGGCAAACCAGATATAGGGGACCCAAAGCGCAGGGAACCAGACTGCTTGCCAGAGCAAATTGAGCCGAGGACGCAGTGCCGGCTGATCGAGCGGCAGCGTAATCAGCAGCGCATGCAGAAAGAAAAAGAGCGCACTCAGCGCCAGTCCCACGACCCCCCAGAGAGTAATGCGCGCGCGATGATCACCGTTCAGCCAGACTGTACTTGCCAGCCAAAGAAAGGTTACCAGATTAAAGATCGAGACGGCCAAGGTCAGCGTCCGCCATAAGATGACCGGGGCAAGCAGTGTCTCTAGCGTCATTGTTCTCCTCAGTGCGGGCAAGCAGACCTGCAGGCTTGGCTAAGAAGCAGTTTTTCCAGCTTCATGCTCTTCATTATAGAATGGTACCCATTCGCCTTTGCGGTTCTGTACGTAGGCCACCCCCTGCTCATCCCAGATAATCATGCGATTGAGCGTATAGATCAGCGTCGCCCGCGCTCGCGCCACTTTCTCATCGACCGCCGATTCGCTCAGCCCCCAGGCGGCGTAAATGCGGCCATTAGTGCGGCTAACCGCGCGTTTATCGTGTAGATTCAAGCGAGCCGCAATCTGCTCATTGGTCATACCTTGCGCCAACAGCTCGGCGACGCGCAGCTCGTTCGGCTCGAGCAAGGCACGAGGCGACTGCTCATCCAGGCTGCGCACTTCTTGAACTCGATCTTCAATCTCGGGATCGACAAAGCTCCTTCCGCTGACGGCATCACGCAATAGTGGTACTAGCATACTGGGTAGTAAATAATTGCTTTTACGTACGTAGGCATAGTGTGTCAGAATACCGGAAGCTCGGAATTCACGATAGTATTCATCGTCATCCTGGATTGAATAAAAGACGACAGGCATACGAGGGCGCTCACGGCGAATAGCGACCGCCGCCGCCACACCACTCATAGCCTTGCGGCCCAAGGCGGGATCACGTAGCTGCACATCCATGAGAATAACGTCCATGTCCAGCTCAAGGGCACGGGCCACAGCTTCACGTCCCGTGGCCGCCTCACCTACCACCTGGACAGCGCCCGTAGCCTCCAGGCCCTCGCGCAGAGCCTGACGTAGGGGGCCGTGATCATCGACTAGCAACAATTTGATCGGAGCCTCCATAGCTGGATCAAAACTCCCTCCTTTTGGTCCATCCAGTCGGGAGCGCCACTGTCATAGCCACCTGAACAAGCGAACATACTAACGCCCTCACGAGCGTTCAGACGCCCACTTCACGCAAGCCAGAGCAGAGAGCGACAGCGCCTCCACAGTCTTCCTGCAGGCTAGAACGTTTGAACGCGACGCCAGGGAACAGCAGGGAAGAGTGCGCCTTTATTATACACCGTGCTACACCGCTGTAGACTCGAGAGCCGGGACCTGGGGAGAAGCAAGCCAGGTCATTTCCTGACTGCGAGGGTCCACAAGAGCGCCACCTTGGGAGGTCCAGGCGGCCAGAGTCAGGCCCCGGTCCCAAGAGCAGGAGCTGAGCAGAGGAAGGATCAGTCGTCAAGCCACTTGGGAAGGCGGGCAGGTCAACTGCAGGGGGTGTCTCTCCTCGCAGGTAGCTTTGCGTAACATACCGCTGACCTGCCCGCCAGTCGCGATGCGGAGAGAGCAAGCTCCACTGCTACACTGCCCGGCTCCTTCTCAGCCTCTCAGCGGCGGAGAAGCCAGCCGAGCCAGGAGAGTAGAGCCGAGTCTAGAGGTCACTTACTGGCCGGGCCAATGGCTCGCGAGCACACGCTCGCTCAGCCTAGTAGCCGACGGTCTGCTCAAAGGCCTGAGCAATCACCTGATAGCCTTTGTCGGTTGCATGAATATCGTGAAAGACGCTGCACATCCAGGTGTAGCTGCAGATGTTGTTATTGGGAACAGCAGCACCTCCAAAGGCAGAGAAGACATCGACCAGCACGCCAAATCCCTGGACATCGCTCGCTAGATGCTGGTTAAGCTGCTGGGTATAGGGCAGCGTGTTGGGGCAACTGTTCTGGTAGGGATCATAATAGTTCATCACGATCAGATCGCCTGTCACTTGCCCGTTCACGGTCAGAGCCGCTCGCAACTGTGGCAGAATCACCTGGCGCAGATTGTAGTCCAGTGTCTGCAGAGCGCTGGTGCTACCGGTGGTATCGATAGCACACGTCAGAGGGTTGAGATAGGGCAAGACATCATTGGCCCCGATGTCAAGGGTCACTGGACTGACCTGGCCCGGATGAGCACGTAAGAAGTTGAGAGCCGCATTCAGCTGCGAACCGATATAGGGATACTTGCGCAGGAAGGGGAAGGGGCACTTACCATTGAGAAAGGTCACGCTGGTCTCGCCAGGACAAGCCAGGTTGACCATGTTAGTGGTACCATGCGCCTTCAGATCCTGGAAAAAGTAGTTACTGTAGCCATGCGTGAAGTCAAGGTCGGGCTGGAAACCAAAAGCGAGGGAGTTCCCCAGGACAAGGTAGTACTTCTTTGGACCCACAAGTTTCAAGCCCTGGGCATGAGCCGCATGCACATCAGGGGCGACAACAAAGAGGAGTAGCAGAGTCAGAACGAAGGGTAGCACCAGGCGACAGCAGGAAGGTATGCGTTTACCCATACATGACCCCCTTTGGTGTCAGGGCTAACAGTGCAGCAAGCAGTGAGGAAAAGCACACACCCCTATTACATAGTATACATTCTGAAAC
>NZ_JADGHT010000325.1 GCF_019683755.1 Thermogemmatispora sp. | reverse complement strand
GTTTTGAGGGGAGGGATATGCTCGCGGTAGTCGGGGGTAACGATCGGTTGGGCGAAAGGAGCGTGAAACATCCAGCTCTCGCGCACCCAGGAGGGGTCGAAGTCGGGGCGAATACGGCGCAGGTGGGGCAGAAACTGGGCCAGAACCTCTGCTTTCTCCATCTGGAAGAGCGGATCATCCATCGGACGGTAATTGCCCAGGTAGAGCAGATGGCGACCGCCGTACTCCTCTGGAGGGCGCAAGTTAGTATGTTCGACAATACTCAAGAATGGGTAGCCGGGATCGCAGATATTAAGCCAGTAGGTGGCAGTCAGGCGGCGATCGAGAGCCAGGATCAGACAATGGGCGCCATAAGCCTGACCCCACTCATAACGGGCGCGATAGTCTGCTGGCAGGGCAGGGATCAAACGGAGCGTCAGGCGAGTAGCCAGGGTAGAGATCACACGATCGACGGTCCAGGTGCCGCGGGTTGTGCGCACCTGCCAACCACCGTCGGCCAGCGGTTCAGCGCCTGCGATGCGGGTGCCGAGTAGAACTTTGCCGCCGAGAGAAGTAATGCGTTCCACCAGGCGATCGTAGAGTTGCTGGAAGCCGCCTTTGAGATAGCCCAGACTGGTAGTGCGGTCATGGAAGCGGGCCCAGAACCAAGGCAAGGCGATCTGCTCATGGAGGGCGCCGAACTTACTCACAAAGAGTGGCTCGAAGACCAGCTCGTAGGGGCGTTTCCCCATCCAGCGCCGCAGCCAGGGAGCAGCGGTACGGCCCTCCAAGGGCCAGGACGGGGATAGTTTTAGGAAAGCGGCCACTGCGCCGACGCGCAGGCGTTCAGAGAAGCGCAGGGGTCGAAAGGCCAGCAATGAGGTAGGCGAATCGAGGCGGTAGATCTGGCCTTCAATCAATGACTCTGTGCGAGGGGTAGACCAGACCAGTTGTGGGCCAAGGCCCAATTCTTTAATCAGGCGGATAGCGGCGCGGTCGGTACGGAAGAGGTGATGATAGAACTTCTCCAACCAGATTCCCGGCTCGACCTGGAAGCCGGCGGCCAGTCCGCCGGGGATCTCTTCTTGTTCGAAGACCATGACTGACTGACCGGCCTGCGCCAGGCGATAGGCGGCGACCAGACCGAGTGCTCCGCCGCCGAAAACGGCGTACTGTCGCTGCATACTAGTGTTGCTCCTCTCCCTGGTGCTTGCGGGGTCCCTTGTAGTCTGGCGGCTCGTTTATGGCTCTCTGCCTGGTTTACCTCCTTCCCTGAAGGCCTGGGCGAAGCGACCTCTGACAGACGCCTGCAGGCTGCAGAGAGGGGAGCGAGGGCCTATTGGAGAGCGAGAGTGGATGAGCCTGCCGGATCAAGCAACGGTAGAAGGGCCTCGCCGGCGTCCTTGCTCTCTTGTCGATTGGCATCAATTGTACCATAGTCGTGCCTGAGATACCAGCCCCCAGCCGTGCAGTCTACCTTGTTCACTATCCGTGGCATACCGCCCTCTTTGATGACCGAGTCCAAACTAGTAAGGCCCATCATAGCTTGTCGGTTGTCCTTCCTTTAGCATGACCATCATCCTCGGGGCCGAAGAAGCAAGCTCTCAATGTTTGCCTTGCGGCGTTATAGACAAGTAGCAGGCGGTATTTTGCATCTCGCTTGTCGGGTATAGTCAATCGCAAAGGAAGACATCACTCATGACTAACCTGAGCGTCAGCCTAGTGACTCAACCCTTAGAGCAGCTTGTGGACATAGCTCAGCGCTATAGAGGCATGGATTTAGAGCTAGCCGTGGCCTATATCTCCCCTAATGGGGTGCACAGTCTCAGTCCGCTTATGGCAGCCGCGAGGCGTACACGAATCACAGTAGGAGTGGCCCCAGTGAATCGGGTAGAGACCTTCAGAAAGCTGCAAGAACTGGGAGCAGAGGTCTTTATCTATATCACTGAGCCAGGCTACACCTTTCATCCCAAGGTCTATTATGGCTGCACCAGCAATGCGCTGGCCTGGGCCTTGGTTGGCTCTTCAAACCTGACCAATAACGGTCTTGGCCTCAATGTTGAACTCAATCTACTCATTGAGGGGCGAAGATTCTGCGAGCCATTTACCAAACTCGAAGCGATACTGGAAGGTTACCGACGCCAGGCCTATTTCCTCACGGAGGAACTATATAAAAAGCTCAAAGCTGCTGAACAGCACCTGGGAAGTCAGGTACGCGAGAGAGACTACATCGAGTATTTATCCAAGAAAGGCTTGTCGGTGGCAGCGCGTCCTCAGCTTATCATTCCTGAACCCTTGCAGCATCAAGCTCTGAATGAACTGGAGCACTATATGCGTGAAACGCGCATGGTCTATGCCTATCAAATGCTGCTTTGTCTGGTCATATTAACCCATACTGATGAGCGGGGTTCCTTTTCTCAACATGAGGTGGCGGCCTGTTTTCGCCGCTTTTATCAACTGCGTGATCAAGAAGGATTACCACGTGAGAGACAGCATGGTATGAGGCGAGCTGCGATAGATGATCCGGAACTGGAAGAAGGTACCTTAATTGACATTATTCGCATTGATCCCTTTCCACGTCTTGAGCGTCGAGGACTACTGGAGATAAGCCCCGAAGGGGACTATTATATTGTCAATCCTGCTTTAGTGCAGGCGCTTACTCCCGAAGCGCGTGCCAGGCTGCGCGAACTAGCGATTCAGCGTCTAGCGCAGCATTTTGGCGAAGATAGAGCCACTATCGAAAGGCTAGTAAGAAAAGCCATCGGCTGAGAGTCCCGACGGGTCTTGTCGTGGCGTGAGGGGAGAGCGGCCTTGACGGGCATGCACAATTCCCATACAATCTACTTACAGGGGAGAGATGTACAGTCGGTCAGCTAGTGAAACTCGAGGAACATCAGGCGCAGAAGATACGTCAGACCTTCATTCGCCCGTTCGTTGTTCATCTATCGGCACCACACCGGCCCTGGTTTTGGAGGGAGGTCGGGCCATGACGTCTGCTTCTACACCACGGCCAGAGGAGGAGTGGCTGAGTCTACGCGAGGCCGCTGAACTACTGGGCATGCACCCGGCAACAGTCCGCCTCTGGGCCGACCGCAATGCCTTGCCCTCACGCCGTACCAGCGGCGGCCATCGCCGCTTCCGCCGCTCCGATATCGAGGCCCACTTGCGTCAGGAAAGTGAGCGCAAACCTCACCCCGCCGCACGCCTCCTCGTGCAAAGCGTCTTGGGACGTGTGCGCGAAGCCTGGGCTGAGGGCATGCTGGATCGCTTGCCCTGGCATCGCCATTTCGACGAGGCCGCACGAGAAGCCTATCGCCGCCTGGGTCGACGCTTGCTGGAGCTGCTGCTGCGGGCTCTTACCGAGGCCGGAGCCTACCCGGAATTGCTGCATGAAGCCGCACGCCTCGGCCATGAATATGGCTCGATTACCCGCACTTCCCAAGTGCCAGTGGCCGACGCCGTGCGTGCTTTCCTCTACTTTCGCAGCCTTGTCGATGAAACCCTCATCCAATTGGCCGAGGTTCAGGGAACACGTGATCACCAGGAACTACCTTGGGCTGAAAGCCTGTACCAGATCCAACGACTGACTAATGAAATCTTACCCGCCCTGATCGAGGCCGCCCTCGGCGAGGAGAGCAGCCAGCTTCCCTCTCCTCCAGGCTCAAGCGACGGTTCATCCGCTGAACAAAGTTCTTGTCAGCCCTCCTGAAAACGCTAGCTCTCCTGATTCAATTTGCAACGCTCAACCAAGCTGACTCTCTCATCAGCCCTTCCTTTCACCTCCAGCCTCGCCCTGGTCAACCGTGCTTCACCTCGCCTCCTCCGTTGGCTAACCCACTATCTACGCTCTATTCAGCCCCGCTAGCCGTCTGCTTACCTTTCTCTCCTACAAGACCGGCTTCCCGATACAAAACAAGGATGATCGACGTATTATCAGCTGTGAGCAACATAGGCCTGCCCCTCTCTGGGGGATGAGAGGGCAAGACATCCCAGCAGTAATCTAGAAAGTATTGCGTGACTCCCGGGCCATAATTGAATTAATGATACATTCTGTGTTACAATAGGAATATAAATCTGAAAAACGGAATGGGTAAGAGGGGCCGGTGACTGGCGGCGCTGGTCATTCGTTCGTGAATAAGGGTACGACCAGAAGCAAGCACAGCAATTGTGAAGCCATGTTCTTTTGGCGACTCCCGCCCGAAGGGTCAAGCAGCGAAAGCAGGCAAGATTCTACATTTCCTGTGAAATCCACTCCATTAAGATAGATTGCCAGTTTTCTGTTACCTGCTATTCTGAATATAAGGACCCTTTGACTCTCAGGCGACACCTGCTCCCTGAGAACAGGGGTCAGTGTGAAGCGTGTGGGCTATCTCCGCGAAGAGTCAGCAGCCGACAGGCAGGGACAGCCTTTGTGCAAACCCTGTCATGGGATCAGCAAGCAAGCAGGAGAGAGAAGAAGGGATAGACTATGTCCGACGAGAGACAGATAGAGGTCCTGGAAGAAGCGTCAGCAGGAGAGAAGACGGAGATTCTCCATCTCCCGGCTCGTCTGCCAGCCAACAGCCGAGCCGCCGCCGCGCAGCGGCTGGAGGAGCGCCCTGAAAAACCTCCAGTCGGGGTCTATTATGAGGCGCCTCATCTGATGACCCACCCGCACGGCTGGCGCCTGCGACGCCACTACAAGCGCAAAAACCTTCATCGCAGCAATCTGCGTTACGCACTGGCCGAGAAGATCGGTACCCAGTGGACGCTGCTGCCGCTGGCTGTGATCTCACTGGCTGTGATTGTTGTACTTACCAGCGTGCTGGTCGGCGTTGCAGGCCTGGTCAGCGCAACTCAAGAACGCTTCGGACATCAGGTTGTCACTTTGGCTGATATTCTGCCCAAAGACAACCTGAAGATGTACGATGCCAATGGAGATCTGATTTATCAGATGACGAGTGAGGGACTTCAGACAACGGTTCCGCTCTCGCAGATCTCTATTCATCTCCAGCATGCCGAGATCGCTATCGAGGATCAGAATTTCTGGAATAACCCCGGCTACGATATTACTGGTATCGTGCGCGCCGCCCTCGACGATCTGACCCACGGTCGCATTGTCTCCGGCGGTAGCACTATCACACAACAGCTTATTAAAAATGCTATTGTTGGCAACAAAGATACTATTATAAGAAAATTACAAGAGATTATTCTTGCTCCCCAGGTGACACGTTACTATACTAAGGAGCAGATTCTCTCTATGTACCTGA
>NZ_JADGHT010000324.1 GCF_019683755.1 Thermogemmatispora sp. | reverse complement strand
TGCCTCCGCACATGTTGCGACGCTATGGAGGAGAGCTGGAAAAAGCGGGCCTCCTGGAGCCGGCGCGTCAAAGCGGCAAGAATCGCCTCTACTCCGATAATGATCTGGCCATCCTTGAAGAGGTGGCCGAATTATATGAGCAGGGAGTGAACGCGGTCGGCATCCGCTATATCATGCAGATTCGCAAGCATGTCCGCGTTCTGCAGCAGGAGATTCAGGAGGCGCGAGAGGCGCAGATGCGTGCTGAGAACGCACTGCGTGAGATGCGCCGGCTATTCGAAGTGCTGGGGCTGGGCGAGGTTGGAGAAGGCTCTGGTGTACGCATCGAAGTGCGCCCGGCCCTGAGTGAGCAGGCCGGCGGGGGCGAGCAGCGCAGCACGCAGGAGACAGAGGGCGGACAGACAGACGCGACAGGGCAGCCGTCGCAGCCCCTTGCTCGCATCAGGCTAGCGCAGGCAGATCAGCACTCCGCTGATGCTGATCCCGCCGAGCGAGCGGTAGGCTCTGAGTCGGCGCGGGAGTAGGCAGAGTGGAAGGAGAGAGGGCCTGTGGCAGAGGGTAGGCTGCCTGCCTGTGCGCACGCTGTGCCGGCCCGGCTCCGATGGCGCTCGCCCCGACGCAAGAGGAGCGTCAGCAGGTAGGTAATGGGGCCAACGAGGAGGTGCCTGGAAACCTGAGCAGCCGGCAGCCTCGGCAGGCGTGTTCTGGGCGCAAAAGAGAGATCGCAGAGGCCAAAGCCAGACAAGATTCGTATTTATCTGATCTTTGTCTGAGGAGATGCCTAGCAGCTCAGTGAGCGTTTGACAGCTTATGATAAAGTTAAGAGTTACAGGTCAGACATCGCGCGAGGCGCCTGGTCGGGAGCAGCCGCAAAGCGCCGGGGAAGGTACCCGAGCAATACCGGCCTCGTCTTCGCGCTAAGGAGGCAGGAAATGTGGCATCAAGGGCAGGAGCGACAGCAGGAAGCCAAGCCACAGCAGGCCGTGGAGGATGATAAAGCGCAACTGGTCAGTCGCCTGGAGCGCGAGCTAGCCGCGGAACAGCGGCGATCCGAGGAGTACCTGGATATGCTGCGTCGCTCTCAGGCCGATTTCATCAACTATCGGCGCCGTGTAGGACAGGAGCAAGAAGAGGCCAGTCTCAGTGCTCAGATCGCGCTCCTGCGGCGTCTGCTACCCGTGCTCGATGATCTGGGGCGTGCTTTGAGCGCCACCCCCCCTGAGCTGGCTCATCAGCCCTGGGTGCAGGGGCTGCATCTAGTGGCTCGGCGCCTCGCCAGCACGCTGGCCGAGTTGGGCATTCGTCAAATCGGGCGTCAGGGCGAGCAATTTGATCCTCGCCTTCATGAGGCCGTGGCTCTCGACACCCAGGCCAGCGCTGCCGAGGGCACCGTGCTCCAGATTGTGCGCCCCGGCTATATGCTGGGTGAACGCATTGTTCGCCCAGCTCAGGTCGTCGTGGCTGGCTCGCCGCCAACTCCTTCTTCACCGTCTGCTCCCTGACGGCCTGGCCATATCTGACGGTTTAGGTAAATTGACTTGACAGTTTTTGTGATATGTGATACAAGTACTGACAGAGACCTGCCCTGCTATGGCTAGTGACGTAGGAACGACCGCGTTGGAGTGACGAACGGACGAGACGACAGAGAAAGCTTGAAGGAAGCGTAAGCTTGAGTGGTGTGAGGAGGGCCGCCAGCACACGCAAGTGCGGTTGCTCCTCCACTTAAGGAGGGATTGTAGCGATGGCTAAAGTGATTGGTATTGACCTAGGGACGACCAACTCGGTGGTGGCAGTGATGGAGGCGGGCGAGCCGGTGGTCCTGGAAAATAGTGAAGGCTCGCGCCTGACCCCCTCAGTGGTGGCGGTGACTAAGACTGGTGAGCGGCTGGTGGGGCAGCTTGCCAAGCGCCAGGCGATCACCAACCCGGAGAACACGATCTATTCCGTAAAGCGTTTGATGGGGCGCCGCTATGACGATCCCGAGGTCCAGCGCACCATGAAGCTGGTCCCTTACAAGATCACCAAGGCCCCCAATGGTGATGCGCGTGTCGTGATGGGAGGCCGGGAGTACAGCCCGCCGGAGATCTCGGCGATGATTCTGCAGAAGCTGAAGCTAGATGCCGAGGCGAAGCTGGGCGAGAAGATTACGCAGGCAGTGATTACGGTACCGGCCTACTTCAACGACTCGCAGCGCCAGGCAACGAAGGATGCTGGTAAGATTGCGGGTCTGGAGGTCCTGCGCATCATTAACGAGCCAACGGCGGCCTCGCTGGCCTACGGTCTTGATAAGAAGAAGGATGAGATCATTGCCGTCTACGATCTGGGCGGCGGTACCTTCGATATCTCGATCCTGCAGCTCGGCGATGGTGTCTTCGAAGTGAAGGCCACCAATGGTGATACACATCTGGGTGGCGATGACTTTGATCAGCGCATCATCGACTGGATGGCTGACGAGTTCCGCAAGGAGCACGGTATTGATCTGCGTCAGGACCGCATGGCTCTGCAGCGTCTAAAGGAGGCTGCTGAGCGCGCGAAGATTGAGCTGTCCAGCTCACTGCAGACGGAGATCAATCTCCCCTTCATTAGCGCCGATGCCAGTGGCCCCAAGCATCTGATGATGACGCTCTCGCGGGCCAAGCTGGAGCAGCTTGTCAGTGATCTGATCGAGCGCACGCGTGGACCTGTGATGCAGGCTCTGGCTGATGCCGGCATTCGCCCCAATGATGTCGATGAGGTGGTGCTGGTTGGTGGTCAGACCCGCATGCCGGCGGTCATTGAAATGGTGCGTCGCCTCTTTGGCAAGGAGCCGCATAAGGGTGTTAACCCGGACGAAGTGGTGGCCATCGGTGCGGCTATTCAGGCCGGCGTGCTCAAGGGTGAAGTGCGCGATGTCTTGCTGCTCGATGTGACGCCGCTGTCGCTCGGTGTTGAGACGCTGGGCGGCGTGATGACAAAGCTGATTGAGCGCAATACGACGATCCCAACGCGCAAGACAGAGCTGTTTAGCACAGCGGAAGATAATCAGACGGCGGTTGAGATCCACGTCCTGCAGGGTGAGCGCGAATTGGCGCGCGATAACAAGAGCCTAGGTCGCTTCCGCCTGGAGGGTATCCCGCCTGCGCCGCGTGGTGTGCCGCAGATCGAAGTGACCTTTGATATCGATGCTAATGGTATTCTGAATGTCTCGGCACGTGATAAGGCCACCGGGCGTGAGCAGAAGATTACCATCACGGCTTCCAGCGGCCTCAGCAAGGAGGAAGTGGAGCGCATGGTGCGTGAGGCCGAGCAGTATGCGGAAGAGGATCGGCGCCGCCGTGAGGAGATTGAGCTGCGCAACCGTGCCGATAGTGTGGCCTATCAGGCTGAGCGGACCTTGCGCGATATGGGTGATAAGGTCTCGGCTAGCCTGCGCAGCGAGGTCGAGAGCAAGATCGCGGCAGTACGCGATGCCCTCAAGGGCAGTGATGTCTCGCGGGTGCGCAGTACGCTGGATGAATTGGAACGCGCGCTGTCGCGTATCGGCCAGGAGATCTATAGCCAGGCTGGTGCTGGCGCCGGCGCGGGCACAAGCGGCGGTTCGTCCTCTGGCTCCAATCCCTCGGATGGCGGTGACTCTGGACCCATCGAGGGCGAGTATCGTGAGGTCTGAACCGCTCGCCGGGGTATCTCGTCCGTCCTGATACCTCGGACCGGACCTCATTGGCGCTTGCTCTGCGCCAGGCGGCCCCGCCTCGCCTTCTCCGGCTAGCATAGCCTCCAGTCAGTACCGATAAGCCAGCCAGCCGGCTTGGTCGGGCCTTGGGTGCTCGGCCTTAACGAACGTTGCTCGCTCTTAGGCCGGTTGGCTGGCTGACTGGCTGACTGACTGATGTGCGGCACCAGACTGCTCACCAACCAGGCTGTCTCCTCTCTGCAGCAGACTGACGCTGGCAGCTCTGCCCGCCTCGTGCTGCAGCCTCGTGCAATTGGGGCCTGCGTCAGATTGTGAGTGAAGGTGCAGATGCGTTCGTCTGCCAGCTCGTTCGCCCGCGAAGGCTCCTTCCCTGCGCGTGCGATCTCCCTCTCTTCCCTGTGCGGGAAGGGGTATGCTTCTGGCGGAGAGATGCTCATCGCTGCTCTGTTAATGGTCGTGCCCATTCATGGTACGCAACCTGCAGGTTCCTGACTGGCTGGGGAGTGAGATAGTTGCTTGATTGGTTGACCAGGTGGTTAAACGGCCTGTAGCTCACATCTTCCTGGGGGGAGGCACCTATGGCTGTCGATTATAAAGACTATTACAAGATACTGGGTGTAGATCGTAACGCCGACGATAAGACTATTCGGCAGGCTTACCGCAAGCTGGCACGTCAGTATCATCCTGATGTCAATCCAGGAGATAAGGCGGCGGAAGAACGCTTCAAGGAGATCAATGAGGCCTATGAGGTCTTATCTGATCCCGAGAAGCGCAAGAAGTATGATGAGCTGAGCAGCTATTATCAGCGCTATGGACGCTGGCCGGGTGCCTCTGGCTCTGGCGGATATCGCTATCAGACGATCACCGAAGAGGATCTGGAAGATCTGCTCGGTGGAGCTTCGCCCTTCTCCGATTTCTTTGAAATGTTCTTTGGCAGCCCCTTCGGCGGGCGTGCGCGGACGGGTCGCACCGTTGGGCGTCAGGCTCCCTTTGGGCGCGACGTGGAGTCGGTGTTAGAGGTCTCGTTAGCTGAGGCCTACGATGGCGCCACGCGCATGATCGAGTTGGAGGATATCGATGGTAGCCGCCGCCGCCTGGAGGTTAAGATACCTGCCGGTGTCGAGGATGGGGCTCGCATCCGTATCCCTGGTCAGGGGCTGCAGGGCGCTGCCGGGCGCGGCGACCTCTATCTGCGCATCCATGTCCGGCCTGATCCGCGTTTTTCCCGTGAGGGCACGACATTGCGCACGCGGGTGGATGTTCCGCTGGTAACGGCCATGCTAGGTGGCGAGGTGGAGGTGCCTACACCGTCAGGCCGTCGCCTGCTGCTGAAGATCCCGCCGGAAACTCCCAATGGCAAGTCTTTCCGCCTGCGTGGCCAAGGCATGCCGGTGCTGGGGCAGCCGGATCAGCGTGGCGACCTTTACGCTGAGGTGAATGTGGTTCTGCCGACTCATCTGACGGCGGAACAGCGGCGCCTCTTTGAGGCCTTCGCTCGCTCGCTGCAGTAATTGCCTGAGTGCTCTGGTCTGCAGCGGCGAAGGAGGGATTTTGTCTCTCTGGCTGCGGAGCGTGCTTATGGCCAGGGGGTCGGGTCGGTGGGTAAGTA
>NZ_JADGHT010000323.1 GCF_019683755.1 Thermogemmatispora sp. | reverse complement strand
CGGGCGCCCGCGGCGCATCGTCACCAACCACAGCGACACCTGCGCCATCTGCACCGCCAACGGATTGCGATCGACCCCATAGAGACAATGCTCCGCCACCAGGCGCAGCGCCAGCGCCTCACGCTCCTCAGCCTCCTCCGGCAGCGGCTCATCCAGCTCCTGACGGCGCGGGCGCCCATCAGGAGTCAGCGCCGCCAGCGACGGTAACTCCGCCGCCTCCGGCGGCAGCGCCTCCGGCGCCTCGGCCTCCTCAGCCTCCTCCGGCAGCGGCACCCCCAACAAAGACAGACGGCGCGGAGCGCGACCCTCCCGCAGCGCCGCCGCCTCCTCAGCCGCCTCGCAGGCCCGCCAGGCCTCCTGCAAGCGCTCCGCCAGATAGCGACAAGCCTGCACCAGAATCGCCCCCGACCCCATCGCAAAATCGCAGACCCGCAGCCCCAGAATCTCGCGCGGCGAACGCAAGCGCCACTCCTCCGGCGGGCGGCCCTCGGCCACCCCCGCATAGACCAGCGGCTCCAACGTAAAGCGCACCAGCTCCTCCGTCAACCAGCGCGGCGTATAATGCGTCCCCGTCACACGGCGCTCCGGCCCCTCCGTCACATAGAACGACCCCGGCAAAATCACCAGCGGCCTCCCGAACGTATCCGTCCGCAACAGCCCCCCGAAGCGACGCACCCGCACAAAGAGCGTCTCATCATTATCGCAAGCCGTCCGCAAATGATCGAGACGGAACGGCCACTGCTCCGGCGGGCGATCCAGGGCGCGAGCCAGCGCCGACACCTCAGCCCCCGTACACTCAGCCAGAAAGCTCAGCAGCGCCTCACGGCCCTTCGCCAGCTCCTCCTCCAGGCGACGCAGCGGCACCTCACACTCGCGGCGGCGCGGCCAGGCCAGACCCAGAATCGGCTCCTGCGCGCGACGCACCTGATGATCCAGCAAGCCCTCATAGACATGGCCGATCTGCTCCACATCCAGAGCGCGGAACGAGACGCGGCGCCGCTCCAGCGACCCATCCAGCCCGCGCGCCTCCAAAAACTGCAGCGCCTCCAACAAATGCAGCACCGTCCGATTATGCACCCGCGGAGGGCGGGCCGGCGTCCGATACCACTGCGACCCCTCGGGGCGGCCCTCCAGGAACGGGAAGCGATCAGGATCAAAGAGCGGGCTACCATAAGCGGGCAATTCCAGCTCCGGGAGAGGCGAGCCGGCATAGACCAGACGGAAGGTCGCCAGCAAGCGCGACCAGGCATCAAAGCGGCGCTCCAGCACCTCCTCACTCACCTGATCGGCCAACTCACGTAACTGCGCCTGCAGCGTCGACACCGCATAATTCTGATCATAAATCGCATTCCCCAGCAACAACAGCCCGCGCTCCTCAGCCGACAGCAAGACCACCAGGCGCATCATCACCGTCAGCGCCGCCTCAAACAAACGCTCCTCCGACACCGAGCGCAACAGCTCACGATCCATATCGCGGTCCACCTCATCCAACGAATGGACCAGCACCTCCAGCGCACGGCGCACCTGATAGCCGAGCTGCGTCGTCACCTCCTGCTGATAGGCCGCACTCTGCTCCAGCAAGCCCTCCAGCGTCTCCTCAGCCGGGACACCGAACAAGCGCTCCGGCGACAACAACGCGCGGAAAGCGCGCAGCGTCAGCGGCTCCTCCAACCAGAGAGGGGCCGACCAGGTCACATAGCCGGTCGTCTCACCGCGCGGCGCATGCACCAACATCCAGCGCTCCCCATTCGTCACCAGGCCCAGGCGCACATTGCAGGCATGCAGCAGCTCCATCATCCGCGTCGCCGGCGAAGCAAGCCAGCGAGCCTTAGGCAGAGCCTTCTCCAGCGACTGCGTCGGCGGCCAGAACTGCACCAGCACGCGCGGGCGACCCGAATCCGGCTCCAGCAGAGCCAGATCGGGGCGCAGCACCTCCGTACAGGTCGGATCGGGATCAGGCGCCGGCGCCTGCAGATTGGACGGCAGGCGCTCCCCCTCAGCCAGCCACTCCGGGCGCCAGCCCAGCACCTCGGTCAGCACAAAACGCAGCCAGAGCTGATGCAAGCGCGGCTCCACACGCCAACCCGACTCGGGCGCCGCCCATTCCTGATAGGCCTCCCGCAGATGGCGGCGCACCTCCCCCTCATCCCGCGCCATATCCAGGCCCTGGGGAAAGACCCGCTGCACCACATCCAGACTCAAAAAGGGGCCGGAAATCTCCAACAACGACAGCCACTCAGCATGCTGACGAGCAACGGACATACAGCAGCCACCTTTCCTAACCTAGACAACAACTGCCGGCTGGTTGAGGAGGGGGCGAAGCGCCCCACCGGGGAGCAAGCCGCTCCGGCGGGTGCGGCCAGTGCCAGCCAGCCAGCCAGATCAGCCAACCGGGCGCGGCCCCAGAGCGCTCAACCAGTTTATTCGAGAGCAGAGAGACGCGAGCATTCCCAGCAACGAGCCAGAGCGAGCGGCCTGGCGCCGAGGCAGCCCGAAAGGCCAAAGGAGGCCAGCGCAAGCAGCGAGAGAGCCGCGGCCCACCCCGCCCCCGACAGGTCAGACCAGACCAGGCCAGACCAGGCCTCACGAAGCCAGATGCTCCGGGATCAAGAACGTCAGCGCCACCGGGAAGAGGCGCGGCTGCGGATTCTCAAAGCGATGGCGGATCAATTCAAGCTCCTGCTCAAGCTCCAGATCGATCTGCTGCAAACGGCGGCGCAGGGCCGCATAATTGTACTCACGCTCCTGACGCTCAACATCCGAGAACAGCTCAAGCTGAGCCACCGAAGGCTGCGCCAGCTCCGCCTCAATCGAGCGGCGCAGCTCATTAAGAATATTGCGCATATCACGCATTTCCTTTTTCTCGCGCTCTTTGAGCGAGCGGAGCAAACACTTCAAGCGCTCCGCCATCCGAGCCTGCAGGGCCTGAAGGAGCGGCTCGCGGCAAGCGGGCCAGACCTTCTGCAAGCGAGCGCGATCCTTCTCAGAAGCCAGCACAGGCGTAGCCCGCGAGAGCCAATACTCCAACTCCCGTTCAGCAAGAGGGACCAGCCTCCCCGGACGCAGCTCCCCGCCGGCGACCAGCAGCTCCTCATGCAGGCGCTGACTATCGCCACCGAGCAGCACCAGGCGCGCATGCGCCACCACCACAGGCTGAGCCGAAGAAGGGGCCTGAGCCAGGCGGGCCGTCACGCGGAACAACTTACGGTGTTCGCCGGACGACCAGATCTCAGCGCGCAGCAAGCGCAGCGACATCGCCACCAGGCGATGATTCAAATGCGCCAGCACCACATCATCGCGCTGACGAGCCTGAACGTGATTAAAGACCAGCGGGCGCTCCTCGCCCGTAAACGGATGGGCCAGGCCCTCCTTACAAGCGGCCCAACTGCCAGAGAGAGACGGGACCGCAAAAGCCTGCAATGGCGGGCGCGCGCCGTGGGGATCGCGCACCTCCACCGGACGCAGAGGAGGCTGCTTCGCCAGCTCCAGCGCCACCGACACCGCCGCCCGCACATTCTCAGGAGTAATCTGCAGCTCGCGCTCACTCTGCTGCAAGCGCTCATGGAGCAGACGGACGCGCTCCTCAAGGCGCTCCTGCTGACGTAGCAGCGCCCGCAGAGGAGCCGCCTCCTGCTCAGCGCGGCGCGTATCCAGCGTGCGGCGGCGGCCTAACATCGCCTCCTCCACCTGCTCAGCGATCACCGGCCCCACCTTGCCCAGATCGGTCCGGATAGCCTCCACGCGGCGCAGCGTATGGGCCAGAAACTCCAGATCATCCTCCAACTCCCCGACCATAAAGCTCTCCAGCGCCCCCGGCGGCACATCGCGATACTTACTACTAACAAAATGATAGATATTCACCTCAGCGGCGCGCTGGCCGTGGCGATCGACGCGCCCATTGCGCTGCTCCAGGCGCATCGGGTTCCAGGGAATCTCATAATGGACCAGGCGATGACAATAATTCTGCAGATCGATACCCTCGGACGCGGCATCGGTCGCCAGCAAGATACGGACCGGCGACTGCTGGGGATCGGCCTGGAAAGCCGCCTTGACGCGCTCGCGCTCGGCCAGGGGCATCCCGCCGTAGAGCAAGAGCAGACGCTCACCCTGGGCCAGGTGGTTGCGGTTCAGCAGCTCGTAGAGCCACTTCTGCGTAGCGCGATATTCAGTAAAGATAATCACGCGCTCAGCGCACCAGGAGCTGGGGCCGTCGGGACAGAGCGTCTGGCGCAGCCAATCCATCAAGACGCGGGCCTTACTATCGGGCTGAGCGCAGGCCTTCTCAGCCAGGGTCACCAACTCATCGAGCAAGTGCAGCTCCTCAGGAGTAGGCTGAGAGAGCACACGGCTGGCCTCCTCCAGTGCGGCCTGCTGGACCTCCTCCAGAACGGCATCATCGTCGCTCTCCTCCTCCAGCTCCTCAAGCTGCCGGCGCAGCACACCGGGGCGCTGGCGTCCGCGCCCGGGCGAGCCGGCAGAAGAGAGGCCCGTCAGCGTCTCCCGATGCTGGCTCAGCGTCAGATAAAAGGCCTGGGGAGAAGAGAAGAGGCGCTTCTTGAGCAACTTCAGCACGAACTCGGCGGCCAGGCGCTCCTCGCTGTTCTCCTGAGTGCGGGCCAGGCGCAGATGCCCATATTTCTGCAGCAAGCGATGGAGGTGGCGCTCCTCCTCGGTATAGGAGACGACCAGCGGCTCCAGGCGGCGCTGAGGGAAGCGCGGCGCCCCATCCCAGGCCTGCAGATCGGATTTCAAGCGGCGCACCATCACCTGATGCAACTGCTTTGGATTCACAGGCACGCCGCGCGCGAAGCGCTGAGGATCGAGCAGCTCCAAGAGGGCGGTAAAGCTCTCAGGGTAGCCATTATGAGGCGTAGCCGAAATGAAAATCTTATGTTCAAAGTGGGGAGCGATACGGCGCAGAGCGCGCGTGCGCTGCGAATCGGTGGCATAGAGGCCGCGCCCAGCGGGGGCCACATTATGGGCCTCATCGACAATCAGCAGATCGAAAGGCCGCATATAGGCCGGCTTCTTGCGCTTCTGCTCCTTGAGCCTGGACTTTTTGCCGGGGGGAGCCTGCCGCTGAGGAGGCAGCTCCTCGGCCTGTTCCGCATCTTCTGCTGCCTCGGCCCTTTGAGCCTCGACCGCCTCGCTAAAGAGATTAAGCATGCGCTCGCGCTTGAGAAAATCGATCGAGGTAATCAGGCGCGGGAAGTGGGTCCAGGGATTGACATAGAGGCCGCGCTCACGGCGGAGGCGGCGCATGCGCTCGCTATCGAGAATGCGGAACTCGAGGCCGAACTTATCGCGCATCTG
>NZ_JADGHT010000322.1 GCF_019683755.1 Thermogemmatispora sp. | reverse complement strand
CCCAACCACAGCCCCCTCTCTACCCCTATGCCGGCCTTCCACCCTCAGCCGGCGCCAGGCCAGAAGCCGAGCCAGGGCAGCAACACCAGCAGATCCCGTTTCTCCTCTTGCTGATCTGTGGCCTAGTGATCTTCGCCTGCTTCTTTGTCCTGGGCTTCTTTCTGAGCACACTGCTCCTGCACTAGAGGAGACGACTGGCAAGCAGCAGCCGCCGCAGGCAAACAGCGCCAAGGCCACAGAACCAGAACAGGCGAGGGAGGAGGCGGACAGAACCGGTGAGGTGGTAATCTCGCCCTGGCTGGCTAGCCGGCCTTGGCCGGCCAGCCGGCGCAGAAGAGGGCAAGATACTCCGTGCTCCACTAGATGCTAGATGCCACAAACTGGCTGCTCCATGCCTGAACAGCGGTAGGCATAGGCCATCTGTGGACTGTTGTGGGCCAGTCCCACCTGACCCAGGGCATCTACAATGATTAATCCTCCCTTGCCAGTGGCTTTGGCGCTCAAGACATCGATCGCCGCCTGAGCCGCCGCTGCGGCGCTGGCCCCCAGCGCCACAAAATCAGCGGCTCGCCGCGCTAGCAACAGGCGCACGAAATCCTCGCCCTGACCAGTGCAGGAAACCGCCGCATGCTCATCAGCATAAAAGCCACAGCCGACCAGGGGAGTATCGCCGACACGCCCAGGATATTTCTGAAAGATGCCTCCCGTAGAGGTTGCTGCCGCCAATAGGCCCGACTCATCCAGGGCCACGGCTCCGACCGTTCCATGACGCTCCTCGTCCAGATGAATACTGGTAGCGCCAACCTGCAAGCGATAATAGGGAGGCTCCCCCTCGTCGGAGACAAAGGTCGTCGTGGCTACTTCCAGACGGTAGAAAAGCGGCTCCTCCTCATCCTCTTCGCTCAACTGGCCCGCGGTCTCTCGCCGGGCTTCGCGCCAACGACGATATTGATAGTCAGTCAACAGCTCTTCAGTGCGACAGAGCGGAATCCCCTGCTCCAGGGCAAACTGCTGGGCCCCGTGCCCGACGAGCAGCACATGAGGACTTTCTAACACGCGGCGCGCCAACGTAATCGGATTCTTCACCCCCTCGACGGCAGCGACAGCCCCGACCTGCAGAGTACGCCCTTCCATGATGCCTGCATCTAGCTCTATGCGGCCATCTTGTGTCAATGTGGCTCCCGTGCCAGCATTGTAGACAGGGTTATCCTCCAGCGCACGTACCGCCACCTCGACCGCATCAAGAGCTGAGCCTCCCTGCTCCAGGACACGCCACCCTAGCTCTGCCGCTTCCCGGCAACCGGCTTGTGCGACCGCAGCCCGCTCCTCGGGAATCAAGCCGGCTCCTCCATGAACAACAATGGCGATAGGCATCTACTCCTCTGCTCCTCATTTCCAACAGATTCTTAGCTCTGAGAGCATTGTATCACGCAGCGCCCTTCAACTCAGCGCTTCCAGGCCGCAGAGGCTAGACCTCAGCACTCCGGCAGATCGATCAGGTCACTTCACTCCCAAGAGACAAGGCCTGGTCCCCACCAAGACCCTAGCAGCCAGCATACCCCAAGAGAGGATTGACAGGGCTGGCTAATCTTGCTATAACATAGCGAACATCGCCGCGTGCGAATCGTTTCAAGCAGAGAGACAGCGTCAGTCAAGCGACCTGGACGGACCAGGAGTTCCCACACTGCAGTAAGGAGAGCAGGCATGACCCAGCCTCTGAGTGGCATTCGTGTACTCGACCTCTCCCGTCTTCTGCCTGGAGGCTATGCCTCGCAACTATTAGCCGACTTTGGCGCCGATGTGATCAAGGTTGAAGAGCCTGGCAGCGGCGACTATGGGCGGAACATGCCCCCCTACGGCCCGGGGGGGATGGGGCTGGCCTTTCTGGCCGTGAACCGTAATAAGCGCAGCCTGACACTCAATCTCAAGTCTGACGAGGGCCGGGCGATCTTCCTGCGCCTGGTGCGTAGCGCCGATGTACTCCTGGAGAGCTTTCGCCCCGGCGTAATGGCTCGCTTGGGCCTGGGCTATGAGCAGCTACGCGAGATCCGCCCGGAGCTGATCTATTGCGCTATCAGCGGCTATGGTCAGGACGGACCCTATAGCCAGCGCGCGGGACACGACCTCAACTATCTCGGTTACGCTGGTCTGCTGCATTATAACCGCGATCACCAGGGGCGACCGGTCATGCCCCCTACCCAGTTGGCTGATCTGGCTGGCGGCGGCCTGATGGCCGTGATCGGTATTCTAGCGGCCCTTGTCGGGCGCCACCAAAGCGGCCAGGGACGCTTTGTCGATGTCTCTATGACCGAGGGCGCGATGGCCTTGCTTCCACTGGCCATCAGTACGTACCTGACAACAGGCCAGGCTCCTCAACCGGGACACTCTCCCCTCGATGGTGGCCTGCCTTGCTACAATATTTATGAGACGAGAGATGGTGGCTACATTACCCTGGCCGCCCTCGAGCCGAAATTTTGGCATGCCTTCTGCACGCGCATCGGCCATCTAGAGCTGCTGCCTTTTCATACCCCTGTTGGGCCAGAGGAGCGCAAACAGGCGATCGCCATCTTACAAAGTATCTTCAAAACCAAGACACGCGATGAATGGCTGGCCGAGCTGGCCGATCTCGACGCCTGCGTCGGACCGGTCTACTCCCTGGAAGAGGCCCTCAGCGATCCACATGCCCAAGCCCGCGGCGTCGCCCACCTGAGCGAGATCGCCGGCGAGACACTTGGTACGCTGCGCGCCTTCCCGCGCCTCTCTGATACCCCCCAGGAAGAGCGCTATCAGCCTCCAAGGCTGGGTGAACACACCGCCATGATCCTGAGCGAGCTTGGCTACAGCCAGGAAGAGATCGCTTCCTTCCGCGCCCGGGGCATCATTTGAGAAGGAACGAGGCCAGCCTCACCATCTTAGCGAGCGAGCCAGCCAAAGCCTTACGGCCTCAGCCTGCCCTCCTGGCTATTGGGGAAACGAGAGGAGAGGAGCCGGCAGCAAGAGAGCGCATTGGTTGGCAGGAGCAGACAGCCAGCTCTATGTGATAGAATGAGTAAGTGGGAGAGAGAATAGCGGACATGCAGCAAGAGATCCCAGGGGGAAGAGAGGAGCCAGGTCAGCACCTCTGGCAGCGCCTGCCGCCTAATCCCCTCGCTGAGCTACGTCAGGTCGCCGAGGAGCGAGAGCGAGCCGGTCAGGTGTTGCGCCGTCTAGAGATTGGCGAACCAAACTTTCGCACCCCGCAGCACATCGTGGCCGCCGCCATCGCCTCCCTCCAGCAAGAGGCCCAAACCTATGGCCCATCCGGCGGCTGGCCGTGGCTACGCGAGCTTCTGGCCGAGAAGATCCGACGCGTCAACGGCTACGAGGTCTCAGCGGCCAATATTGGAGTCACCGTCGGCGGCACAGGCGCGGTGCAGCTAGCGCTGCTGGCGACCGTCGGTCCAGGTGATGAGGTTCTTCTGCCCGATCCTGGCTGGCCCCATTACTATCGCCAGCTCGCCATCGCGGGAGCCAAGCCTGTACCCTATCCGCTTGATCCGGCGAGCGGCTGGCTACCAGACCTGCGCGAGCTAGAACGGCGGGTCAATGCGCGCACACGCCTGCTGATCGTCAATAGCCCAGGCAATCCGACCGGGGCCGTTTTCCCACGGGAGCTAATCGCCGCACTCCTGGATTTTGCTCGCCGCCATCGCTTGCTGCTGCTCTCAGACGAATGCTACGACGAGCTGGTGTTTGAAGGAGAGCACGTCAGCCCTGCTACGCTGCTAACAGCGACGGAGCGCGAGCGGGGGACCTTCATCGGCGTCTATAGCTTTTCGAAAACCTATGCTATGACCGGCTGGCGCATTGGCTATCTGGTAGCAGGTCAGGTTCTCATGCGCAGCCTCAGCCAAGTGCTGGACGCCAGCTATACCAGTCTGCCACTGGCTACTCAGCGGGCTGCGGCGGCAGCTCTGCAAGGGCCCCAGGACTGCGTCGCTCAGATGCGCGCTGCCTACCGCCGGCGACGCGATCAGGCGATTGCGCTCCTGAAGCGCTATGGACGCTATGAGTATACCCCACATGGCGCCTTCTACATCCTGGTCAACATCGCCCGAAAGAGCGGAGACGGGCACCGCGCTCGCCCTGCTAGAAGCGATGGCAGCGCCAGAGAGCAGGCCACTGCCTTCGCCCTGGAGCTGCTACGGCGGCGGAACGTGCTGGTTGTACCCGGAAACCTCTTCGGTTCCAGCACCGTTGACTACGTGCGCGTCTCCCTGGGAGCCGATGAGGAGACCATAGAGGAGGGTCTCAGCAGCATTTGTGAGCTGTGCGAGGAAGGGAAGGCACACGCGCCAGGAGTCGGGGAGGCGCGCGAGCACAGCGAGGAGTCAGGATAAGAGCACCAGCAAAAGAGCAAGAGAGCGCACTGAGACCCAGCGGGTAGCCTCCTCGTCACCACTTACTTATAGGCCACCACGCCAAACGCCTCCTGACGCGGCACCACCCGCGCAAAGCCAGCCTCCTGCAAACGGCGGGTCACTCCCCGGAGGGTGCTGCTACCAGCGCGGCTCTGCAAGTCGCCTACATAGTGGAAGAGGCGCCCCCCACCGCGGAGCACTCGATATAGCTCGCGATAGAAGGCACCCGAGTAGAGCTCGCCAGCCAGGTCAAAGGCGGGTGGATCATGGATAATGCGCGAAAAATAGTGATCAGGAAAGGTCGGCACCAGCTCACTGGCGTCACCCAGCATGCGGCGGATCTTGGGATGATGGAAAAGATCCTGTGACCAGGGATTGAAACGAGCTACCTCCTGAACCGCAGGATCAAGCTCAATCGTCACGACCTCGTCAGCATAGCGGGCCGCCTCGATGGCAGTATAGCCAAGGCCAGTGGCCGTGTCCAGCACCCGTCCGCTGATGGGTACCAGCGTGCGCATCTTGAGACGCGTGTCCTCCAGCGGATCAACCTCCTTCACGCGGTGCATCACAAAGCCGGCAATCAGCAGGCTAGGCGCCCCCTGGGTCGGATAGAGACTACAGGGGCGATTGGTCACCGACGAGAAGGTCTGGATGGCTCGCACAGAACCATGTTCTAACAAGAAACAACTATTGAGAGCAGATGCAATACGCTCAACATCGTCCCAACGCAACAGCTCGCCCGAAGGGAAGAGCACCCCCTCTTCCGTGAGCGCAACGGTCACTTGGGAGAGGCCCAGGTCCGGCGAGAGTTCACACTGCCGCCTCCCCTCCCGGCGAGCCTGCAAAAGAGGGGCAACCTGAACGTGTGATAAGACAACGTGTAGGCTGGTGACCACAGGTCGCAGTTCCTCGATATTGAATGGTAGGTGTTGGCGCGAAGATTATATATGGGAGCAAGCT
>NZ_JADGHT010000026.1 GCF_019683755.1 Thermogemmatispora sp. | reverse complement strand
TTTCAATGTTTACAAATAAATATATAAAAATGTATTATTTAGGCAAAAGGAGTATTATCTCACAGTGGCAGCATGAGGCACGGGCCTCCCAGCAGAACAGAACACGTCGCTCCTATGAAGCTACACGGGGTTCTTGTCGGGATCAATCGCTACCAGGACGAGCGTATCGACACTTTGCAGTATGCCGCCACGGACGCCAAGCGCTTCTACGGTCAGCTCGTCAGCAGCCTGGCGGCTGAAGATGTCAGCCTGCAGCTTCTGACCGATGAGCAAGCCACACGCAAAGCCATCCTCATGGCCATTGGTGAGCTACTTCCGCGCCAGGCGGGTCCCGAGGACGTAGTGCTGCTCTACTTCGCTGGTCATGGCTCACCGGAGACGGGCGAGGCCCCAGATCGCGTCTCACGCTATCTGATTGCCCACGATACCGAATACGAGGCCATTTTCGCAACAGGCCTTGATCTTGAACGCGATTTAATACGGCTTGTGCAGCGTATCCTTGCACGGCTGGTCGTCGTCATTCTGGACACCTGCTTTAGCGGGCGTGCCGGAGGACGCGCCTTTGAGGGGCCCGTCCTTCACAATCGTCGTACTGGCTTTCGTCGCCTGGTGCGTCCTAAGCCTCGCTTACGCGATTTGCCCCTCGGCGAAGGACGAATCATTCTGGCGGCTTGCGATGATGATGAGGTAGCTCACGAAGACGGGCGGCTGCGCCAGGGTGTCTTTACCTACTTTCTACAGCGAGCACTCAGCAACGCTGAGGAAGACCCATCCGACACGTCTTCTGAAGCCACTATCAGTCTTAGTCGCCTTTACGAGCGTGTGGCCGAGAGCGTCGTCGCCTTTACCAGAGGGCTGCAGCATCCGGTCTTGAATGGGCGCCTGAGCCTGGCCCGCCTGCCACTGCTGAACCTGCCAGAGCATTAGCCTGAGGTAGTCAGGAGGAGTCCAATGGGAGAGGCTTATTTGCTGACTGGCGAGCCAGGAAGCGGCAAGACAACGGCCATAAAGAAGCTTGTTGCGGCTCTTGGTCCCGAGCACTGCGGCGGCTTCTATACCGAAGAGATACGCCTCAACGGCCAGCGCACCGGCTTTGAGATCGTCACCCTCGAGGGGCAGCGCGGCTTATTGGCAAGTGTCACCCAGAGCGGACCGCTGCGCGTAGGTCGCTATGGTGTGGATCTGACCGCGCTGGAGTCTGTGGGCCTGGCCGCGCTTCAAAGCGCCCTACAAACGCGCCCTGTGGTCGTCATCGATGAAATCGGACCAATGGAACTCTTCTCCACTGCCTTCCGCGAGGCCGTCAGCGCCGTTCTTCAAAGTCCCTGCATACTGGTTGGCACGATTGTTCAGCGCCCTTATCCCTGGGCCGATGAACTGAAGCAGCGCCCCGGCATCCAGCTCCTGGAACTTACGCCAGCCAATCGCGACAAGCTTACTGAGCAACTGGTCACCTCCCTCCAGCAAAAACTGCAAAAGCAGGGTATGCTAAAGAGAGAGGAAGAGGAAAAGAGCGGATAAGGCGCCTGATGCGCTTCGGCATCAGCTCTGCTGAGGGGTGAGCCTGGCGCTGCCAGTGCTCAGCGCACCAATCAGGTCCAGAGGAGTGGCTAGCCAGAGCCTTTGCTCTCGGAGGGAATGCCCCTATGGATGCAAGCCACCACCAGCGAGGCAGCTATCGACCGGCCAGCAGCCCTATCGAAGCCTGGGAACGAGCGGGCGAGCGCCTGCGTATCCTGCTTGTGGTCAGTTCTCCCATCGATGAGCCAGAGCGACTCAATGCCGAGCTTGAGATTCAGGAGATCTACCGCCAGTTGCTCTGGTCACGCGTGCCAGCGGCGCTCATTCGCCTGCACCCACCAACCTGGCGCTCTCTGCAGACAACGCTGCATGCCCGCCCTTTCGACATCGTCCATGTGATTAGCCATGCCCGTGACAGCGAGTTGCAATTAGAGAAGGAAGATGGCAGCACAGACTGGGTCTCGGCTCAAGATCTCGCCGCGCTCTTTCGCCAGACACAGGTGAGATTGGTCGTGCTCAATAATTGCAGCAGTGAGTACCTGGGAGATGAGCTGGTCCTCAATGGCGTGCCGGCAGTTATCGCTACAACTCGCCAGCTCGCTAACGATACAGCCACCTTGTTAGCCAGCGCTCTTTATGCCTCGCTGGCACGCGGGAGCAGCGCCAAGGAGGCTCTGGAGTTTATCCAGCGCACGCTCCAACGGGAGCCTGGGCAGTGCTCCCGACAGGGAGAGGTGGTGACGCTGCTCGGCCCCGGCGCAGAGGAACCTCTCCGCCCGGGATTGGTCAACCCGGGCGAGCCCGAGTATTTCCCCTGCGAGCCACCCCATAATTTGCCTCTGGCACGAGCACGCAATTTCCGCGACCGCGTATCTGAGCTACAACGTCTGGCCGAGCTTCTTAGTAATGGCCCTACTCCTTTTATCGGCTTGCTTGGCCTGGCTGGCAGTGGTAAGTCGACCCTGGCGCTAGAGCTGGCTCACCGCGCTAGCTGGCGCTTTACACGCGGCATCGCTTATATTTCGCTGCGCCGCACACGTCCCTTTGATCTGGTCTCCTTACTGACTCATCTCGATTGGGGCCTGGAAGAGACCAGCGCTCGCCGGCAGCGCGCCCTGGCTCTCTACGAGATGGCACGCGGCCCTTTATTGCTGGTGCTCGATGACCTGGAAGAGGCTTCCTCAGAAGAGGCTCAGGATATCTGTGACCTCCTGAGCGCTTGGGATACCTCCCTGGGCGGGCGGGCGCTTCTGCTCATGCGCCATCATCGCCCTGAATTTGATCAACTCCTTCAGACCAACTGGTTGACAGTAGGCCAGTTACCTGCTCAGGCTGCCTGCGAGCTGGTTGAGGAGCAACTAGGTGGACGCGAGGCCGCACGCGCACGGCTGGGCCGCCATTTGCCTGAGCTGCCTCGCCTCTGCTATTACCACCCTAAACTCTTGACGCTGGCTACCTCAGCCCTACAGCGAGGAATCCCTTGGCAGGAACTGGCCACCCAGCTCAGACAGCTCGCTGGTAAGCCGCTCAGACAAATGGAGCAACTGTTACACTTAACGATTACACGGGTTATAGCCGAATCCCCCCTGGCGGGCCAGTTGCTCGATTGCTGGCCAGTCTTCGCCGAAACAACCGCAGAAGCAGCCTGGCGCTTCGTCCAGGCTGGCAGATTGCCCCTGACAACTGATCGGCTTTGGCAACAACAGAATGAGGCCCTGGAAGCATTACAGTACGCTACTATCCTGGAGCGCGGCGAAACCCCCTCCGGCCCGCAGTGCCGTATGCATCCCCTGATCAGCGATTATCTGCGCCTTCACCGCTGGAATGAGCTTTCCCAGGAAAGGCGCACCGAGTATCAGCGCCGTCATCTTCAGTACTACATAGAAGTATGCAAATCAAATAGAGAGGTAGAGCGGCTTTTGTACGAGTGGGATGATATTGCCCTGGCAATTGAACAGGCTCAACACCTGGGCCTTTGGGAGGAGCTGCTCACCCTGGCAGAAGAGCTGGTAGGGGTGGAAGGCCTACCCTTGTTGAAGCGCCATCAATCTAAGCAGGCTCTCCAGATTCTCCAGGTAGCTCTGGAAGCTTCAGCGCGTCTGCAACAGCCAGCAAGAGAAGCTGTCTTTCTGCTTCACCGCGGTATCTGCTATTATCGCCTGGCAGAGTATCAGCAGGCTTATCAGGATGTGGCTAGCAGTCTGCAGTTGGCACGGCGACAAGGCAACGAGGAACTGATCAGCGCCGCCGAGCTAGAGCTTGGCCGCGTTTGCTATCGCTTGATGCGCTATGAAGAAGCTGAGCAGCACTTTGCGACAGTGCACGCTCAGGCAACAAGCAGAGGAGATCAGCGACGGCAGGCTGACGCTCTGCACGAGCTAGGGCGTCTGGCTTACCGTCGGCGTCAGCTTGAGAGCGCCTTGCGGTTTCTCAATGAGGCACTGCAGCTATGGGAGCGTCTGGGCGATCAGGCGGGCCTGGCCCGTACCCTGCATGAACAAGGGCGCGTCCATCATGAATTGGCGCTGCAGAGCCAGACCCCCGGGAAGCTAGACGAGGCAGAGGCCCTTTATCTGCGCAGCCTGATGCTGCGTCAACAACTGAGCGACCACCTTGGCCAAGAGGCCACCTTGCATCAGCTTGGCCTGCTGGCTTTTCATCGCGGTGACCTGCAGCAGGCTGGCTCTTACTACGCGCAGTCCATGCGACTGGCCCGCGAGCTGAATGACCGTTTTTGGATCGCACATAATCAGTTCCGTTCCGCCCGGCTCCTCTGGCGGGAAGGTCAGCAGCAGGAGGCGCTGGCCCAGGCGCAGGAGGCGCTGGCGCTCTGCCAGGTGCTGGGGATCAGCCTGCAGCGCGAAATTGAGGATTGGCTTCAGACTCCCGCCTAGCGAGAGAAGGGAACACTTGTGATCAGGCCACTGCAGCGATATACTAAAAAAGAGATAGATGCTGATCCAAGGGAAGAGTCTGTTCTGCCCGCTAGACTGTGGTCAGAAGAGCAGGTTTTATCCCCGTTCTCTACCAGGAGCCGTTACTGATGCAAGATGAGCAGCTACAGCGCAAGTACATCAAGGCAGGACACTACGCTCAGCAGCCTGAGCGTTTCACGCTGCTCGAGATCAAACTACAGATGCGCTCAACGCATGGCACGCGTCTGATCAGCTATGACGGGGAAAGCTGGCACTGCACCTGCGACTTCTACCGGGAGCGCGGTACCTGCAGCCACATCATGGCCGCGGAGCAGCTTCTTGGCCCTCTGGCTCCAGCGCCGACCGATCACTATCCGCGAGAAGAGAGCCATGATTCTGAGCGATAGAGACCTCAAAGCTCTGCTGACCGCTGGTCTGCTGGTAATCGAGCCGTGGGAGGAATGGCAGCTTGGGCCAACCAGCATCGATCTACGCCTCGGGGAGCGCCTGGTCAAATACCGTGGCAGCCGTCTTGAGCTTGGCAAAGAGCCACCAGCGGTCGAAGAGATCAAGATTGACCCGCAGCAGGGCTACGAGCTGCGCCCAGGTGAGTTTGTCTTGGGCTGCACGCTTGAGCGTATCCGCATCCCCAACGGCTACCAGGGCTTCATCGAGACGAAAGGAGACATTGCACGCGCAGGGCTACAGGTGCATAACGGCGACGGTCACATTGACCCAGGCAGTGACCACGTGCTGACCTTAGAAATCACCAACTTCAACAGCATTCCCGTCATTCTCTACCCGGGCCTCTTTATCTGCCAGCTTTTCATTCATCAGCTCAGCAGTCCTTGCCTGCGCGAATACCGCGGGAAATACCTCGGGCAACAAGGACCTACGATTTACCGCCCCTCCTAGGGTCGAGCGCCGTATTCCCAGTATGCCGCCTCCTTAGTCCCTGCTCCTGGAGATAGCCATTACCAGGTTGCTGGCAGAGGGAGGATTTGCAAGCACTAGCTGGCGGCAGCCTTCCAGATGCGCAACCTACGACCAGCCTCGCCGCTGGCCAAGTGTGAGCCATCGGGAGCAAAGACTCTCATGTAGACGCGTGTTGCCTGGCCTTTGAGAATAGGGAAGATTTGACCGGTCTCTACATGCCAGAAGCGCACAGTACCATCGGCACAGCTACTAGCCAGTAAGCGCCCCCGCCGATCCAAGGCCACGGTTCAAATACTATCTTGGAGTCCGAGCAGTCCGAGAGTGAGGACTTATCCCCGATGAGCAGTGCGCTGCCCATAATGAGGGGCCCGTGACTCAGCCTACGAATGTGAGCTACGGAGAGTTCCCTGCTGAGCGTCTGGCCCTCTACATCCACGCCATCCGCCGCCTGCCAGCTAGCGAGCAGGCGGCAGTCCTCTGGCACCTGTGGCACCTGTGCGATTGCTGTCTGGAGCTGGCCCCTGTCATCGCAGCCCTGCGCAAAGCAGGCCTGGACCCTGAGCAGATGCCACTGCCGCAGCGCTAGACCGAGCTTAAGCGCTATCGAGTGGCCTTGAGTGCTGCTCGGCGACATCTACGCCAATCACTACTTGGCATCTAGCGTTGTCAGATCCGGCTCTTGCTGCGAAGGATCAGCGAGCAGGGAGCCAGGCCTTGTGAGCGTGATCCAACTGCTGGCTCAGAGCGTGTATCTACAGCGGAGGGAGAGCATCCCTCCGCTGGCATCAGCTAAGGGGAGAGTCGCTCTGCAAGATATTTCAGGCTCAGCGGATAGCGGTACTCGATGCCGCCATGTCGCCCGTCGAACAGCTCGAAGAAGACATCTGTGACGCCTATTTCAGCCAGCGCCCGACGGAAAGCCTCTGCCCCCAGATCAAGATAGTACTCATCGCGCTTACCAGCATCAATGTAGATGGCACGCATCGAGCGCAGGGCCTCGGCGTGCAAGGGAACCATGCGCACCGGGTCCCAGGCTAGCCAACGCTCCCAGACATCAGGGATCAACTGGCCGGTAGCGATATCGAACGGTAGCTGGACCGTGCCATCCAGATCTGCCGAGTAACAGGCCGCCATACACCACACGTTTAGCAGATCAGCATCGCTCTCCTTCGAGAAGGCTGGGCGGCTGCGGAAATCCTGCCAGAAGCGTTCGTAGGAACCGCCGTAGTGATCGCGCAGGGCGCGAGCAACTTTGGCAAAGTCGCGTAGATAACAGACCTCAAAGAGAGCATCACCAGCATGGGTGGCGAAACCGCCCCACAGATCAGGGCGCAGCATAGGAGTGACCATAGCTCCATAGCCACCACTGGACTTGCCGGCAATCCCGCGATGCTCTCGCGCCGCTAGCGTGCGATAGTGGGCATCGACCCAGGGGACAATCTCGTCGCAGAGATAGGTATGGTAGCGTCCGACAGCCGGCGAGTCGAGGAACTGGCTTCCTCCGAGCGAGGTCCAGCAATCGACCCAGACGAGAATACACGGCGGCGCTTCGCCTTTGGCAAACAGCTCATCGGCTAGCTCGGGGAAGTTGCGCCGAAAAGCCGAGCGATTGCGCCACATGTCAAGCTGGCCGGTTAGCCCCTGGATCAAATAGATAGAGGGATAGCGTCGCTCCGGCTGCTCATCATAGCCTGGTGGCAAATAGATCCACAGCGGGCGCTGATAGGGATCGCCAAGAGGATTATCTTTGAGTACCTGACTTTCAAAGGTCACCTCGTCGAAGCGTCCTTTGAAGTCGTGCGACCAGGGATACACGCTTTGCGCCTCCTTTTTCTTCTCTCATCTCATCCTGGTGCCCCGTGTCCTAGTCTAGCACGCTCCTCCATAAGGCGTCTATCTCCCTGGCGCGAGGCCTGACGGCAGGCAGAGAGTTCGGCATTCACTTGCCGACACACTTCCCCCCTCCTCTCGCTAACGAGCGACGTTCTTTCGGACTGAAGATGAAGCGACAGCTCTGACGCTTTACGAACAGTCTAGCTTTGGCTTAGAATAAAAGCAGTTCAATGCCATCGGCATAGGTCCGCTTCGAGGAAGCAAAATGGAGAAGGAAGACACCTTAGAAGCCCTGCTACAGCGCGCTACTGTCCGCGTCGACCTTGATCTCTCGCCGGCAGGCACAGGCTTTTTTGCGGGTCCGGGATTGATTCTTACCTGTGCCCATGTGATCCGACCTGCCCGCCAGGGCCAGGCCCGCCTCCACATCTTCTGGCAGGGGCAATCTTTTGAGGCCGCGATCAGAAGCATGTCCCCTGAACACCCGGACGCAGGTACGGATCTGGCCCTACTGGCGGTCTCGTTTCACGATCATCCCTGTGTGCTCCTCTGTGGCGAGGCCCGACCCTACAGCCCGCTCTACAGCTATGGGTACCCAAGTTGGGCCCCCGATGGCAGCGCGGTTACCTTCACCACCGCTGGGCCTGCAGGCGAACACAACCAGTGGATTACTTTTCAACATGGACCTGTCGACCGCGGCTTGAGCGGCGCCCCGTTGCTTGATCGAGACAGCGGCAGCGTTTGCGGCATGATTCAGTTTTCACTAGGTCTCAATAGTGAGCGCGGTGGCCAGGGCCTGCAGGCGCGCATCATTCTCGATCAGTTCGCTGAACTCGCCGAAGCCCAAGTAACTGCCCATCGCCGAAATCTGCGCTGGCTAGAAACTCTCTCAATAGAGCAACGCCAGCAGCTCAGACAACGCTGCCCTCAGTATCTCCCGCTCCTCCAGCAGAGCCACAAAGCCCTCAAGGTCTTCATCTCCTATTCCAATGAGGCTCGAGACCAGCAGCTTTGCAAAGAGCTGCTAAAACATCTGGCTGGTCTACGACGCGCGCACCTGATCGAAAGCTATCACAGCGGTCAGCTCAGCGCAGGGCGTGAGCAGAGCGAGAGCCAGCGCTGGCTAGAGCAGGCGGACATTATTCTATTGCTCATCAGCCCTGACTACATAGCCGACGAGCAGTGCTACAATGAAGAAATGCAGCGGGCCATGCAGCGTCACGAGGATGGCACGGCGCGCGTTATCCCCATTAGGCTGCGACCAACCGAGGGCCTGGCCAACTCCCCCTTTGGCAAGTTGCAAGCCCTACCCCTGGAGGGTCCGGCCATTACGGAACGGAAAAACAGGGATCAGGCCTTTGCAGAGATCGCCGCTGGACTACGTCAGGTGATCAAAGAGCTGAAAGGCGAACAACCCTGAAGACCTGAGCTGAGCACAAGCCTACTCGGCGCCCAGCCCAGGCAGTGGCAGGTGAGTTACAGGTAGGCATGGCCTCCGCCACGTCCTTCTGCCTCAAGTCCCCCCGAACGCAGCGGCTAAATGCGAGCACTGGGAACCTTGAGTGAGCCTTTGCGTTGTTGAAGGCGATACGGCTCATAGTAACCGGTCAGCGCCGATGGCAGGCGTCCAACGAGGAGTGTCCCTTCAGCGCGGTGCTCTTCGATCTCCACGCGCCCGCGGCGATGGAAGAGTTCTACCAGATCACCGCGCGCATAAGGCACCAGCACCTGCAATGGTATCATCTGCTCAGCTACCACCTGAGCCAACTTCTCGCGCAGTGCCTCCAGGCCCCAACCACGCAGAGCCGAGATCACCACAGCATTTGGATAAAGCGAAGGATCAACACGATCGGGATCGGGCAACAGATCGATCTTATTCAATGCTGTCACTCGCGGCTTCTCGTGAGCCTCCAGCTCGCGCAAGACCTCATTCACCGTCTCGCTCTGCTCAATGGCATTCTCATGACTGACATCCACCACCTCCAGCAATACATCAGCATCGACCACTTCCTCCAACGTTGCGCGGAAGGCTGCGACCAGACGCGTTGGCAGACGCTGAATAAAACCGACCGTATCCGTCAGCAAGATCTCCTGATTGCCAGGCAGGACCACGCGACGCGTCGTAGGATCAAGCGTCGCAAAGAGCTTGTTCTCAACCAACACATCAGCCTGACTTAAGACATTAAAGAGCGTAGACTTACCAGCATTAGTGTAGCCCACCACAGCCACCACCGGCATCGTCAACGCCTCTCGCTGACGGCGATGCAAGGCGCGCTGTTCACGCACCTCCTCCAGCTCGCGGCGCAGCTCAGCCAGGCGATTGCGAATGCGCCGACGATCGATCTCTAGCCGCGTCTCGCCCGGACCACGGACCCCGATGGCACCTCCCACGCCAGCAGCGCCCAGCGAGCCACCAGCCTGCTGCGACAGCTCTGCACCGCGTCCACTCAGACGAGGCAAGCGATACTCCAACTGTGCCAGCTCAACCTGCAGACGCCCCTCACGTGTCCGCGCATGCTGAGCGAAAATGTCGAGGATGAGCGTCGTACGATCAATGACGCGCGCATTAAGTGCCTTCTCTAGATTGCGCTGCTGCGAAGGAGAAAGCTCGTCGTCGAAGATCACCAGATCAAAGCCCAGTTCCTGTTCCAGAGCAGCCAATTCCTGCACCTTTCCCTTGCCAAGGTAGGTGGCCGGGTCAGGATGACGCAGACGCTGCAACAGCTTACCAACCACCTCAGCCCCGGCAGTCCTGGCCAGAGCTTCCAGCTCTTTGAGCGAGTCCTCAGCGCTCCAAAGCGTCTCCTGCCGTTCGCTCTCCACTGCAACGAGAAAGGCCCGCTCCGGTCCTTCGCCAAATCTCTGTCTGCTTAGCACAGCCTCGTTTCTTGCCGTAAAACGCCTCCTTTATTCAAGCAAAGTCACACAACGCTTCTAGCATACGTAGAATGCCCCTTGACTATACAGGTATTGTATGCGTCTTTACCCTGGAACGCAAGCTCAGAGGCACCAGAGCAGCTCACAAGCCGCGCATTCTCCACCACCCTACCAGCGATATGAGAGCCTGAAAGGCTGCTTGGCCAGACAACAGGCAGCCTCTGCTTAAGGAAGCTGCCCTACAGGGGTCCAACCTAGCAACCATTGATTGACATGCACAAAGAAACTCTGAGCAATGGCCTTCTGATATGCCAGCCGCCAGGCACTGAACTGATCAGGATCGCTCTGTGGCCAATAGTGGACGGTGCTTAGGAAGCTATGCAAGACCATCAGCAGAATCAGCCAGAGGAGCCAAGCCTCAACCACACCTATTCCCATCCCCAGCAACTGATCAATGAGACCCAGCACCGGGAGACGCCGGAGAAAGGCCCGGACGAGAGTTGTGACACTATGTACCCCAAGCACCGTAGCCAGGAAAACGAGAGTGTAGGCGAGCAGGGGCGCCACCTTCACCCCACTGCTGGCCAGAAGAGCAGTGAGCCACGGCCCACAAAGCAAGGCCACACCCAGCGCCAGCGGTAAGGCCACCAGATTAATCAAGCTAGCAAGGAGGCCATTATGGAAACCTTGAAGGGCCAGCACAATAACTGTAGTCAGAAAAGCTAAATCGATTAAGTTAAACAAGAGAGGCATTTACTTTTTTCCTCCCAAGAACCTGAATGAGTAGCACTGACAGAGAAAGTCGAAGCTCTGATCTAAAATGGAAACGACCAACCACAGGCGACTGTCACAGCTGAGATTGCAGCAGGGCCGTGAGTCACAGAGCAAGGCGGAGAGCCATTGGTGAGCAGTGGCATTGGCCTTGGAGGGGTCAACGTGCTATAATGAAGGCATGATGATCAGGGGGAGAACAACACGAGAGCCAAGTGCAGCCCGGCGCGATCTCCTTGGGCTGACCCTCAAGCAGCTTGAGGAATGGTTTAGAGAGCTGGGGGAGCCAGCATATCGCGCCCGGCAAGTCTACAACTGGATCTACAAGCACCTGGTCACTGACTTCGCCGCCATGAGCAATCTGCCACTGAGCCTGCGGGAACACCTGGCGCGCGAAGCCACCATCGGCCAGGTTACCGTACGCAGCGAGCAACATTCCAAAGATGACCGCACGCGGAAGATCCTGTTAGAGCTAGCTGACGGCAGGCTGATTGAATCGGTGCTCATGCTCTACCCTCCCTTGCGGGGGAGCAGCGCGCGGGCCACTGTTTGCGTCTCCAGTCAGGCGGGCTGTGCCTTCGGCTGCACCTTTTGCGCTACGGGGCAGATGGGATTCGAGCGCCATCTGAGTGCAGGAGAAATTGTTGCTCAGGTATTGCACTTTGCCCGTGAACTGCGAGCCGCCCCCTGGCGTGCCCGGGGCCTGCCTGGGAGCCAGCCCATTGATCACATCACCAACCTGGTCTTGATGGGCATGGGCGAGCCACTGCACAACTATGACAACGTCATGCAAGCCCTGCGCATACTCAACAGCCCCGAGGGCTTCAATCTGGGAGCCCGGCACATGACGGTTTCCACCGTAGGGCTGCCACAGGGCATCCGGCGTCTCAGCCAAGAGGGACTACAGGTCAACCTTGCCATCTCCCTGCACGCCCCTAACGACGAACTACGCGCGCAAACCATGCCTGTCACGCGTAAATACCCGCTGGCCGAGGTCCTGGCGGCCTGTCAGGATTACATCGCCGCCACCCGTCGACAGGTTACCTTCGAGTATGTCTTACTGGCTGGCGTGAACGACAGTCCCGTCTGTGCCCATCAGCTTGGCGAGCTGTTAGCGCCGCTCAAGCAGTATGCGCATGTTAATTGCATTCCGGTCAATAAAACAGCGGCAGACTACCGTCCCCCTGGGCCAGAGGCAATCCGCCGCTTTCGCGATATCCTCTTCCAGCATGGCGTTAGCAATAGTGTGCGCGCCGAGCGGGGAGATGACATCGACGCAGCTTGCGGGCAACTACGCACCCGCTTCGTAGCCCAGCAGCGCAGCCCATTAGCGCGCAGCAACACAGCAGAACCGGCTCGTTCGCGCTGAGCCTCAGCCTTCCCCAAAAAAAAAGCAAAAGGCATCGTAGCAAGGAGCCACGAGAAAGCCTATGGATGGAGCAGAAAGCAGCCGGGCAGGCCGGGGCGGGAAGGCCGCCTGAGCGGCGCTCTTACCTGCCTCCGGCCAGCATCACTCTTTGGGGAGCTTGAGCATTGTGCGCAGGCAGCGTGTGCAGACATGCACTGTACGCCGCACACCATTAATCTCCAGACGCCGCCGCTGCACATTCACTACGAACCGTCGCCGTGTATGACGCTGCGAGTGAGATACCTTGTTACCATACATCGGCCTGCGCTGACAGAGATCACAACGACCAGCCATAGCAAACTCCCTTCCTCTCTATTTTTCCCTCTTTCCTTCCCTTCTCGGGAAGAGCAGAGAGCCATCGTAGCCTCTTCGACGCCTACACCGCGGATCTACAGGCCCCAGCTACCTGGGACTCTCCGCTCCTCTATCTCTCTTGCTTATTTTGCTAGCGAGCGCCAGGCCCCTTTGCCCCCGCACTGAGTGCCGGTCAGGCTGGACCGGCGGCAGACATTCAAGCCAGAGAACGAGAGAGCAGGCCCAGAACAGGAAGCTACCCCCTGGCTTCTCTTCAGCAGCCAGGCATTCGCTGAGCAGAGAAGACAAAGCGTGCTGCTGGGGCTACAGCCACGACCCCCGCCTCCGCTGGAGCAGGCTACATCAGCAAGATCTAGAGAGTCCCAGAGACGCGCCCTTGATTCTGACGGGGGCCTTTGATATACTGCAACAGAACGCAGACCTTGCACTCCAGTGAGCTGAGTAGAGCGCAAAGCGTCAGTAGTAAGCGTCGAGTACGCTTTGCGAGTATAGCAGATTGCCCTCGCTTTGGCAAGTGCATAGGCCAGAAGACCAGCCAACCAGTAGAGCAGAGAAAGCTTAGAGAAAACATGGGTATGCCGAAGCCATCGACGATTCAACCGCAGCACGGAACGCGCCCTCTAGGCAGGATCGAGGTTCTCCCTCACGCGATTCACACGATCGCGGCCCGCGCCGTCAGCGAGAGCTATGGCGTAGTGGGTATCGCCGCACCCCGCCTGCGCAACGGAGAGGCTGTCCTCCTTCCCCCCGAACGAAGCGGCGAGGGCATTCAGGTGCGAATCTCGAACGGACGCCTGATCATCGAGGTCTACGTCGTGCTGGAATACGGGCTGCGCATGTCTGAAATCGCCCATAATATCATGAGTAGCGTCAAGTTCTCGGTTGAAAAGATGCTCGGGGTACCCGTGCAACAGGTGAACGTCAATATTCAGGGGCTGGAACATAGCCCTATCACACGGCGCGAGCACTAACGACAAGGCGTGGGCACCACCTACCTCATCTACCACCACGTAAGGTAAGCGATCTATGCAGGAACAGGCATCAGGCGCTCATCATGCGCAAGATGCGCCAAGTCAGCAGCAGATGCAGCGCATCAGCCGCCCGCGGCGGATCAGCGTGCTGGACGGTCAAGACCTGAAGAAGGCAATGATTGCCGGGGCCGCCTGGCTGGAAGAGCGGCGCGAGAGTATCAATGCCCTCAACGTCTTTCCCGTGCCGGACGGGGACACAGGCTCCAATATGTCTGCCACCATGCAGGCGGCCATCCGAGGGATCATCGATAGCCAGGAGACGGCAGCAGGAGTCATCGCAGCACGTATTGCCCACGATGCTCTGCTGGGAGCTCGGGGAAACTCGGGGGTGATTCTCTCACAAGTGCTCCGGGGCCTGGCCCAGGGACTGGAGAAAAAGCAGACTTTTACCTCCCTCGACCTGGCTAACGCCTTAATGGAAGCGTCGCGATTGGCCTCGCGGGCGGTTATCAAACCAGTTGAGGGCACCATCCTGACAGTAGTACGCGACTGCGCCGAGGCGGCGCTGGCCAGTGCGCAGCGCGGCGATGACCTGGTGACGCTAATGCACGAGGTTGTGACCGCTGCACGCCAGTCCGTGGCACGCACACCTGAACTGTTACCCATCCTCAAGCAGGCAGGCGTGGTTGACGCAGGAGGGCAGGGACTCTGTGTGATCTTCGAAGGGATCTGGCACGCCTTGCGCGGCGAGGGTCGCGAGTCACGGCCTTTCCCAGCGGTTGGCACCAGCCAGGGCACTCCTCGCCGCGGACGGGTCAACGTCGAGGAGGAAGAGTACGGCTATGAGGTGGTCTTCCTACTGCGCGGCGAGAATCTCGACGTCGAGCGCATTCGCCAGACGATTATCGATATGGGCGGCGTCTCGACAGTCGTGGCTGGCGATGAAAAGCTGCTGAAGGTACATACGCATACCCAGTGGCCTGGCAAGATCCTGGACTACGGTGTGAGCCTGGGCAGCCTTCTAGACATTAATATCGAGAATCTTCAGGAGCAAAGCCTGGCCTACGCAGCCGAGAGCCGTGCCGAACATGAGCAAGCGACTCGCCAGGGAGCGGCTGAAGGGAGCAGCGCTGAGAGCCCTGCCTCAAGCGTGCCCATTGCCACCGTTGCTGTCGTCTCAGGCCCAGGCTTTGAAAAGGTCTATCGCGGCCTTGGTGTCAGCGCCATTGTCCCCGGCGGCCAGACGATGAACCCCAGCATCGAGGAGCTGCTGGCAGCCGTTAATTCAGTGGAGGCTGAGCAGGTCATTATTTTGCCCAACAATAGCAATGTGATCCTCAGTGCGCAGCAGATTCCACGCCTTACCAGCAAGCAGGTAGAAGTTATCCCCACCGAAACGCTACCTCAAGGGATCGCCGCCCTCATGAGCTTTAACTATAATGCCGACTTGGCCACCAACGTGCAAAGCATGAGCGCTGCCGCCCGCCGCATCCAAACCGCTGAGATTACTACGGCAGTGCGCGCCGTGCAGATCGATGGCCTGCGTGTCCGTGAGGGCGACATCATCGGTCTCATCAACGGCAATCTGGCTGTTGCCGGCAGTAGCTTGGAGGGGGTCATTAACGACTTGCTTCAGCGCATGCATGTTGAGCGCTACGAGCTGCTCACCATCTACTACGGCGAGGGAACTAGCGAGGCTCACGCTCAGGAGACAGCAGCCCGTATTAAGCAGACCTATTCTCATCTGGAGGTGGAGGTGGTAGACGGTGGCCAACCCTACTACACCTATATTTTCTCAGTTGAATAGATCATAATAGGGAAGAGAAGCAAGGAGCCGGCTGCAGCGGTCATAGAAGCCTGGCAGGGCCACCCGGAACGGATCTCAGAGGCAGCCACAATCAGGCCGGCAGGGCTGGCCTCGCTCCGACGCTTTTCCCGCTTACCCTAGTCGTCAATCTACCCAACCCACGCATGTTTGCAGCCTGCCATGTGTATGCCGGCACGCATGGCGCAGAAATTCTCTCGCGTTCAGGAGGTGCCTCATGGCCGTCCGCATCGTCACCGATAGTACGGCGGATCTCCCTAAAGAGCGGGCCGCGGCCCTGGGAATCAGCGTCGTTCCCCTCAAAGTTATTTTTGGCAGCGAAGAGTATCTCGATGGTGTCGATTTGGATACGGCGGGTTTTTTCAAGAAGCTGGCGGAAAGCAAGGATTTTCCCCGCACGTCACAGCCAACTCCCGCCGATTTCCTCTCTGTCTATCAGCGCCTGATTGAAGAAGGCGCCGAGGCCATTCTTTCGGTCCATCTGTCGGCCAAATTCAGCGGGACCTACCAGTCAGCTTGCGCAGCACGGGCCGCCCTGCCGCCGGAGCTCCAGCGCATTCCCATCGAGATTGTGGATTCAGAGAGCATTAGTCTCGGTATCGGCATGTCGGTCATGCATGCCGCGGAGGAGGCCCAGCACGGCGCCGATCTGGACTCCATCAAGGCGCGCCTGGTCGATCGCTTGCGCCGCACGCGCATTCTAGGCGTGCTGGATAGCCTGGAGCATCTGCGCCGTGGCGGACGCATCGGACGCGCCAGTGCCTTCCTGGGCACGATGCTGAGCTTCAAGCCGATCATCGGTATCCAGGCCGGCGAGGTGGTCCCCGTTGAACGCCCTCGCACACGCGCCAAAGCCTATGAGCGAGTGGCTCAGCTCTTCCAGGAGGCTGGCCCGGTTGAGGAGGTGGTCATTGTGGAATCAAGCGATGAACTGGGAGAGCAGCTCGCTGCCGCGATGAAGGCAGTCTATCCTCACCCAATTCCACGCTATAAGCTGGGCGCAGTCCTCGGTACCCACACCGGACCTGGAACTGTGGGCATCATCTTTATTACCGCTCAGTAGCTCTTCTCTTCTGGAAGCCAGGCTCGTCAGTGAGATGCGCCAGGTCGGCCAGGCTCTGCCTGCCATGATGTGCTGCTCCGCCTCGCACTCATGGCCGCTGCAGCGTGTTGGTGCCTTCCTGGCGCCAACCATTCCCGCTCAAGGTTGCTCCCGCGAAGGCATCCCCGCGGCAGATTACGCGCCCTGCTTGGTGGCGAGACTGGACGGCATGAGGTCATCTGATGCAATAAAGCTGATACATTATGAGATAACCATTGACGACTTGCATCTTCGCCGGTACAATAGTAGATAGTAGAGCGCTTACCCACGCCAGAAAGGGCTGGGCTGCAGGCACTGCAGGGCTCGCTCTAGGCGCTTGTCCTTGATGGCTCGTTGGGTCGCGAGACTTCTGCACGGTTGCTCGCTGGCTTAACAGCAGGTGCCCCAGGAGCGGACCAGCGCCCCCAGAGCCGCCGTGGAGACCTCTGTGGGAACTGAGCGGGAGCTTGTAGCCAGAAGATCATGCGTTCACTCACTGGAAGGTTCGTTAGTCAGCCACCATCCATGATGGTGCAAGCGACGAAGGAGGAACAACCGTGGGAATGCTACGGGTGATGTCACGGCGCGGTGATGATCGTGTCACCTGGGATGAGCAGAAGGTATTGGCAGGTGACCCTGAAGCACTGGCCGCCGTGCGAGAAGCTGAGCGCATTTTTGCCCAGGAGCGCGCCAGGGGAGCCACTGCTTTTCGTGTCGAGCCCGGGAAGCCTGCTCAGCGCATCGATCAGTTTGATGCAACCGCCGAGCAGATCATTATGGTTCCGCGCGTTGTCGGTGGATGAGCTTGATCTCAGAAATTCTAACGATTCTGGACTGGGTGATCATCGCCACCGCGATGGGAGCTATTGTTTGGCTGATCACTCAGCCATATTTGCGGGGCTGGTCGCGGGCCGAGCGGCGAGCTTCTGATCTGTTGCGCGATATTCTGACACCTGAACAGTTCCGCCAGCTCCTCTGGCATGGCTATCTGGAGGTGCCTAGTCCTACCGCCCCTCAGCGCATCTATCGCGTGCCCCGCGGTAAGGGCTTCGTCCAGGTCATTGAAAATGGACGCGCCACGATGCGCCTCTGCCTTCAGCCGGTGGAAAATCTGCCAGATGCTGATATCGTAGTGCTCCATAAGCTGATGATCGAGGGGAATGAGGAGCTATATTTGCAAAAAGCTAATAAGTATCTCTGCACCGATTAACTGCTTCACCAATTGACAGCGCAGGTCAATCCACTTACTCTGCCTGGCTGTCAGAGATTGCTCGCAGGCGGGCCTGGGCCTGGCGGGCTTTTGGCCTGCTTCTGCTCTTGTCCGAGCGCTGGCTCCTACTATGCCAGGCCGGCAGGTCCCTCCCGTACAGGCCGCTCTCCGCCAGCGAGCCACAAGCTCAGCGCGTCTCAGCTAGCATGTTCGTGCTCTCTACTCCTCCTAGCTGCTTGTGTAGATAGTTCAGCCAGCCTATCGATTCCCCTCAGTCATCGCGGTCGCTTAGCATGACGACGGTTGATCTAGCTGGGCCATCGCCTGCCTCACCCTCGGCAGCGGCTCCATGCCATCTCTGACCGCCTTCATGCACTAGCCAGCTCCCCCGGTTCATCAGTCTCCCTTTTCCTCCTTCTAGTCCTCATCATCGTCATCGTCTTCTTCCTCCAGTAGCTGGATGATCTGGCGGTGACCGTTTTGCTTCTCACACATATGCGGCCCCTCTTCCAAGGGCATATGGCAGAAAGGGCAGACTGGGCGACCCGCTGCCACGACACGCGTGATCATACTGGTGAGAGCCTGCGCCTGAGCGTGAGTGAAGGAGAGAGTGACCGCCCGATCCTCGCGGACACGACCGCGCAGCTCCTGACCTGTCTCCATGATGATCTCCAAAGGGACCACCATCAGGATGATCAGCTCCCGGCGGAAGTCGTAGCTGAGCTTTAGCTGAGCTACCTGGAACTCTTCGTCGGGAATCAGTGGAAAGTCGGCTGGCATACCTATTGGCTCTTCTGCTTCCTCTTCGCCCTCCCGCCGAGCCCGGGCCTCAACGCGCAGAATCCTACCCTGCGTCACCTGGGTCAGCAAGCGATCGATGGCCAGCCCCAATTCATTGAGCTGCATCTTTTCCATCCACATAATAGCAGAGCCACTTTCGCTGCGCGCAAACAGCCGAAAGCGACGCTGTCCCGGTGGGCCAACGGCATCCGCGCCCAGTAGTTCCACCAGACCTAAATCTCTGCTCATCGGACCTCCTCTTTGCCCCTACGTGAAGAGTGTCTTGCTCCCTTCTTCTAATCAACTAGCTGCTTCTACAGAGAGCGCCGCTCTCTGCTGCGACTGCTCTCGCTCTGCCTACCCGCCGACAGATGGAGAACTTACCTTGCTCTCTTTCAGCAATTGTAAACGCTCTTTTCCAGAGAGGGCTGAGTCGGACAGTGGGTCCTCCGTTTGGACCCTAGAGTTGGGCCGGGCTGGTCCAGTCTAGAGAGGCCGCCGGCAAGTTAGTGCCTGCCTGGCTGACAACCTGGCGCAGCGCTGCTCTTTGCTCAGGCACTCGCCTGGCTGAGACGTGCCAGCCATAAGACGTTCGCGCTTGCCTCCTCTTCTTTGCCGGTCGCCACTTAGTAGCCACGTTGTGGATCGTAGCGATTGCGCAGCGCCTCGCCGCGGCGATAACGCTGTAGGTTCTCGACAAAGAGCGAGGCTAGCCGGGCGCCATAGTGGACGCTCTCACCCGAAATATGGGGTGTCAGAATGACATTAGGCAGCGAATACAGCGGGCTTTCCTGGGGCAGTGGTTCTATCTCGGTGACATCCAGCCCTGCCCCAGCGATCCAGCCTTCGCGCAAAGCCCGAATCAGGGCCTGCTCATCGATGACACGCCCACGAGCAACATTGACCAGGTAGGCAGTGCGACGCATAGCGCGCAGCTCTGGCTCGCCGATCAGGTGCTCTGTCTCAGGAGTCAGCGGCGTTGCTATCACAACATAGTCGCACAGCGGCAGCATCTCACGTAGCTGGCTGAAAGCATAATAGCGTTCGACATCTTGATCCTGCTCGCCTCCCCTGGCCGAGCGCCTCACCCCCAGGACGCGCATGCCGAAGGCCCGCCCTAAGCGGGCAACATAGCGCCCGATGCTGCCAACACCAATGACTCCTAGCGTCTGCCCATAGAGTTCCAGCGTGCGCAGATGATACCAGGCCGTATTGCCCCAAATATGGCGGTCCTGCAAGCGCACCAGCTCGGGCCAGGAACGATTGAACATGATCATGCTGCCAAAGACATACTCTCCTATGGTGGAGGCATGAATACCAGAGGCAGTGGTGACAATCACGCCACTGTCTGGATCAAGCAGGCCCGTGTCACGCAGACCATCAACACCTGCACCAGCAAACTGCAGCCAGCGCAAGCGCGGGGCAAGCTGGAGAATGTTCTTGGGCAGCCGGAAGCCACAGATGATCTCAGCGCTTCCTACGTGCGCCATTAGCTCCTCGTCTCTCGTGGCGAGTACAACCTCGCCCTGGGCCGCTTCGCGAATCCTCTCCAGCGCTTCTTCATCGAAGGGGAAGGTACAGAGCACTTTCAAACCCTGATGTTGACTCACAGCCAGACTCTCCTTACCAGATCAGACGAGCATTGCTGAGACAGTACAGCGGTACGGTGAAAACAGGCTCGCTAGGCGTGACCGCGTCTCTTCCCTCAGTCTATCCGAATCGGTTGCCTTCTGGCAAGCCGTCACTCGGGCAGTTCGCCCCTCTCACGATACCATCGTCCCTGACCCCTATCAGGGTTCAGGGAAAGCTTGTCTGCTCGCCCTAGCAGCGACACAAGCTTCTGTAACAGGTGGCTATCGCTCGTGGGCAATTAATGGAACACGCTTATTATAGCGTTTCAGGCCTGTGAAGGTATTCCGGAGCAGTATAGAAAGCAGGAGCGTGAGAAGTCAAGGGAGAGTGGACCAGGCCTACGCCTCCTTGAGGCCAGACTCAGGCCAGTCCCACAGCGGCTATTCCTGTCTACCTTGCCCATCGACCACAAGACCAGAGGCGAGAGAAGGCACAATCACGGCTTAGAAGCCCACAAGTAGCAGGACACCCAGAGCAAGGCCAATACTCAGCAGCGCACCACTCACGACCTGGGCCAGTGTGTGACGTCCCAAGGCGACGCGAGACCAGCAGACGAGCACAAGCAGAAGAAAGGACGGGAGAAAGATCAGGCCATAGAAGGCTGTCAAGACTGTGGCCGCTCCTCCTAAGGTCGCCGCATGGATGCTGATTTTCCACCGGAGGGTAATGACTAAGAGCAACGCCCCTAGGAGTAAAGTCAGGCCCAGGATAAGCTCTAGATTGCGCGGGGCATGGAGCAAGAGCAATAAGAGTAAGCCTAGAGCATAGGAGAGCAGGCTGAACAGAAAAGGATGCCAGCGCTCATGGCGATGCGAGAGGTCGAGATCACTCACTAACCCCAGACGCAAGGAGAGGACAACATAGAGTAGTGGACCAGCAGAGACAAAGCTGAGCGTCAGCAGGGCAAAGCCAAGTGCGTGCCACAATGAAGGGGAGTGATAGAGAGCCACCAGTAGCACAAAAGGAACGGAGATAGCTGCAGGTGATAGCACAATTGAGATGCCTCGCGCAAGGCGCTGGGCCTGCGCCGGAGACAGAAGGAACAGCCATTGACCACCGGCCAGACTCCGCGTCTGAGGGTCTGCCTGCATCTCCGCCAGGCGCCCAGCAGCCTGCTTAAGAGAGATGGTGGTCAGTGACTCGGATAGCAAGGGTTGTGCTTCGTCTTGCTGTTGTTGTAACTTCATTGCAACATCCTAGGTCGGCGACAGCCAGCCACAGAGTTGGCGCTCTCAGCAGACTCAAGCCGCTAGCAGGGCTTGCTCTGTCTGGAGCATCACTTCCTCATAGCCACGCAGCAGTGACTCCATCGCCTCATACCAGCTATATCTAGCGGCCTGAGCCAGAGCAGCAGCGCGCATGCGCTCCCGTGTTGAACGCTCGTAGACCAGGCGCTCCAGCAGATCTCGATAGGCAGCTACTTGCGCCGCAGGGCTAAGGCCAGTGGGGTCCAGTAGCAGGCCCTGCTCATCGTGGACCACCAGATCACAGATGCCCTCAGCCTGCAGCCCAACGACGGGCAGGCCCGAGGCCAACGCCTCAAGGACTACCTGACCGAAGGTTTCAGTCGTTGAGGGGAAGGCAAAGATATCGGCAGAGGCATAGGCCTCAGCCAGAGCCTCCCCACTCAGATAACCAGTAAAAGTGACTGGAAGACCAGCCAGCGCCTGACGCAACTCAGCCAGGGCCGGCCCCCCACCTACGATGACCAGATGACAGCGACGATGGTCTAGCTGACGATAGGCCTTTGCCAGCAGCAAGAGGTTTTTCTCACGCGAGATTCGCCCCACATAGAGCAACACACAGCGCTCGCTGGCCTCATCTTCAGCGCCTAGCCAGGCGACACGTAGTTCAGGGCGACGACGCTCGGGCCGAAACAGCGTTCCGTCCACCCCACGAGGCCAGAGACGGACGCGCTGGAATCCCTGCTGACGCAAGGCTCTGGCCGTTGAAGGAGAGGGACAGAAGGTTAAGGCACAGTGATTGTGAAGGAAACGATTATAGCGCCACATGAGGCCTGTCAGCCAGGGAAAGCCGAAATGGCGGCAGTAGGCAGCGAGATTGGTATGATAAGAAGAGACAAGGGGGCGCCGCAGCAGCTTGGCCACGGCCACCCCCACGGCACCCAGCACGACAGGATCGACAACATGGATGATATCAGGTTGAAACTGCTTGAGCTTCTTCAAAAAGAGAGGTCGGAAAAAGTTGAACTTGAGTTCTGGATAGAAAGGAAGCGGTATACCGGGCGTGGTCACAATCTCAGCGCCGGCGTACTCGTGCATTCCACAGCGCGGGCCTAACACGAGTGCCCGATGGCCAGTGGCCTCCAGATGAGTAAGCAAGCGCGCTAGTGTGCGCGTCACCCCATCCAACTTGGGCAAGAAATTCTCCGTAATGATCGCGACCCGCATCGCAGTCCTCCTGTCTCTCCTGCTCTGCACGTTGAGGCTCTCTTCCCCGCCTCCTCACCTACACCTGACAGAGCAGGCATCTTGCTTGCCTGCAGATGAGGAGTGCCTTGCTGCAACGCCCCTCACAGAAGAATCTTCAGCCAGCCGCGTTATAGCCGTGTAAAATTCCTCCAAAGAACCCGTTAAGCCTGGACAAAATTTGTGCGTGAAGCGAGAACATCGCTGTTCATTTGTCAACGGAGACGCTAGAATATCCATAGGGGGAGAAAGTCGCGGCGGAAAGAGCAGCATAGAAGAGCTATGAGAAGCACAGTAACGGGTAGCCATCACCAGCGCACCGGGACAGGAGGTCAGCTTTGTCGCAGACACTTATTCGGCTTCTGCTGTGCGAAGACCAGACGCTGATGCGTCAGGGCCTGCGCACTATTCTTGACCTGGAGCCTGACATGGAGGTCGTTGGCGAGGCCACCAACGGCGAGGAAGCGGTCAGCCGTTATCATGAGCTGCGGCAAGCAGGCCTGGGGCCAGATATTGTACTGATGGATATCCAGATGCCCCGTATGAGCGGAGTTGAAGCGACTGCCGCTATTATCAACGCTTATCCCGACGCCAGGATCATCATGCTGACCACCTTCGACTATGACGATTACGTCCTTGAGGCCATCAAAGCTGGAGCTGCCGGCTACGTGCTCAAGGATCTGCCCGCCGAAGAGCTGGCAGTTACCATTCGCCGCGTGGCCCAAGGGGAACCATTCATCCAGCCAAGCATCGCCAGTAAGTTGCTGATCGAGTTTGGCCGGGGGAGCAAGGGAGGCCGGAACCAGCCCCGTCCCCCAGGATCAGGAAGCGGGGAAGAGGAGTTGAGCGCCCGCGAAATAGAGGTACTGCGCTTGCTGGCTCAGGGAGCCAGTAATCGCGAGATTGCTCAGCAATTATGCCTGGCTGAGGGGACTGTCAAAAATCATGTCTCTAATATCCTAAGCAAGCTTCAGGTAGCTAATCGTACCCAGGCCGCCAGTAAGGCCCGGGAGCGCAAGCTGATTTGAGTGAGCTGAGAGCATAAAGCATCAGCCAGCTCGCTGGTCAGCGTCAGGCTTCAGCACGAAGGTAGCCCTGACCAGGAGCACAGTCTGATACCGCCAGCTTCTCTGCCTGGAGGAGTTGGAGCCGGGCGCGCCCAATGAGGCTCCGCTCCATCCAAGATCCATAAATAATAGATGCGGCTCAGGTAGGGAGGGAGTGACTCCTCTCAGAGGACGGCTCACGTTTGGGAGCCGGGTGACGGCTTTCGGCTGAGGCTATCCGTAGAAATACGCAATTGACGGGGCAGCGATCCTTGCAGGATGCTTGCTCTCCGAAGGCGAGAGAGCGGCTTGGGCTGGGAAGCGAACGGGAAGCGAAGGCGCTTGAGGGATGCTGCGACTGCGTTGCACAGACAGTCAGCCTTATGCTATAATCCTCACGGTATGATATAATCGTGAGACAAGCGGGACAACATAAGGATGAGTAAGAAGCCTCCCCCCACCCTGTGGGAAATCGTGGGGCCAGTGGGAGGATTGGGGTTCACAATCGCAGTCCCCGTTGCTGCAGGTGCCATCCTCGGTCACTACCTGGATGGTGTATGGCGTACCGCACCGTTGTGTATACTTCTCGGGCTGCTGCTTGGCCTGATAGCGGGAATATACGGCGCGTACCGTTTATTTAAAATCTTCTTCTCAAGCTTGAGATAGACGGCGTCGACGTTGACAGACCGGGCCACGCAGAGCACGATTCGGATGGAGGATATTGAGTGCTCTGGAAATTTCCTGAGGTATCCCTGGCGCCAGAGGTTATATGGAATCCAGGCGGTATCTTTCCGATAACGAATACGTTGCTATGCACCTGGATCACCATTATAGCTCTGGTTGCCTTTTTCTACTTTGGCACACGCAACGCTTCGCTGATCCCCTCGGGTTTTCAAAACTTCGTTGAGTGGATCGTCGAATTTCTGGTGAATCTGGTCAACGGTGTGGTTGGCTCGCGGAAGGATAAAGCGGCGCGCTTTTTCCCGTGGGTTGCCTCCTTCTTTATCTTCATTCTCTGTGCCAACCTGATGGATGTGCTGCCTGGCATTGACACTATTGGCAGCCTTAAGGG
>NZ_JADGHT010000321.1 GCF_019683755.1 Thermogemmatispora sp. | reverse complement strand
CAAAGGTGAAACGGTGTTCGACCAGCGGAGTGCAGCGAAGCACGTTGTGGCCATCGTGCTGGCGGCGGGCCAGGGCAGGCGTATGGGGCTGCCGATCAATAAAATCTTCCTGCCTATTCATGGCAAGCCGGTCATCATCTACACGCTGGAAGCCTTTGAGCGCTGTCCGGTGATCGACGAGATCCTGCTCGTCGCGGCGGCTGGCGAAGAGGAGCAGCTTGCCAAGCTGACACAGGCGGCCCACTGTCAGAAAGTCAGGCGTATTGTCCAGGGTGGTCCGACGAGGCACGCCTCCGAGCAATGTGCGCTGGAGGCCCTGCGTTCGCGCATCGAGAGTGGCGAGATCGACCTGATTCTGATCCATGATGGGGCCCGTCCCTTTGTGCTCCCCGAGCGTATCCAGCAACTGATAGAGACGGCGCGCGCCTGCGGTGGGGCTATTCTGGCCATGCCGCTGCAGGAGGAGGAGCTAATCGTCGAAGTGGACGAGCAGCAGGCGATCTGCCGACGCTTTGGGGGGCAGCGTGCCTGGCGAGCGCAGACGCCCCAAGCCTTCCGAGCCGCCTGGTTGCTGGCGGCCTACGACCGTGCGCGCCAGGATGGTTTTGAGGGGACCGACACGGCGGCCTCGCTGGAACGCCTTGGCTACCCGGTGGCTGTCGTGGAAAGCGATCAGAGCAATCTGAAGATCACCACCGCGTATGACCTGCTCCAGGCCGAGCGGCTTTGTCGCCATCTCGGTCTCTAGCCAGGTCTGGACCGATCGGATCAGGGAGAGCTGCCAGCGCTGGGTGCGCCTGGTCTGAGGGTGGTGATCCGGTAGTGGCCGGATTGGCCTTATTTCTCGCTGAGATAGATAGAGAGACTTTCTGTCTGCAACGTTGATACTTCGCCTTGCTGGCAAGGGGTGATGGTGGCCAGGCCCTGCCCTGGCCGAGCGGACTGAGCTGAGCTGGCAGGGGTGCCGTCTCTGTCTGTCTGTCTGCTCAGGGCAGACAAGCAAGCACTTTGACCAGCGGAGCTGCCTGGGCCGCACCATTGCTGATCGATCGTCGAGGAGAGAGGGGGCGTCGCTCGCTATGATAGCCTGCCAGACTGAACTGGAGTGCCTCTATTGCGGTCGTCCGACGGTGCACACGGTCTTTTATGCCTCGCTCTATATTAAAAGGATCGTTTGTCATCGTTGCGCCCACGTTGTTGAAAAGCCAGCGGCTGTCTTACTCCGCCAGTACTGTCGTGATCTCCCCTGGCGTGCCACTGCCCTCGCGCGTCGCCTCAAGCATGAGGCGCAGGCTGATCCTCTGCTCTTTGTCTCCAGCTTGCCCCGACGCGTGGTCAACAAACCGATCGAGCTTTCCCGCGAGCTGGCCGAGGTCTGTCTGTAGAGCCTACTGCTAGCCAGGCAGGCCCGTATCCATAGCGTTTGAGTATGACATCAGGAGGTTCATATGATCGAGCAAGTGGCCCTCGCGGCTCTGGTGGCCTGGTGCCTCCAGCTAGCTCTGGCCTATGGGCAGGCGCGCCGCTTCTATCGTGATGTGAGCCGTCTGCGCCGGCTTGGGCGCTGTGCTACGGCGATGGCCGGGGGGCGCTATCGTGGGCGCACCTATGTGGTGCTCGTTGCCCACCCCGAGCAGCGCACCATTTTGGCGGCCCGATATCTCAGCGGCTGGACGGTCTTTGCACGGCTTCGTCCCCTGCCCCAGCTCGAGGGGCGTCCTCTCGACGAGCTGCTCTCGGCGCAACAGTTGAGTACAACTGGTCTGGCGCCGCGCCTCGTTGAGGCGATCAACATCGCCGCCGGTACGCTACACGAGAGGTTCCAGCAGCAGTCGAGGGAGACGGTGGGCGCAGCTAGTCAGGAGAGCATGCTTCCCCCGCGGACCTCGTTGCAGCCGTTGGCCTGAAAGGAGGTTTGTCACCTACTCTACGCAGCGACTCGCTCACTGATGTGCTGACCTTTGCGCACTGAGCTTGCTCACGGCGCTGGGTGGTCTGTCTGACTGGTTACCATTGGGGTAGCCAGTAAGGACAAAAGATTGTCTTAACGTCCTTTTGTCTGGAGGTGATCTCATGGAGATCGCAGCCCGTATTGCCGAGGGGTTCATCGGCATGTTCCAAAAAGGGGGCACCACTTTTGTCGGCCTGGTCACGGGCATCATTCCCCTGCTGATCGTGCTGATGACCGCCGTCAATGCTCTGGTGCGCCTCATCGGCCCCGAGCGCATCGACAAAGTGGCCATGATCAGTAGTCGCAACGTGCTGCTGCGCTATTTGATCCTGCCCTTCCTGGCCGTCTTCTTCTTGACCAACCCGATGGCCTACACGATGGGGCGCTTCCTGCCGGAGAAGCAGAAGCCGGCCTTCTATGATGCAGCGGTGTCCTTTGTTCATCCCATTCTTGGCCTTTTTCCCCATGCCAACCCGGGTGAGATCTTTGTCTGGGCTGGTATTGCTGCGGGCATTACCAAGCTCGGGCTGGGGCTAGGGGATCTGGCGATTCGCTATTTCCTGGTCGGCCTGCTGGTGATCTTTATCCGAGGGCTGGTGACGGAGCGCATCACCGCCATCATGTGGGCGCGCCGCTCGGTCTCCGAGGGCCAGAGCCAGGGAGAGGAGTCAACATCGGCAGCCGGAGCGCCCTCTGCTGTTGAAGCGGGCGGAGCGGCTCTCGCTGGCGGAGAGGAGGCATAGTTATGCAAGTTGTGGCGCGTGGTCTAGAGGCCATTGGGCGAGCCGTTGGCAATGTCGTCGGCATTCTTTACCAGGCTGGCCGCGATACTATCGATCAGGTGATCCGCAACATTCTGCCCTTCATGGCCTTTATCAGCATGATCATCGGCATCATCCTCTACACGGGGATCGGCAACATTATTGCTCATACTCTGTCGCCGCTGGCCTCGAATATTTTCGGGCTGCTGCTGATGTCGGTGATCTGCGCGATTCCGATTCTGTCGCCGTTGCTGGGGCCTGGGGCTGTGATTGCCCAGGTAGTTGGGACGCTGCTGGGGGTGGAGATAGGCCTCGGTCATATTCCGCCGCAGTATGCGTTGCCGGCTCTCTTTGCCATCAATCCCCAGGTCGGTTGTGACTTTATCCCGGTTGGGCTGGCCCTCGGCGAGGCCGAGCCTGAGACCACCGAGATCGGGGTACCGGCAGTTCTGATGTCGCGCCTGATCACGGGGCCGCTGGCGGTGGTGATTGCTTATCTGGCGAGCTTCGGTATGTATGCCGGTCATTGAGCAGTCGGTCCTTTCTGATGGTGCTGGCACGTTACTGAGCGCTAGCTGATCGATCGGCTGTTCTTGCAAGGCTGCCTATCTATCATCCGCTTGTCGTTCTAGCGGGATGCTGGAGCTAAGCAGCGGCTTGGGCCAGGTCGAAGATGACCGCGGGACAGGCTGGCAGCTCTGAGGCAGGCTGGTCTGGGGCCTGGCCTGAGCCGGGTCGGCTGAGGAGAGAAAGGAGTGTGCAACGATGCCTTATCGTGCTGTCAAGATTACGCGAGGACGCGGTGGCTGGGGCGGACCCTTAATTGTGAAGCCCGAGCCTGGCAAGGATTTGATTTACTGTGTGACTGGGGGAGGCATTCACCCGGTGGCGCAGCGCATTGCGGAGCTGAGCGGAGGGCGGGCCTTCGATGGTTTCCGCTCCTCGGCTCCTGAGAAGCAGATTGCCTGTGTGGTCATCGACTGCGGTGGGACGGCGCGCATCGGGGTCTATCCGATGAAGAAGATTCTGACCATTGATGTGAAGCCAAGTTCGCCTTCGGGGCCGCTGATGAAGTTCATTACGGAGCAGCTCTTTGTCTCGGGGGTGCGTCCCGAGGATGTGACGCTGCTTGAGGAGTCCTGATGATGGGCTGGCCTGAGCTGCTGGGCTTGGCCCGGTCTTGCTCTGCGCTGGTCTGTCTGCGTCAGGCGGCCAGCGCAGACGGGGCGCGCTGGTGCTTTGTTGTGTCAGGCGGGCGACTGCTGTAGTCGCTGGCTGCTGGAGGGAGGAGGACAGACAGCGATGTCCATGCTGCGTTTCGATCACTGTGCTGGGGCGGGAGTGACGGGCGCGGGTCCGGGTATGGGAGCAGGAACGCGGGGCCTGCTCAAGTATCGGGCTGTAATTCAGGAGATTGGGGCGCAGGTGCCAGAATTCCTGCCGCATGGCATCTTGATTTTCTTTGGTCCACAAGCGCCGGCAGAGCTGCGCGAGGTCTCGCTTGTTCATACGGGGGCGACCTTGCAGGGGGCGATTGAGGTGGGCGACTGGCTCTGTTTCCGGGAGCCGCCTGGCGAGGGTGACAGTGCGGATAGGGAGACGGGCCGCGTCCTGAGCTACCGCGTGACGGCGGTCGGCGAGGTGGCCAGTGCTAATCTGGCCGAGCTGGGTCATCTGGTGGTGCATTTCGATGGGGCGGCAGAGGCGGCGCTGCCAGGGACCATCTCGGTGACGCCGGCCCTGCTTTATCTGCCCCCCGTGGGAACCATCCTGGAATTGCTCAGACTGGAGGATTGCCACACCTATGAATCTGGTTGCGGAACTTGAGGCGCGTCAACGCGAGGGGCGTCCGATCCGTGTAGGTCTGGTGGGAGTTGGCCAGATGGGAGCTGGTTTGATTGCTCAGGTTAGTCAAATGCAGGGTATGGAGGTGGTGGCGGCTGCCGATATTGAGACGGAGCGGGCTGTCGCCGCCTTTCGGGGCTGTGGCTATAGTGAGGAGGAGGTCCTGCTCTTGCCGCCGGGGGCCAGCAGCCGTGAGGCCGATGAGGCGGTGCGCGCCGGTAAGCGGGTGGTGACGGCGCGTGCGACCTTAATCCCTGATATTGCCTCGTTGGATGCGGTCGTTGAGGCCACGGGTGTGCCGTCAGTGGGGGCGCTTGTGGCCTATCGGACGATTCTGGCGCGTCGCCATATCATTATGCTCAATGTCGAGACCGATGCCACGATCGGCTATTTGCTGAAGCGTATGGCCGACGCGGCAGGCGTGGTCTATACGACCTCGGCGGGCGATGAGCCGGGGGCGATTCTGGAGTTGTATGATTTTGCGCGCTCGCTCGGCTTTGAGATTGTGGCCGCTGGTAAGGGGAAGAATAATCCGCTGGATCGTAGTGCGACGCCGCAGCAGTTGGCTGAGCAGGCGCGGAGCCGGCACATGAGTCCTCATATGCTGACGTCGTTTGTCGATGGGACCAAGACAATGGTGGAGATGACGGCGGTGGCCAATGCGACGGGCTTGGTGCCGGATGTCAGCGGGATGCATGGGCCGCAGGCGACGCCGGAGACGCTGGCGCGGATTTTTTGTCCACGCGAGGATGGAGGAATTCTTGGGCGGCGTGGGGTCGTCGATTATGCGCTGGGGAGTGTGGCACCGGGGGTCTTTCTGGTGATTAC
>NZ_JADGHT010000025.1 GCF_019683755.1 Thermogemmatispora sp. | reverse complement strand
GTGCAAGCACTCAAGGGCAGGATCAGGCCGGCCCCTAGGGCAAGCAGGCCGGCTCGCGCTTGGCGCTCTGCTCGGTTCTTATGTGCAAGGCTCTTCATAAAAAGACTCCTCTATGGATGCTCTTGTTTATGCTCTCCTGTTTCTCTCTAGTCCAACTCGCTTTCAGGGGAAAGCGGCTGCTTCCTGGCAAGAGCCTCCTGCTGGGGCCTTGATCCCACGATTACCGCGACCACAGAGAGCGCTGGGCAGATAGCGGAACTTGCTTCGTCGGAAGCAGAAACCCGCTGTGCATCTTCTCGCATCTTCCTTCCCCTGACACGTGGTAAGGCGATGCTGTGTTTCAGCGCGCGGCCATGGTATAATGCGCCTGGGAACTACCACTTTCGGCCTCGCAGGGAAGAAACAACAACCATCACCGTGTAGAGAAAGCAGGGTTTTTGCTTCTTCAGAATCCTAGCTAAACACCTCCGAACGCAGTGCGGCCTCTCTGGCCGGCGGCAGGAGGGCCAACGGAAAAAGCACCAGTGCAGATTGTTCCCTGCTCTTGCAGGGAGCAGAGCGGAAGGCTAGTGCAGCATGTTGATTACTCGTCTTGAGCTGGAGAATATAAAGAGCTATCGTCATCTAGCCGTCGAGTTCCGCCGAGGAACAACGGCCATTCAGGGAGCCAATGGGGCCGGCAAGACCACACTGGTCGAGGCCATTGGCTTTGCTCTCTTCGATGCCTTGCCTTATAAGCAGCATAGCCAGTTTGTGCGCGAAGGCGAGAAGTATGGTGTGATTCGGGTCCATCTGCTGGGCAACGATGAGCGGCGCTATATCGTCGAGCGGCGCTGTGGCGCCGGCGCTTACTGGCAACTCTATGATTGCGAGGCCGATTATCGCCTGGAGCAGCGCACCGATGTGCTCGATAAGCTCCATGAGCTGTTCGGAATCGAGCGTGAGCGCCCCTTGCCAACACTCTTCCAGGACGCCCTTGGCGTTCCTCAAGGAACCTTTACTGCAGCCTTCCTTGAAACACCAGCGAAGCGTAAGAAAACCTTCGACGAGCTGCTGCAAATCGAGGATTATCGTCTGGCCTCCGACTACCTGCGCGAGGTGCAGAATTACTATAAGGATCAAATGCAACAGCAGCAGCAAGAGATTCAACGCCTCAGCTTTGAGACGCGTGACCTGGATCAATGGCGGCAGGAGCTAGAGCAGGCCCGCCAGCAGGAGCGACGTCAAACTGAGCTGCTTGCCGCTGGTTCACGCCGACTGGAGGAACTGGAGAGCCGTTACGCTGTCCTGCAGCATCAGCGCGATGAGCTACTCAACTTGCGCCATCACTTCGAGCAAGCCCGTTTGAAGCGCGAGGCCGCGCGCCAGAGACTGCACCAGTGCGGGCAGGAGCTGAGGCTAGCTCGCCAGGCCCAGGAGCAGGTCGAGGCCAATCGCGCTGCCTATCTGGCCTACCAGGAGGCCGAAGCCGCCTTGCAAGAACTGCGCCAGGCCGAGCGCCAGCGTAACATCTTACGCCAGCAACAGGCTGCTCTTCAGCATCGCCAGGCCGGCCTGAGCGCCAATAAGGCTCACGTGGAGACGGCCCTCAAGGAGATCGAGCGTGCTCGCCAACGTGTCATCGAGCTATCACCGCTCGCCGACCGTCAGCGTGAGCTAGAGCGCCAGCGCGAGGAGCTACGCCAGCAGACCCAACGCCATGATGAGCTGCTAGAAGAAGGACGTAGCTTACGCCGCCAGCAAGAGCAACATCTGAAACGCTTACAGGAGTTGCAGAGCCAGATACGCGAGATCGAGCCACTCCAGGACTTAGCCAGCCAACTTCCTGAGCGCATCACGCTGCTGACTCGTCTCCAGGCCCGCCTCTCGGAGCGCGGCCAGAAGCAGCTACAGCTACAGGAGAAGCTGGAAACGCTGCGCCAGAAAGAGGAGGAGCGCTCCCGCACCGCTGAACGTCTGCGCAGCCTGGAAGAGACCATCGCCGCGCTCGAAGCACGGCGCGCCGAGGTAGAGGCCCTGCCAGCCTTACGTGAAGAGCAGGCCCAATTGACCGCCCGCCGCTATCGGCTGGAAGGGAACATCGATGGCTATCGAGAATCGTACCAGCGCTCGCGCGGGGGCCTGTGTCCCCTGCTCCATGAGCCATGCCTCAATATTCGCCAGAAGGGTTTGACCAGTCTCGAATCCTATTTCGCCCAGCTCATCGCCAACGATGAGGCTCAACTTGCTGACCTGTGTAAACAGCAACAAGAGCTGGAAGAAAAAATCTCAGAAATCACTGTCTACGCTCAAGAGTATGAGCGTCTAGGTAATTACCGGGCTCAACGGACGGAATGCGCGGAGCGCCTGCGTCAACTAGCTGCTGAGCTACTACGCTTGCAGCGCGATGTCGACGATCTCCGTCAGGACCTCAGTGAATTGCAAAACCTGAACCAGGAGATTGCCCAGGCTGAGCAGGCCAGACAGGAAAGCGAGACCGCCGATCAGCGTGTGCGCGCTTTGCCAGGCCTCCGGGCGCGGGTAGAGCAGCTTGAAGAGCAGATAAAGCACCTTGAAGACCTGCTTCTTGAACGCCGTCAGCAAGTGCTGCAGCTACAAGGTGCCCGCGAGCAGCTCAAGGAGGTCGAGGCTCAACTGGCAGCGCTTGATGATCCTGCTGGCCAGATTCGCGGCCTCCTCACCACTATCGAGCGAGAACCCCAACTACGCGAGCAACTGGCCGAACTTGTGCAAGAGGAGGAGAAGCTCGGGCAAGAGCTGCAGGCGCTGACTGAGCGCCTGGCAGTTTATCAGGACCTTGATGGGCGCCTGGCCGAGCGCGAGGCTCAGCGTCAACGCGCTCAGGCTGGTTATCAGACCTACCTGGCCCACGAACAAGGCGCGCGTCAATTGCCGCAGCGTCAGCAAGCCTACGAGCGTGCTGCTGCCGACTATCAGGCGGCGGAGCGAGAGCTGCAGCAGGCTGAAAATACTTATCACCAAGCTCAGATCGCCTTTGATGAAGCCGAGTTTCAGCGCACCGACGAAGAGATCAAGAAGCTGCGCGCTGACCTCAAAGGCTATACTACAGCACTCCAGCATACGCGCAGTCGCATCGCTGAGCTGGAGGCGCGCATCCGCCATGCCGAAGCTCTGCTTGTTGCACTGGAGGCAGCTCAACAAGAATATCGTACTCTTGAAGATTTGAATAGCGCAGTCGATCTTTTCAGACAAGTAATCAAAGAAGCTGCACCACAGATCTTGCAAGCCCGCTTAGCGGAGATCTCCGCTGAGGCCAATCGCATCTTTGGCGAAATCATGGGCGATCGCAGCGTGCAACTGAGCTGGCAGGACGACTACGAGATAGTGGTACGGAGCCGCAGCGCCACACGCACCTTTGCCCAGCTTAGCGGTGGTGAGCAGATGAGCGCTGCCCTCGCCGTGCGCCTGGCCCTGCTTAAAAAACTCTCCAATCTAACGATCGCTTTCTTTGACGAGCCGACGCAGAACATGGACAGCACGCGCCGCACCAACCTTGCTGAGCAGATCCGGCGTGTCCGCGGCTTTGATCAACTGATAGTCATCAGCCACGACGACACCTTTGAACAGGGACTAGACAGTCTCATTCGTCTGCGCAAAGAAAACGGTGAGACGCGCCTCATCAGTGAAGAAGAGTGGCAGATGGTTCTTGAGCGGGAGGAGGAACACGCCCATGCTCCATAGAGGCAAGCTACTGGCCGCGCTGGCCAGCAAGAGAGATCAGTTCGCACTCTACGGCGGAGCCTACAGCGATCAGCTTGGGGCCTATCGTCATGCGCTAGAGACGCTGCATCGCCGTTACCGTTCCAGTGCCCATCTAGAGCAGCACCTGCCACCTGCCGGGCCAGGCCTGCCGCCGGCGGGGGCGCGCCCGACGATCGAATTCGATCGCTGGCTTGTTCAGGCCGGCCAGGATGACTATCACGGTCCCGTCTTTCGCTTTGCCGAGCGCTTTGCTAACCATGAGCAAGCACGGCAATGGGCCGAGTGTATCGAAGGCATCACCACCCTGGCCGTCGATGGCAGCCAGCTTCAACCCTGGCGCGACGCCTCGATCCCCGTGGCCCTCGTTCAGGTTGGCCTCTTTCTCAATCCGCACCAGCGTGGGCGCCCCTATGTCAAAGATGTGCGTCTCGAAGTACTGACGCCTGACGAGATTCTGGAAGAGGCCCCCAGCGAGAGCGCCGACCCTAGTGGCTACCCCTACTCTGAATTACAGGTCTCGCTGCGTCGCTTCCAACTCGAAGTTGAGACCCTCTGCAGCCAGATGGAGCAGCTTGCCCGTCAGCGCTATCCCGAAGAGCCGGCCCACAGTCCCGTTGTCTTCTTTGACGGCTCTCTGGTCGTCTCCTTTGCCCTGACCATGCCCAGCCCTTACCGCGAGCGTTACATCGCCGGCGCTGTCTCCTTACTGCAGGCCTCGGAGCGGTTTCGCGTTCCTTTGGTTGGCTACATCGATACCAGCTATGCCCGTGACATTATCACCATGCTTTTGCGTCTTGATGCCATGCAAGCGCAGCCACTGCTACGCGAGACGAAACGCATTCACGATGCCTTGCTCTGGCAGGGGCGTCTGCGCTGGGGCGATCGCACGCCGGCCATGATCTGTGCACGAGGCGATGTCCTCGACCACTATGGACCCTATCGCGAACGCATCGCCTTTTGTTACCTGCAGGCTGTTAGTCAACGGCCACCAGCGCGCCTCGAGTTCCCGCGCTGGATCGTCGACGAGGGCCTGCTTGATGCCGTTATCGATGTAGTACGAGCCGAAATCATCGCGGGAGGTCAGGGCTATCCCTACGCCATCGAAACTGCCGACGCTGTTGCAGTGATTACCCTTCAGGATCGCAACGAGTTCTACGCTCACTTTCAGCACTTTATCGAGAGCCAGGGCCTGAGCTTCACTTTCTCCTCCAAGGCGCTGAGCAAGAGCCGTAGGCGATGAGGACCCTGCTGGCACTGGCGATAGACAAGACGGCCAAGGAGGAAGCTGGCCAGCAGCCAGCCTCATTCCTGCCCCTGGTCCTGTCCCGTAGAGGCATGGCGCCGATGTGATATGATAGAGATGTTTGGAGCTTGTGTGGTCAATTTTGCTGGAGAGGATGTCATTTTCGAAACGCCATCATCTATGTCACAATTAGCCTCACGGACAGCCAGCTACCGGCTGACCTGTCGCTGTGGTCATAGCTTTGAGTGCCAGGTCTATGAATATGTCAACGTCGCGCGCGACCCTCACCTGCGCTATGCTGTCCTGGCGGGTCGCCTTAATGTGGTTACCTGCCCCGCGTGTGGACGGCGGGCTCAGGCGCGGCGACCATTCATCTACTCCGATTTGCCCAATCGCCTGCTTGCCTATGTCCATCCTCGCGACAACGTGCCTCGGGAGGGGCGCGAGCTGATAGAGGCCAAACTGCGTGATGTCTATGAGCGCGTAGCGCAGCGGCGTGGGCCGTCGGAGCCGGAGGCAAGGCCAGACTCTTTTACCCCGCAGGGAGCTGGGGCAGAGGGGCATCCTGATGAGGCGGAGGCCCCTCATGAAGGTGAGCTAGCTGCCTCGCTCGCCGCCGCCGTGCCCGGCACAGAGGAGGAGATCCCCCCCTTGCAGATCATCTTTGGTCTGGATCAATTGGCTCTCCTCATTAATGCCAGCCTGAGCCAAGAAGAGCGGCTTGGCAAGATCGCTTTGCGTACCCAGAGCCGGAGCACGGCCCAACGGGGTCAAATGTTCGACATCGCGCGACGTCTGGCGCGTGAGATGCAGTGTATTGTCGAAGAGGAAGAGCAAGGAGAAACGTACACGGTGTGGCTCTATGGTCCACGCCGTCAGATCGGGGCCATTATGCGTGCGCTGGCCCCCAGGGGGTAACAACGCAGCATGATTACAGTGGGAGTCCTGACGATCAGCGACGGCGCCGCCCGCGGAACACGCCAGGATACAAGCGGCGAGACCATTCGCTCCCTGGTGACCCAACTGCCCGAGGCGGTAGTGAGCGCTACCGCTATTGTGCCCGATGAGCGGGACCAGATCGAGGCCGTCCTGCGGACCTGGTGCGATGAACAGCGCCTGAATTTGATCCTGACAACCGGCGGCACCGGTCTGGCCCCTCGCGATGTGACACCCGAGGCAACCAAGGCTGTCATTGAACGCGAAGCCCCAGGCCTGGCCGAGGCGATGCGAGCCGCCAGCCTGCAACATACCCCCTTCGCTATGCTCTCGCGCGGCATCGCCGGTACACGCGGACAGACACTCATTGTGAACCTACCGGGCAGCCCCAAGGCTGTCAAGGAATGCCTGGAGACTATCCTGCCCGTTCTGCCTCACGCGCTCAACTTGCTGACCGGTGGCCCCAGCGAGCACTAGCTACCAGGAAGGAAGAGAGCGCGAGGGGAAGCCCCGGCTGCTGTTGGCTTCCTGAGCAGGGCAAGGCCTACCAGACGCTACTGCCACTGAGGGAAGACTGTCCAGCCAGCCATGCGTACAACAGTGAGACGTTACGCCGGTCACAGCGATGCTATCTTTGCTCTGGCCTGGTCGCCAGATGGTCAATGTCTGGCCTCTGCTGGACGTGATCGCACCGTGCGCCTCTGGCACTCTACCGAGGGAGGTCCACTTGAGCTGATGGCCGTTTACCCAGACCACGAACAGTGTGTCCTCTCTCTGGCCTGGTCCCCTGATGGGCGCCTGCTAGCCTCGGGCGACACCGCCGGGACCATCCACCTTTGGGAAGCGGTTTCACCCCAACGTCGCCGCCTCATCTATCGTGGACATCGCCGCTTTGTGCGCGCTCTGGCCTGGTCTCCTACTGGGGATTATCTCATCTCGGGCGGCGACTACGGGGACAGCAGCCTCCAGCTCTGGGAGAGCCACAGCGGGCGCCGCCTGCTATACGATCATCAGCAGTACCGGCTCTTTGCTGTCGGCTGGTCCCCCAGCGGTCAGCAACTCCTCAGCGCTAGCTTTGACGGCTATGTGGACATCTGGACAATCACCACCGTCCCCGTGCTGCGAGCGGAGCGCTGCCTGCGCTTCCGCGAGCATGGCCGACCCGTCTACAGTGCCGTTTGGTCGCCAGATGGACAGCTCATCGCCTCGGGAGGAGCCGACAGTCATGTTCTGGTCTGGCAACCACAGGCTCAGAGTTCCCGATCTCCTCAACTCATCACCACCTACTATGGCCATAGCCGCCCGCTGAAAGCGCTGGCCTGGTCGCCAGACAGCCGGTTCATTGCCTCCGCCGGAGACGACTGCCGCCTGCGGCTCTGGCAGGCCCACAGCGGCGCCACGTTGCTTAACTACGACGGACATCAGCGCTGGATTCGCTGCGTCGCCTGGTCCCCCAGGGGTAGGCAAATTGCTTCTGCCAGTGATACACTGATACATATCATCGAGATAGATGTAGATTAGCTCAGCAGTAGTATCAAAGGGACCTAAGTCACAGTCATCACTAATACAAGCGTATGAGAATCAACGATGTCCAGTGAAGAAGCCAGCAAGAAGCAGGGGCGGGTCATGCGACGCCGCGAAAGCGATCTCGACCTTTTCCGACAGGCCGAGGAGGTCAGAGAGCTAAGTGACGGCTATGCTTTTCGCTTCAGCGCCAAGCAAGAACAGCTAGCGGCTATTCTCGCGCTTATCGATGTGGAACGTGAGTGTGCTCCCTTGCTCACCTTTGAATTGCAGTTTACGCCGCAGCGCGGACCGCTCTGGCTGCACATTCGCGGTCCCGAGGGGACCAAAGCCTATATCAAACAAGGGCTAAGCGCCTCCAGGCATCTCGCCTGAGTGTTAGCCAGTGCTCGTGGTAAGCGGGTCGCGCTGAGCGGTGTGCGTCAGACAGGAAGGAGCGGGAACAATGGCGACTCGAGTCTACCCAGAAAAAAGAGGACTGCTGCAAACCAGCGATCGCCCTGATCCCGCCTGGCTGGAGGCAGTCACTACTCTCATCCCGCCCAGCGGCAAACTGGTCCTCGATCTTGGCTGTGGCGATGGTCTCTATACCCAGGCGCTAGCCGACCTGGGAGCTGCCTACGTCATCGGTCTGGACAGCTCTGAGGAGCAACTAGAGCAGGCGCGTCGACGTTGTGCAGGCTCGCGCAACATTGAGTTTCTGCGCGGCAACGCCCTGGCCACCGGTCTGCTGGCCGAGCGCTACGACATTGTCTTTATGCGTGCCCTGCTGCGTGACCTGCGTCCGACAGAGCTGCGTCCCTGCTTCATCGAGGCCTACCGCCTGCTCAAACCGGGCGGCTGCCTGCTCGTCCAGGACCAAACTCCCGAGGATCTACTAGAGCCGGGTAGTAAAACCCACATCTGGGGCTACCTCTTTACTCGCTACCCGCGTCTGGTCGATCAACGTGTCCTGGCTCGCTGCAAACGTGAAGAAGTACGACAAATCATGCAAGACATTGGCTTCCGCGAGGTTCAGCAGCGCACGCTGTGGGAGACACGTGGCGTCTATCCCAACAGCAGCGCCCTGGCTGAGGAGCTGGTGAGCTACGTGCTCAATGCCCCGCCCTCTGAAATGAGCGAAGAGGAGGTCAACGAACTGCTCGCCTATATCGCCTTCCTTGAAGAGCATCTCGCCCAGCAGGAACAGGCCCACGGCGGCGAGATCATCGCTCAGGAGTGCTGGACCCTCTGGCACGGGCGCAAAGCAGCCTGAAGCAGCGCCTGACCAGGCGCCTCGAGCAGAGAGCCACATCGTCCAGGCCAGCCAGGCGCAGCGAGAGCGGGCAAGCCCGAGCCTGATAAACAGACCGAAGACAGGCTTGCCCCTCTCTGATGGCGCTCGCCTGCTCAGATCAAGAAGCGTCCATTGGCATAGCAAAGCTGGCCGTCGGCATAGACGCGGCCCTCACGCAGATCGGTCACCATATCCCAGTGGATCGTCGACTGGTTGCGTCCCCCACTCTCGGGCAGCGAAGCCCCTAGAGCCAGGTGCATCGTCCCCCCGATTTTCTCATCGAAAAGCGTATGACGTGTAAAACGCTGAATATTGTAATTCAGACCAAAAGCAACCTCACCGACGCGGCAGGCGCCGGGATCAACATTGAGCATAGCCTCCAGAAAAGCCTGCTCGGAGCGAGCCGTGGCCTCTACCACGCGGCCCTCTACAAAAGTCAGACTGATCCCCTCGACCACATGTCCCTCATAAAAAGCGGGATGGCTAAAGCGAATCGTCCCTGAAAGCGAATCCTCGATGGGGCCGGTAAAAACCTCGCCATCGGGAAAATTCTTCTTACCAGCGCAGTTCACCCAATGGCGTCCGCCCACACGCAGGCGTAGGTCTGTGCCAGGAGCCACGATGTGCAGCTCATCATGCTGCTCTAAAAAAGCCGCGATCTGCTCTTGCTCTGCAAAGACCTGGCGCCAGGCGGCAATCGGATCAGCCATGTCCAGCATCCCTGCGCTAAAAACAAAGTCCTCATAGGCACGCAAAGACATGCCCGCATTCTGAGCATATGCCTGCGTTGGAAAGAGCGTCCCACACCACCGGGCCTCACCATTGGCCTCGCGCTCCAACCTGCGGCTCACCAGAGCCTGACGTGCTCGCTGGTAGAGAGCCAGCCGGGCTGGATCGACTGCGGCCAAAGCGCAGGTATTCTCATCGCCCCACACGTAGAGACGAGCCGTATACTGCTCAACGCGGCAACGCTCCAATTCCGAGACATAGGTAAGCTGCTCATCGCTACCCTCACACAGCAGTAGCTCGCTCAATTCTGGCTGCAGCGTCTCGACGGCGATCACGTGGGAACCGGCCCGGATCGCCTCCCGAAAAACCTCGCGTGTCAGCGGAAAGGCCACCGCCGGAGCCTGGATCAGCAGCCGATCGCCAGCCTTCAGCTCCAGTGAGTAATGGACGAGCACCTGAGCCAGCTTCTGGAGGCGTTGATCAGCCATCAAAACACACTCCTCTCTGCTTCAGTATGGGATAGAAGAAAGGCCGGGCCAGAAGACAGAGGCTGAGGTGGGCTGACAGAGGGAAGAGTAGGCAGCCAGTGCCGCTGAGCGCGGCGGCACTCTGCTCCCATTGAAAGCACGGGCGGGGCGCATAGAGTCCCTGCCTGGTGACAAAGACACAATGATGAGGACACAGTCATCCCAGCGCCAGCTCACTCCTGTCTGCCTCAACAATAACAAGTATAAAGGCCTTCGGCCACAACCATGCCCGCCTGTGCCTTCGCTTGTCGAGACAAAACCCCGCAGAGGACACAAATGCAGAGGTGCTCTTCCGGCTGGCACTCTTTGCCGTCGGGAACACTGGACGGACGCTTGCCAGAATGCTGCCCTTGCTCTATCATACTACAAGAATACGCGAGATAACCGGTGGCACGCTACAAGCAAGCAAGGATCGTTCCATCTCAGCCAGCAGGCAGGAAGGAAAGACCATAGATTCTCATGGCGACACTGCTCAAGCAACCACAGCGCGGTGCATCAGCCCGTCGCTCGCGACCCTCGACCAGCAAGAAGCGGCCTGCTGCCCCGCGGCTCAGTCCTGGTCAGCGTCTCAAGAAGCGCCTGGCCTATGTGATGCGGCACCCCCTTGACGCTCTCTGGGGCTGGCTCAGCTCGGTGCGCACGGCTATTTTTTTGATTGTCTGCATCATTATTGTCTGCATCCTGGGGATCTACTTCCCGCAGGCGCCGGGCGAGGTCCTCAATGATCCTGCAGCCTACCAGGCTTGGCTGCAGCAAAATGCCCTGCCGCAGTATGGGTCGCTGACACCTATCTACGACTGGCTACATTTCTTCACTATCTTCTCAAGCTGGTACTTCATGCTCCTGCTGGGCATCTTGGCGCTCAGCATCGTCGTTTGCACATTGAACCGGGCGCCAGCCATCTGGCAGAACTTTGCCCATCCGCTCATTCGACGCAGCGACCGCTTTTATCAAAATGCCCTGGAGCGGGCCAGCTTCAGCCATCCTGAGGCCGTCGCCTGGACCAGCGCTGCCCTTCGGCGGCGTGGCTATCGCATCCGCAGTGAGAGTGAAGGCCAAGTCACCTATCTCTACGCTAATAAGAACAGTTGGGCCACACTCTCCACCTTTGTCTTTCACGCCTCGCTCGTGGCGCTCTTACTCGCTGGCATGATCAGCCAATGGCATGGCTTCCCGCTCAACAGTCCAGCGCGGCGCATCCTGCCGGCCCCCATCGTTAGTCTGAGTGATGCCCTGGCCGGCTTCAGCTTCGACCAGGCCCTCCCCACTGGAGAGAGCGCTATCGTCTACCCGCGCGGTACCCCCCACAACATTAGCTTTCGGGTTAACCGCTTCACCGCGCGCTTTGACCCGCGGACCGGCCAGCCAATTGATTACGTCACCGATCTGAGCGTCTATCGTGATGGAGAGCTAGTAGCTCATAGCGACCACCTGCGTGTCAATGACCCATTGACCTACGATGGCATCACCTTTCATCAATCCTCGCTGGTTGCCTCAGCCGTCGTTACCATCACCGACGCGAAAGGCAACGTCCTCTATCATGACGCCATCGTCCTCGACAGCAGCAGCACACTGCCATCAGGCAACGGCGTCGTTGACTATGCGCGAGGCATTCCCATTGGCGGCACGAACTACACGATGGGCGTCTTTTTCATCCATGCCGAAGGATTGCATCTGTCGCAGATTGCCCATCCTGTGCTGCTAATCACCATAGGAACACCGGGCACCAGCAACAACGAAGATAAAGCCCTGCTGCGTCTCTCGCCGGGACAGACAGGCAAGAGTGTCGATGGACAGTGGACCATCAAGCTCGATGCTGCCAATGATGCCACTGTCCTGCTCGTCACACGTGACGCTGGCGCACCCCTTGTCTGGCCAATTGCCGTCGTTCTAGTACTCAGCCTCTGCATCACCTTCTACTTCCCGCAGCGTCGTATCTGGCTGCGCATCCGTGGCGACCAAGTCGAAATGGCGGCTCTGCGCGAGCACTTCACTAATATCCGCACTGATCTCCTGAGCGTTGCTCGCGAAGCCCGGGCCACGAGCAGCCGCGAAGAGCAAGAAGAACAGGCGCCCCTGGTGAGAGGCATGGTCTCCGACGCCTCACAAGCCAAGGCTAAATAAAGCTGCTTGGGGACTGCGCTCAGGGCTGCAAGGCTCATAGAAGCGGCCATTGACAGTGATTCACAATTGATATATCCTAGCGGTAGAAACACGTCCTTGTCCTGTCATACAGAGGCAAGAGCAAGCAGCAGAAGTCAAAGGGTTCGTGGCCCAGTCCATCCGTAAGAGGATACTGCAAGGAAGGAATAGGCATATGAAGCTCACAATGAAAGGCGACTACGGACTACGGGCCATGCTTGACATGGCGGCCTACTATGGACAGGGACCGGTTGAAAGTGCGGATATTGCCAGTCGGCAGTATATTCCTGAGCACTATCTTGATCAGATCCTGATGGCTCTGCGCAAAGAGGGACTGGTCAAGAGTGTGCGCGGTCCCAAAGGCGGGCATATGCTGGCAAGGCCGCCCTCTCAGATTACCATGGCCGAGGTAGTACGGGCCCTGGAGGGCTACGTACCGCCGATGAAGTGTTTACCTTCTCCTGGTGTCTGCGAGCTGTCACCAGGCTGTGCCTTGCGTGAAGTCTGGCAGAAGATCGATGAGATGACCTGGCAGATTCTGCTCTCGACCACCATCGAAGAGCTGGCACAGCGTCACCGCACCGGTGCCGCCGCAGAGACCATGTATTATATCTAGCTAGAGTTGGCTGGATTGAGAGATCCTCACTTTCTGGGGCTCGGAGTGGAAGACAAGTCGGCCGCCAGCGTAGCGCGGGGGCGCAACCAGAGTGACTGGTGGGCATAGTGGCAGCGTAGCGCGGGGGGGATTGTAGCGCCTGGCGTAGGCAAGGCAGCTAAGCTGAGCTTAGATCAAGAACCACTCCCAAGGTTCTACCTCCCTGGAGGGTTGAGCGATCCGCACGAGGAGACTGTCAACGAGAGGATACGCAAACAACAAGACAGATAAGCGGGTGAAGCAACAGGCTAGCTGGCAGCCCAGCCGCCACTAGCCTGAAGGGGAAGGGTAGTAAGACGTGGCTGTTCCTGTGCGCAAAGCCAAAGAGACGAAAGTCATCGCTCTGGTAGAGGATGATCCACGCCTCATCGAGATGGTGCAGGCGGTCATCGAGGCCGTCAATTCCTGGCAGCTACATGTCTTCCCCGACGGACAGGAGGCCCGTGAGCGTTTGCCCCACATCGGGGCTGATCTGATCCTCCTCGATGTAGGTTTGCCCAACCTCGACGGCGTCTCCCTCTACAGGATCTTGCGCGGCCATAGCCAAACCAAGCATATACCGATTATCGTCATCACCGGTAGCTACGAGTGGGAGCTACATCGTATGGGCTTGCATACGGGCTTAATGCTGCGCAAGCCCTTCAGCGTGCAAGAACTCCTCTTTCTCATGCGTGCTCTGCTGGCTGAAGAGCCAGAACAGCAGGAGCCAGCTCAAGGCTAAGGTTAGACAGAGACAGATGCAGCAGGCAGGTGAACATGGCGCGCTGGGCCAAGGATGCAACGGAGCTGGTCGGTCGCACGCCGCTGGTTGAACTGAAGCGCTTTGCCGCATCCTGCGGCGCCACCGTCCTAGCCAAATTGGAAATGTTCAGTCCCGGTGGCAGTCTCAAGGATCGCCCAGCTCTCAAAATGATCTGCGAAGCCGAGACGCAGGGCTTGTTGCGTCCTGGAGGGATCATCACCGAACCAACCAGCGGCAATATGGGGATCTCGCTGGCATGGATTGCCGCCGCTCGTGGCTATCGTTGCATCCTCACCATGCCTGACACCATCAGCCTGGAGCGCCGTCTGCTCTTGCGCCGCCTGGGTGCCCAAGTGATTCTGACCCCAGGCAACCAGGGCATGCGCGGCGCCATCAATAAAGTGATCGAGCTGCGTACCTCTCTCTCAAATGCCTGGTATCCCCAGCAGTTTTATAATCAAGCCAATCCCCGCGCTCACCGCGAAGGCACTGCTGTTGAGATTTGGGAAGACACCGGCGGAGCGGTTGATATGGTGGTCATCGGCGTCGGTACAGGCGGCACCCTGACCGGCGTCGCTGAAGGGCTGCGCGCCCGCAAGCCGACCGTCGAAGTCATAGCGGTCGAGCCAGCGGCCTGCGCCATTCTCTCAGGGGGCCGTCCAGGGCCACATCGCATCGAGGGCCTTGGCGCTGGCTTCGTCCCCGATACTCTGCGTGTCGATCTCATCGATCGTGTCATCCCCGTCAGCGATCACGATGCGGTGGCCACCGCGCGCGCTATCATGGAGCAAGAGGGGCTCTCGGTAGGCATCAGCAGCGGTGCTGTGGCCTGGGCCGCGCTCCAGGAGGCCCGCAAGGAAGAGAACGAAGGAAAGGTCATTGTAACCATCTTTCCCAGTGCTGCCGAGCGCTATCTCCACACCATCCTGTTCGACGACCTGCGCGTCTAGCCTCATCATCAGCCCCTAGCTGATCTTCCCCTCGGTCTTTTATCTCTCATCAGGCTGAGATAAACGGCCACACAATCCAAAGAACACTGAGCGGCAGGCCGAGGGCGCCCCTGGCTCTCGCTACCCTCTAGCGCGATACAGACTGAAGCACCCTCAGCAAAGCATCGGCAACAAGATCCTTCCTGATGAACTCTAGCAACTGTCTGCTCATGAGACCGAAGTCCCATCTGATTCGTCTTAGACCATAGCGGCTACGATCAGCGTCCAGGCAGATTGCCAGAAAGTAGCAGGTCAACTCAGCCCAGCCCGACCCGCCTTATCTCAGCATGAGAGCAAGATCTGCGCACTTGCGTCTCACTCCTGTTGCGACAAAGCAGGCACAGGGGGGCCTCTGGCTGAGCGCCTAGCGGCGCTGGTCAGCCAAAATGTCTGGCTGCACATGGGGGGATCGCACGAGTGATGTCAACAATCGATCAATACCAAAGCGGGACGGAAGTCCAGCGCTTTCACCTGAAGCGCTCTGCCTATGTGCGTAACAGCCTGCTAGCTCTGCTGACAGCGATAGCCTTCCTGCTGGCGGCGATGCTGCTCGTCGAGGCAGGATGCTGGCTCTGGGGAAGCTACAGCCATAGCTTCACTCTGTATCTCAAATGGCAAGATGTGCTCCTGGCGCTGCTGCTCTACCTGACCCTGAGCGCTCTGGCTGGCTGCCTTATGAGCCTGCGCTATCTGCATGCGCTGCGCATGGGCTACCGCCGGGCCATGCTGCTCATCGACGAACAAAGCCTGACTGTGCGCGATCTGTCGCATAAGAATCTGGGCAGCATCTTCTGGATGATTGGCACCACCTTGCTCTGCTTTCTGGCTGTTCTCAGCGGTTTGCTCCCGCTAATCTTGCTCGGTTGGACGCAGAGCTGGGCCGACCCCGTGCTAGCAGCCCTGGGCACCGGTCTGCTCCTGCTGCTCAGTCTGCCCGGGCTGGCCGTGAGCGTAGGGATGCTGGCCCTGCTAGCTTGCATTCTGGTGAGCTGCTTCTCACTGGCTCGCCAGATGGGGGCGCCACGCACCTACCGACTCGATAGTCATACATCGCTCTGGATTCATGACTTCATGCTCTCTATTCTCTCACCCGGTGAGCCGGAGTCCCTCCTAGAGCTGCAGCTCCTATCGCACGCTGATCAGCAGCGGCTGCTGGCATTGCTACGCAAACGCTGGATTGATGCTGATCGTCCCTGGAATCCTGCCCTGGGTGATGAGATCGAAGCGGCCCTCGCCGAGGTACAACAGCAACAACTGGCCCTTTCCGCCTGAGCGGCCTCTGCCGTGCCCAAGGGCTGGAGCGAGCGAACGCCTGAACGAGTCAGGGGGAGGAAAATGGGCTGGTCGAAAAAAATCCCTTTTGGGGGACTTGACAAAGCCTTCGGGAGGGGATATACTTTCAAATTGCCAATTGACAGGGAGTGACTGGGTGCAACCCTGGAAAAGGGTCGGCACACAGCATGTTTTTTTCTCTGAGTCAGTGTGTAGGGCCGTGCATGTGGGTGATTCAGCAACCAACTGAACGACGACGAAGACGACAAAGCAATTCCAAGTAACCGCTTGTGGGAGCACGAAGCGGTTACTTTTCTTGTCACACAATGCTCCCGACACAGAAATTATCAGCAGCGATCATCGTTTTCACGATCCTCCGGAGAGGTGCGCCGAGGCGCCTCTCGGGACAACTTTCCCTTCACGACAGCAGACGCAAATGTGACCTGGCGGGCAGATAGGCCCTTGCGAGTGACTGCCTTTCCCATTGTAGCTTGAGAGACCGACGACTGCAACAGCCTGGCTAAGTCTGAGTTTGGTCTTGCTGCCTGCATGGGCAGGGCAGGCATCTGTGTTACGTAAAGCGAGGCCGTCTGTCGCGCAAGGAAAGGTTTTCCTCCGTGAAGCTCTAGTGAGAGGAGAATATCACACATGACAGTGAGCAGCAAGGCCGTTGCGCTCCCGGAGCGTGTCTCTTTCGCGCGTATTCCGGATATACGGCCAATGCCGGGCCTGATCCAAATCCAGCTTGACTCCTTCGAGTGGTTTAAGCGAGAGGGCCTGCGCGAGGTTTTTGAAGAGATCTCTCCTATTGAAGATTTCACTGGAAAAAATCTCAGTCTGGAATTTATTGTCCCGCCTGAGCCGTTCGGCAAGCCCAAGTATAGCGAGGATGAGTGTCGCGACCGCGACGCCACCTATGCCGCCCCGCTCACGGTCAAGGCCCGCCTGATCAACAAGGAAACGGGCGAGGTCATTGAGAAAGACATCTTCATGGGGGACTTCCCCCTGATGACCAAGCAGGGGACCTTTATTATCAATGGCGTTGAGCGCGTCGTAGTCAGCCAGCTTGTGCGCTCGCCGGGGGTCTACTTTACTGCTGAAGAGGATGCCAGTACCGGGCGTAAGCTCTTCGCTGCCAAGCTGATCCCGAATCGCGGTGCCTGGCTGGAGTTTGAAACGAGCAATAAGAATCTCCTCTCCGTCAAGATTGATCGCAAACGCAAGCTGCCTGTCACTACCCTGCTGCGCGCTGTCGCCAGCATTGCCCGTGAGCAGTGGCATACCGAGGACGTCGATCTGACGACCGATCAGGGCATGCTAAATGCCTTCAGCGAGGCCGACAACGATCCCAACGTACGTTACATTCAGACCACACTGGATCGTGATCCGGTCAAGCGTGAAGAGGAAGCTCTGCTCGAACTCTACAAGAAGCTGCGTCCTGGTGATCCTGCCACGCTTGATAACGCGCGCTCGCTGGTGCGTAACCTGTTCTTCAACCCGCGACGCTATGACCTGGGCAATGTGGGCCGCTACAAGCTTAACCGCAAGCTAGAGCTGGCGGTGCCGCAGCATATCCGTGTCTTAACACTAGATGACCTAGTCCATATTATCCGTCGCCTGATCCGTCTCAACAACGGTCACGGGCGCAAGGATGACATCGACCATCTGGGCAATCGTCGCGTGCGCTGCGTCGGCGAGCTGATTCAGTCGCAGTTCCGCGTTGGCCTGCTGCGCATGGAGCGCGTCGTTAAGGAGCGCATGAGCATCCAGGAGCCGGGCCAGGCCACGCCGAACGCCCTGATCAACATTCGCCCGGTAGTCGCGGCCATGCGCGAATTCTTCAGTGGCAGCCAGCTCTCGCAGTTTATGGAGCAGACCAACGCTCTGGCGGAGATTGGCCACAAGCGCCGTCTGTCGGCCCTGGGTCCAGGGGGACTCTCGCGCGAGCGCGCGGGCCTGGATGTACGCGACGTCCATCGCTCGCACTATGGGCGTATCTGCCCGATCGAGACGCCGGAAGGTCCCAACATCGGCCTGATCGGCTATCTGGCCACCTATGGGCAGGTCAACCCCTACGGCTTCATCGAGACGCCCTATCGCAAGGTCTACCGCCGTCTGCGGGCCAATGACCCCCGCCTGATCGGGCGCGAGTTCCGCGGCGTGGTCGGGCGCGAGCGCGAGGATGTGGTCGACGAGAACGGCCAGGTGTTGGTGAAGGCTCACGAGCGCGTGCGCGTCGATGAGGAGCTGTTCCAGAAGCTCTCGAAGGTCCTTGGCGACGCCTGGGTCCATGTCCGGGCCTTTGTCACCGATGAGGTGCAGTATCTGACCGCCGATGACGAAGAGAACTATAAGATCGCCCAGGTGAACGCGCCGCTGTTGGAGAACGGGGAATTCGCTGAAGAGCGCACGCTAGCCCGCTATCAGGGCGAGTTCATCATGGATAGCACAGATAACATGGACTTCATGGATGTCTCGCCCCGTCAGGCGGTGAGCGTAGCGACCGCGCTGATCCCCTTCCTGGAGCACGATGACGTCAACCGCGCGCTCATGGGCGCTAACATGCAGCGTCAGGCGGTGCCCCTGCTGCGACCGCAGGCGCCGGTCTGTGGCACTGGCATCGAGCGTCAGGTCGCGATTGACTCCGGTCAGGTGGTCGTCAGTGAGGTCGATGGCGAGGTCGTCAAATCGACGGCGCGTGTCATCGAAATCATGGACGACAAGGGTGAGATCCATACCTACCGCCTGCGCAAATTTATGCGCTCCAACGCTGGTACCTGCATCAACCAGCGACCTATTGTACGCAAGCGCGATCGCGTACGCGCTGGGCAGGTAATCGCTGACAGCTCCTCGACTCAGGATGGCGAGCTGGCCCTTGGACAGAATATCCTGGTAGCCTTCATGAGCTGGGAGGGCGGCAACTTCGAGGACGCCATTCTGATCAGTGAGCGAATTGTCCGCGAGGACCTCTTCACCTCGATTCATATCGAGAAGTATGAAGTAGATGCGCGCGATACGAAGCTTGGCCCTGAGGAGATCACTCGCGATATCCCGAACGTCGGTGAGGAGGGCCTGCGCAACCTTGACGAGCGCGGCATCATCTATGTTGGCGCCGAGGTCGGGCCGCAAGACATCCTGGTAGGCAAAATCACGCCCAAGGGTGAGACCGAGCTGACAGCGGAGGAGAAGCTGCTGCGCGCCATCTTTGGTGAAAAGGCGCGTGAAGTCAAGGATACCTCCCTGCGTGTTCCGCATGGTGAGCGTGGCAAGGTAGTCGAAGTCAAGGTCTTCTCGCGCGAGAACGGCGATGAACTGCCGCCGGGGGTCAACCAGTTGGTGCGCGTCAGCATTGCCCAGAAGCGCAAGATCGGCGCCGGTGACAAAATGGCCGGGCGCCACGGCAACAAGGGCGTTATCTCGCGCGTCCTGCCGATCGAAGATATGCCGTTCCTGCCCGATGGCACGCCCGTCGATATCATCCTTAACCCGCTGGGTGTGCCGCACCGCATGAACCTCGGGCAGATTCTGGAGACACATCTAGGCTGGGCTGCCACGGCGCTGGGCATCAAGATCGCAACGCCTGTCTTCGATGGCGCCACCGAGGCCGACGTAACCGAGCTATTGCGCCGGGCCAACTTGCCGGAGAGTGGCAAGATCCAACTCTTTGACGGGCGCACCGGCGAGCCATTCGATCAACCAATCACGGTGGGTTACACCTACATGCTCAAGCTGGCCCACCTGGTCGAAGATAAGGTGCATGCGCGCTCGACCGGCCCCTACAGCCTCATCACGCAGCAGCCGCTAGGTGGTAAGGCGCAGTTTGGAGGCCAGCGCTTCGGTGAAATGGAGGTCTGGGCGCTCGAAGCCTACGGCGCGGCCTATATCCTGCAAGAGATTCTCACCGTCAAGTCAGATGACGTCGTAGGCCGCGTCAAGACCTACGAAGCCATCGTCAAGGGCGAAAACATCATCGAGCCGGGTGTGCCCGAGTCCTTCAAGGTCCTGGTCAAAGAATTGCAGAGCCTGGGGATCAACGTAGAGGTCCTCAACGAAGATGATCAGAAGATCCAATTCGTTGAGGATAGCTCAAACGACGTCATGCCCGAGCTAGGTATCAACCTGTCCGGTTTCGAGGGAGATCAGTAAGGGAACCGGAGAGAGCGCCCCGCGCCATCTGCCCGGCCTGCCTGCGGTCGCTGGCAGCGCCCCGCTACCGGGCAGCATGGTGGCTCACAGGCTCTCTGGTCAGTGCCTTCCCCACGCCTAGCGTGCCAACGAGCGAGCGCCCTATTCTCAGCGTCCACTTGGCGAGCAAGGGAAGAGTGAGAGCGAGGGCGCTGACCAGATGAGCCAGCGCGCCGCACGCATGGCACTAGCTAACAACAAGTAAACGGGTCAGGGCAGGAAGCAAAAAAGGAACGACGAGGAGAGCATTGTGGAGGTGGCCGGGGCCTTTCCCTTTCCCACCAGGAGGCAGCATGCTCGAAGTCAACGATTTCAACGCAATTCGCATTAGTCTCGCCAGTCCCGAGCAGATTCGCAGTTGGAGCTACGGCGAGGTCACGAAACCGGAGACCATCAACTACCGCACTCTCAGACCCGAGAAAGACGGTCTCTTCTGCGAACGGATCTTCGGCCCTACCAAGGACTGGGAGTGCTATTGTGGAAAATATAAGCGCGTCCGTTTCAAGGGCATCGTCTGCGATAAGTGTGGCGTTGAGGTCGCGCGCTCAAAGGTGCGCCGCGAGCGCATGGGCCATATCGAGCTGGCGTCGCCGGTCAGCCACATCTGGTACTTTAAGGGCATTCCCAGCCGCATCGGCCTCTTGCTCGATCTGTCGCCGCGCAACCTGGAGCGCATCCTCTACTTTGCGCTCTACGTGGTCACCCATATCGACGAAGAGGCGCGCCAGAAAGCCCTGATGGAGCTGGATCGCGAGCTGGCCAATCTTCAGCAGACGACTGAGGAAGAGGTTGTCGAACGCGTCGACAGCCTCAAGGAGCAGCGCGACAGTGAAATCCAGGACGAGCGCGCCCGCCTGGCGGCCCGTATCCGCCAGATCCAGGAGGAGCGCGAGCGCGATCTAGAGCGAGCCAGACAGGCCGAAAGCGAGACACTGGCCGAGTTACGCGCCCAGCGTGGCAAGCCGGCAGAGGACGATATTGTCTACGAGCCGACGGGACAGATCATCGTCCCTCGGGGCGAAGTTGTCACGCTCAAGCATATCGAGCTGCTAGAGCAGGTGGCCGAGACCTGCCGCAACGACATCGCCGAGCAGGCTCGCCACGCCCTGGAAGCCGTGCGCGCCGAGAGCGAGCGCGAGGCCGAGCGTCTCAACCTGGACTACCAAGGCCAGATCGACCTGTTGCAGTCGCAGCTTGAGTCACAGCGCACCGACCGCCGTCATCGCCTGGAGCAGCTGCGCCGCGACCTGGTCAACCTCAAAAAGATGGACCTGCTCCAGGAGAATCGCTATCGCGAACTGAAGGAGGCCTTCGGCAACGTCTTCCGCGCCGGTATGGGCGCCGAGGCCGTGCGCGAGTTGATCGCCGATATCGATCTTGATAAGCTGGCGATGGAGCTGCGCCAGGAGATCAGCTCGACAGTAGGCCAGCGGCGCAAGAAAGCTACCAAGCGCCTCAAGGTCGTTGAAGCTTTCCGCAAGTCGGGCAACCGTCCTGAGTGGATGATTCTGACGGTCTTACCGGTGCTGCCACCCGAGCTGCGTCCAATGGTTCAGCTTGACGGTGGGCGCTTTGCTACCTCAGACCTCAACGACCTCTATCGTCGCGTCATTAACCGCAATAACCGACTCAAGAGGCTGCTGGAGCTAAGCGCGCCGGAGATCATCATTCGCAATGAAAAGCGCATGCTGCAGGAAGCGTGCGACGCTCTCATCGATAATGGGCGCCGTGGGCGAGCGGTAGCCGGATCAGGCAACCACAAGCTCAAGAGCCTCTCGGACATGCTCAAAGGAAAGCAGGGCCGTTTCCGCCAAAACCTGCTTGGTAAACGGGTCGACTACTCTGGCCGCTCAGTGATCGTAGTTGGCCCTGAGCTGAAGCTGCACCAGTGTGGTCTGCCCAAGCGCATGGCCCTGGAGCTATTCAAACCCTTCGTCATGCGCAAGCTTGTCGAGCGCGGCGACGCTCACAACATCAAGAGTGCCAAGCGCTTCGTCGAGCGTGTCCGGCCTGAAGTCTGGGATGTCCTGGAAGAAGTCATCAAGGACCATCCCGTCCTACTCAACCGCGCGCCGACCTTGCACCGTCTGGGCTTGCAGGCCTTTGAAGCCGTGCTTGTCGAGGGCAGCGCTATCCAGCTCCATCCGTTGGTCTGCTCGGCCTTTAACGCTGACTTCGATGGCGATCAGATGGCCGTGCATGTCCCGCTGTCCGAGAAGGCCCAGGACGAAGCGCGCCAATACATGATGTCCACGCGCAACCTGCTTCTGCCGGCCACCGGCGAGCCATCGATCGGGGCCACTGGTGACATGGTGCTTGGCTGCTTCTACCTGACGCAGGATCGTCCGGGCAAGAAGGGAGAAGGGCGTGTCTTTGCCGATCCCACCGAGGCCCTGCTGGCCTACCATCATGGCGTCATCGATCTGCAGGCTCTGATCAAGGTGCGCATGGATGGCGTACACATCTATGACGAGCCGCCACCGGCGGGGCCGACCATGTACGCTCAGCGCCAGCTCATCACCACCACAGTCGGGCGCATCATCTTCAATGAATCGCTGCCCGAGCGCATGCGCTTCAAGAACTACCCGATGAGAAAAGATGACCTGCGCGCGCTGATCTCCGAGTGTTACAAGGAGTACGGGCGTGTCAAGACCTGCGAGCTGGCGGATGAGATCAAGCGCCTCGGCTTCTCCTACGCCACCAAGGCCGGTGCCACCATTGCCATGAGCGATGTCAAGGTGCCCGAGGGTAAAGCCGAGGAGCTGGCCAAGGCCGATGCCAAGATCGCCGCGCTGGAAGAGCAGTACCGTGAGGGTCTCATCACCGACTTTGAGAAGTACCAGCAGACCATCGACATCTGGAACGAAGTCACCGAGAACATCACCAAGATGGTCGAACAGACGCTGGACCCCTACGGTGCCATCTACACGATTGCCAAGTCTGGCGCGACCAAAGCCCGTTTCCAGCAGATCCGTCAGCTCTCGGGCATGCGTGGTCTGATGGCCAGCCCGTCCGGGAAAATCATCGACGTCCCGATCCGTGGTAACTTCCGCGAAGGCCTGAGCGTGCTGGAGTACTTTATCAGCAGCCACGGTGCGCGCAAAGGTCTGGCCGATACCGCCCTGCGTACGGCTGAGTCGGGTTACCTGACGCGGCGCCTGATCGATGTTGCCCAGGATGTCATCGTCACTGAAGAAGACTGTCAGACCACCGAGGGCATCCTGATCACCGATGAGGACAGCAAAGAGATGATGCTGCCCGATATCCGCCAGCGCATCATCGGGCGCATCCTGCTGGAGCCGATCCCCGGCTTTGAGCACCTCATCGAGGTCGGCGACGAGATCACCGAAGATATCGCCGATGCTCTCGTCGCGGCGGGCGTCAAGCAGGTGCGTGTCCGCTCCGTGCTAGGCTGTCAGACGCGTCGCGGTGTCTGCCGCAAGTGCTATGGCCGCGACCTGGCTGAAAACAGCCTGGTCCGCCTGGGTCAGGCCGTGGGAATCATCGCCGCCCAGTCCATCGGCGAGCCAGGCACACAGCTAACCATGCGTACCTTCCACACCGGTGGCATCGCGGGCGCTCAGGGCGACATTACCCAGGGTCTGCCGCGCATCGAAGAGCTATTCGAAGCGCGCGTTCCCAAGGACAAGGCGGAAATCAGCGAAATCGATGGTGTCGTCGAGATCATCAAAGATGAAAACACAGGCACGCGCACGGTGCGCGTCGTCTCGACCAACACCATCTTTGATGAGTACCGCCTGCCGCCCGGCTCGGAGATCCTCGTCAACGAGCACGACCAGGTGCAGAAGGATCAGTTGCTGGCACTGGAGCCGCCGCAGAACGGCAGCGAGCCGCGCGAGGTGCGTGCCCGCACCAGCGGTGAAGTGCTCTTCAACCAGGAGGGCGTTTTGACCATCCGCTCCGAAGAGCGCGATGAGCGCACCTATCCGGTGCCGGCGGCCCGCAGCCTGGCCGTCACCCAGGGGCAGTACATCAAAGCCGGGACGCCTATCACCAGCGGCCATCTCGATCCGCAGGATGTCCTGCGCATCCTCGGGCGCGAAGCGGTGCAGATGTACCTCGTCAAGGAGGTGCAGCGCATCTACCGCAATACCGGTGTGCGCATCAACGACAAACACATCGAGATCATCATCCGACAGATGCTGCGCCGCGTGCGCGTCGAAGAGCCAGGCGATACCGACATGTTGCCTAACGACCTGGTCGACCGCTTCGTCTTTGCCGAGACCAACGCGCGCGTCCTGGCCGAAGGCGGTGAGCCGGCCCGCGCCCAGACCGTACTGCTGGGCGTCACCAAGGCCTCGCTCAACACCGATAGCTTCCTGGCCGCGGCCTCGTTCCAGGAGACCACGCGCGTGCTGACCGAGGCGGCCATTCAGGGCCAGACCGACCATCTGGTGGGCCTCAAGGAGAACGTCATCATCGGTAAGCTCATTCCGGCTGGCTCTGGCTTCCTGCAGCGGCGCCGCGAACAGTTGGCGCGCCAGCAGCAGGTACAGCAGCGCCTGGCGAGCGCTCCCAGTGTGGCCAGCGTGGGGGCAGGTCTGGGTGGCAGCTCTGGCAGCAACGGCCACAGCAGCGGTACCCCTGGCGTGGCTCTTGACAGCCTGAGTGATGAGTGATACCATATACAACCGCGCATAGATTGAGAAGGGGGGGGCCCCCCCCCCCCCCCCCCCGGGGCCGGTATTGGGGGGTTGTTTGT
>NZ_JADGHT010000320.1 GCF_019683755.1 Thermogemmatispora sp. | reverse complement strand
ATTCATGACGATGGGCAGGATATCAGCTTGAGCACTCCCCACTATCTGGGCGTCTGTCCGATCGGTTGGAGGTACATGTCTCGGCTCTGCCATCAAGGTGCGTCAGGCTTGCTTTTCGCTCCCACATCGAGTACGCTGTTCGCTGGTGAACAGGCCAGACACGGCATGTTCCAGACAGCAGAGTCATGCCGCTGGTAACAAGCAGAGAGCAGGAACATGCAGCAATACGGTCTTTCTCATGACGAGACAGCGCTGGTCGGGCGTGATCGTGAACTCGCCCGGCTGAGGAGCCTTGAGGAGAAGAGTCGCGCTGGTAGCCTGCAGGTGGCACTCCTGGCAGGCGAACCAGGTATTGGCAAGACGCGGCTTTTACGTGAGATTGCTCGCTGTGCCCGCCAGCAGGGGACCACGGTGCTGGAGGGAGGGGCCTCCGACGCCGAGGGGATGCCTCCCTACCTGCCGTTCCTGGAGGCTCTCGGCCAACACATCCGCAGCGCTTCCACCGACGAGCTACGCGCCCAGGCTGGCGCTATGGTCTCCGTTCTGGCTACCATCCTCCCCGAGCTGTCCCTACGCCTGGGAGAGTCCGTCAGCAGCTACCCCTTGCCTCCCGAGCAGGCCCGCCTCCGTCTCTTCGAAGCAGTCGGCATCTTTCTGAGCGCGATCGCTACTCCCCGGCCCTTACTGCTGATCCTGGACGACCTCCACTGGTCCGATCGCGCCAGTCTTGATCTGCTCTGCCACGTGGCCCAGCATCAGACCAACACACGCCTGCTGATCGTGGGGGCCTACCGCGACGGCGAGCTGATGCAGCGCGCCGCTTTCGAGCGCGCCCTGACCGAGCTAGCGCGTCTGCGGCTGCTTACTCCTATCACCCTGGCCCCGCTGACTGCCACAGCGGTGGCCGAGCTGGCCTCGGGCTACCTTGGCGCCACTGTTGACTCCGCCGTCAGCAGGCTGCTAGTCGCTCAGAGCGAGGGCAATCCATTTCTGGTCGAGGAGCTGCTCCGTGGCTGGTTGGAAAGTGGCGCTATTGCCCAGGAACAGGACGGCGGCGCCTTCTGTTTGGTTGCCCCTCATTCTCCTTTGCTGCCGCCCAGTATTTCGAACGCCGTTCGCCAGCGGCTGGCCCGCCTGGCTCCAGCAACCGTCGAGCTGCTGCGCTGCGCGTCGATCATTGGCCGCACCTTTGACGTGGCCCTGTTGGCCAGAGTGACAGGCCAGGACGAAGAGAGTGCGGAGGAATGCTTGCACGAGGCTGTACAGGCCCGCTTGATTCACCAGCTTCCTCCGACCGCGGCCACCGCTCCCAGCAACTTTGCTTTCAGCCACGATACTATTCGCCAGTGCCTCTATCAGGAGGTGAGAGCAGTACGGCGCCTGCGCCTGCACACACGCATTGGGCAGGAGCTGGAGCTACGCCTTGCGCGCGCGCATGCTTCAACCAGCGCTCAGCAACTGGCAGAGCTGGCTTTCCATTTCGCTCGCAGTGGTGAGGTCGAGCGCGGCGCCACCTATTCCCAGAGCGCCGCCCAGCAGGCTCTGCAGACCTATGCCCCTGCAGAAGCGATGGCTCATCAGCAGACGGCCCTGCAGCTCCTCAGTACGGACGACCCTCGCCGTGGCCCCTGGCTCCTCGAACTGGGTGCAGCAGCCCTGCTGGCCTCCGCCTGGCAGGAGGCCATCGACGCCTTCCAATGCGCCCAGGAGTGGGGACGCCGTCACGGCGAGCAACACCTGACCGGCTGCGCTGCGCTGGGGCTGGGCCGCGCCTATTGGCGCCAGGAACGCATTGCCCCGGCCCGGCTGGCCTTGGAGCAGGCTGTCGCGGAGCTTTCGGCCCAGACCACCGCCGAGACCGTCGAGGCCCTGGTCGAGCTGGGTTCACTGCTGATACTAAGCTTGCACCAGCAAGAGGAGGCGCTCACCTGTCTTGAGCGCGCCCTCGATCTTGCCCGCCAGCTCGGCGAGCGACGACTAGAAGCGGCTGCTGGCCGCGCCCTGGGCAATCTATTGATCCGCTCCAATCAGATCCAGCGTGGCCTTCCCCTGTTAGAGCAGGCCCTCTCGCTGGCCCTCTCCCTAGGTGAGGCGCTGGAGGTCTCGGAATGCTGTGCTTGCCTGACGATGGCCTATGGCTGGCATGGCGCACTTGATCGGCGCGCCCAGCTGTTTCCCCTCTGGCTTGAGTACGCTCGCCGTTGCCATGATCCTTATCAGCTGCGGCACCTCTATACACACCTGGCTTCCAGCTACGCCCTGCGCAGCCAGTGGGCCGAGGCCGATGAGGCGCTGGACAGAAGTCAGTCAGTGGTTGAGCAGCTCGCCAGCCCCGAGCCAGCGGCGCTGCTGCAGTGGACACGCGGTCTGCTCCTGGCCCCGCGCGGGCATCTGAGCGAGGCCGAAGATCTTATCAAGACAGCTCTCGTCTGGTATCGCCAGCACGCTGCCCAGTCGCTGGCCTGGTGGCTTGGCGGCCTCGGCTTCGTCCAGGCCATTCAGGGCAAACAGCAGGAGGCCCGTACTTGCCTCGCCGAGCTGGAGACGCTCGTGGCCTCTCTGCCGGCGGAGTCCATGCCCCTGGCGCACGCCCTCTGCTTCATGGCCGCCACCAGCGCGGTGCTTGCCGACCAGACCTGGGCCACACGCCTCTACCCCCGTCTGCTTCCTTTTCGCGGTCAGTTCCATTCCTTTCTGGTCGATCGTCTCCTTGGCGAGCTGGCTCTCCTGACGGGGGAGACCGCTGCCGCCGAGACTCACCTCGCGCGCGCCGAGGCCGCCGCCAGGCGCCTCAGCCTCTCCTTCGAGCTGGCTATGACCCTGGGAGCGCAGTCCTTCCTCGTGCTTGTGCGCGACGGCCCCCAGGCAATTGCCCAGGCCCGGCCACGCCTGGAAGAGGCCGTGGCACTCAGCATCAGTACTGGCACCCCTACCCTGGCGCAGCTCTTGCAGCAACAGTGGCAGGAGTGGGTCCATCCACATGAGCGCGCCGCTGGCCGCCCGGATCGCTCAACCAGATTGGCCTATCAGCCTCTTCCCGCTGGCCTCAGTGCCCGCGAGGGCCAGGTCCTGCGCCTTGTTGCTCAAGGAAAGAGCAATCGCCAGATCGCTGAAATCCTGGTGATCAGCGAGCGGACGGTCGCCAATCATCTGCGCAACATCTTCAACAAGACCGGGGTTGATAACCGCGCAGCTGCCGCTGTGTTTGCTATTCGTCATGGCCTGCTGGATTAAGCCAGACCAGACCTATGTTGCTTTGGTCAATTTTGACTATTCCACCACCGTCGCCGAGCCTCCCCGAGTCACCGACAAAGTCAGTCATTTCTGACGATGTACGTCTAAAGGACAGCTGTTACGCTCTCTTGAGAGCGGTTTAGAAGCATGTCATCGCACATGTCATCTCTCAAGAGGGATTTGCTCATGAAAAAGGTATTGCGCCTGATCGTTCTCTTCGGGGCTCCGCTCCTCGTGGGGACGATCAATCTCGGTCATCCCGTCGTCTCGGCCTATCCCAATGTCTATCACGCTCTGCTGCATCAGGGAGGCTGGTGGCTCGTGCTGCACTTTCTCAATCTGGCCGCCTTTCCTCTGCTGGGCCTGGCTGTCTACTTGCTGACAGAAGACTGGCGCGGTCCGGCGGCCACGGTGAGCAAAGGCGCCATCGCGGCATTTATCCCCCTCTATGCCGCCTTTGATGCAATGGTGGGCCTTGGCACCGGGACCCTGGTTCAGTCCGCTCACACTCTGCCACCGGAGCAGCTCGCTGTCGTCGAACCCATCATTCAAGCCTACTGGGCCAGCAGCACGGCGAATATCCTGGCCACCTTCGGCTCCGCCGCCTGGGGCATCAGCCTGCTGGCGGCGGCGGTGGCCATCACACCACCGGGCCGGTGGCTAGCCGTCACGGCGTTGGCAGTGGTCGGCTTTGCCCTCGTCGGCTGGGGCGTTGCCAGCGGCAGCTCAGGTACGCTGCTCTGGTGGGGAGCCGTAGCTCTCGTGGCTCTCGCCGTGCTGGGACTCAATCGCGGGCGCCCTGTGGCAACCCTGCTTGCACTTGCCGCTATGCTCTTTGGGACAACGCACGTGATCCCCTATGGCCCGCTGGGGGCAGCCTGCTTCCTGGCCGCCGCGCTCTGGCTGCAACTGAGCCAGCAGCCAGCCGCTGACCCCAAAGCACGCGATGTCACACCGGCTGGAGCTGCCTCATAGCCTGAACAGATCGGAAAGGACAGAAACAAAGATGGATCGCCCTTCTTTCCTCCGCCGCGAGCCATTGGCTCACACCTATTCCATTGTGGCCCTCGATCGCGCCTCCGGGCAGATGGGTGTTGCCGTGCAATCCTACTACTTCGGCGTGGGAAGCGTGGTTCCCTGGGCCGAGGCCGGCGTGGGAGCTGTTGCTACGCAAGCTTTTGTCAACACGGACTACGGTCCCGAAGGACTGGCCCTTATGCGACAAGGATTGAGCGCCGCTCAGGCGCTGGAGCGCTTGCTCCAAGGCGATGAGGAACGCGAGATCCGTCAGGTTGCTCTAGTGGATGCCCACGGTGGCGTTGCCGTTCACACGGGACAGCGCTGCGTTGCCGCTGCCGGCCACCTGAGCGGCGACGGCTTCGCGGTCCAGGCCAATATGATGGTCAACGATGGCGTCTGGCCAGCGATGAAACGAGCCTATGAGGAGAGCACAGGCGACCTCTGCGATCGTCTGCTCACAGCCCTGGAGGCAGCCCAGGCCGCGGGCGGCGACATTCGCGGTCAGCAAGCAGCTGCCATAGTCATTGTCTCAGGGAAGCGGACAGAGCAACCGTGGCGTGAACGCCTCTTCGACGTGCGCGTCGAGGATCACCCTCGCCCTGTTGACGAACTCAGGCGCCTGGTGACGATCCGTAAAGCCTGGCTGCTGTTCGAGCAGAGCAATGAGCGGCTGCTGGCGCAGCAGCCCGACGAGGCGATCAGGCTGTTCCGGCAAGCCCTCGCCCTTGATCCCGACAACGTAGATCTCAAGTTTCGCGGGACGGCGATCCTGCTTCAGGCTGGGGAGCTCCCGCAGGCGCTGGTCCTGCTTCGGGAGGTCTTTGTCAGTAAGCCAGGCTGGAGGGAGTTGGTTCCGCGCCTGGCCGCTGTCGGACTGATCCCCAATGAGCCGGAGCTGCTCACGTTGATCCAGGATCAGCGGGCGTGACTGCTCTGGGAGGCACTCAGGCTGTTCTACTTGAGTGGCTCCGTCTTGTCCACTGGCTGGGCTGATCCGCCAACGGCGAGGACGCAGAACGGAGGCGCAGGAGTGACCAGCCCCGCACTGGGACAACCTGCGCGGCGCCTATGCCAGACAGACTGCCTTGATGAGATCACCGGCGTCAACCGCAACTTGTCGCCATCAGCTATGCCATGCCAGAGCGCAGGTCTAGCA
>NZ_JADGHT010000319.1 GCF_019683755.1 Thermogemmatispora sp. | reverse complement strand
GGTATATTCTTAACTGATCCTTTACCATTATAGATAACCTCTATTTCCATGACAAGAGTATACTACATACGCAGCATGTAGCACATGCTCTGCGCCGTCAACGATGGGCGGCAAGCGGTCAGAGGCAGCAGGGAACAGCAGCCAGTAGAGGAGGATCGTGTGAAAGACGAGGAGCGCAGAGGACTGCGGGATGCAGAGACAGCCATGTCTTCCATGTCGCCCACAGCAGGGACCGCTCTGGGAATGCTAGACGGCGAGCCATTTGCGCTGATCCATCTGCAAGCGGCCTCTCACTCGACGGCAGCGCTTGAGCGGGCTGTGCGACGAATTCGGCAGCAGATTCGGGCCAGTGACCTCATTCTCTTGCTAGAGGGCGAGTGTGCTCTTCTCCTGCGTTCAGCCACACTTGTAGGAGCGGAGGCCGTTATGCGACGTCTTGGCCCTCTGCTGGCCGATGTCGAGCACAGCGCCCGGTGTCTGGCCGGAGAGGCTGCGCGCCAATTTCTGCACGATCTGCAACGTCGACAGCCACGCCTGATCAGAGGAGAACAGCGCGATCTTCAAAGCCAGGACAGGACGCAGCGAGGAGAGGCTGCGACAGCGTTCGAGGCGGACCAGGGCCAGGCCACCAGTCAGCTACCCTATCTTGCTTTCCTTTCAAGCTACCCATCGCTGCGCCTTCTCCACCTGCTGCCCTATGAGTTGGCACAGCGCTACCGCTGCGTCCCCATCGGCGCCGAGCGGGGGACCCTGACACTCGCTACTGTGCGCCGGCTGGATCGCTCGGCCCTGGACCACCTGCAGACGGTGACCCAGCGCGCCATTTTCCAGGTTCGCTGCGAGCCTGAGATGATCAGCGAGATTCTTCACTACTGGGAGCAACAGCAGCGGCGACTCTTCCCCGATCAGTCGCACGATCCTGTTTGATAATCGGTGCTTGAACGCCGCCCGGACCTGCGAGTGAGTGAATGAGCGAGCGAGCGAGAAAAGGTGAAAGGATATGACACAAGTGGCCATTTTAGGATTCGATGGCATGGATGCAGACCTACTGCGTGTCTATGGGCCAGCTTTGCCCCATCTCAGACGCCTCATGTTAGAGTCGCCTTTCCTTGAACTCACCTCTAGCATTCCACCGGACACTATCCCGGCCTGGAGTAGCCTCTATACTGGTCTTAATCCTGCCAATCACGGCCTCCTGTCTTTTCCTTCTGGCGGCTCAACGCCAGCAGGCCAGCACGCTTTCACAGACGAACCACCTACCCTCACCTGCGGAACTACCTTTTGGGACCTGGCCAGCGCCAGCGGCAAGCGGATCTGTGTGCTCAACCCCTACCTTGCTTATCCTGCCTGGCCTGTTAATGGGGTTATGCTGGCCCTTTCACCACGAGATGGCGGCTTAAGCATTACGCCAGAGGAATACGAGCTAAGCCTGACCTTCCCCGCTTTGCCACGCTTAGCCGAGCGGGCCGCCCGGCGTGCAGAGCTGCGGACCTTCTACCATGAGTTGGTGAGCTGTACGCTTCAACAAGCGGCCCTCGGCTTGGAGTTGCTTCAACAAGAGTCCTGGGACCTCTTCTTTCTCCAAGTCAATGCACTGGATATCATTCAACATCTTTTCTGGCATTACAGCGATCTCAGCGATCCGGCCTATCCCGGGCAGAGTGAGCATCTGACCCGCATCCAAAGTTTCTATCGTCTCTGTGACCAAATTGTAGGTGAAGTACGGGCGGCGCTGCCAGCCACAAGTGTACTGATCGTTGTCAGCGCCTATGGTCATGGGCGTCGCAGCCACCAGCGTGTGAATCTCAACGAGTGGCTACGGCGGCAGGGCTTGCTCAAGGTTCAGACTCGCAGCTCACGCCTCCTCGACCGCCCGTTCTCAGCTCGCGCACGTCGAGGCTCAGTCTCTGCTGAGTTGCTCGCCCACGTTGGGCTTGTAACGCGTGAACGCCAGGTGTCGACCAGTTCAGCGCCAGATCTGATCGACGAAGAACATTCACTGGCGCGCGTGCTCAGCCTGGGAGGCGATGGGCCCTTTGGCGGCGTGGTCCTCAATCGCCAGAGCATCCAGGAACAAGGTCGAGACTACGAGGAGCTGCGCGCAAGCCTGCAAGAAGAGATGCAGCGCCTGTGCTCGCGCGGTCGCCCTCTACTCCGCTGGGTCCGTAAACGCGAGGAAGTCTATCAGGGCAGGTATCTGGAGCGACTACCAGATCTGCTCTTCGAACTGCAAGGCGATTTAGCAATCGGTGAAGAGCTGTATGTACCGCTGTTGACAACGCAGACGGCGAGGCGCTTTGTCTCGGGGGTCCATCGCAAGGATGGCGTCTTTCTCATCGGGAACCTCCTCCACCATGAGCCAGACGTGAGTGACGTTGACGAGATCACAGTGATGGATGTCGCTCCTACGGTGCTCAGCTTGCTCGGGATCAACAACGTGGCTCGCTTCGATGGTCAGCCGCTTCTGGCTCTCAAGGCCGCTGAGCCGCTGCCGTGAAATAGCGCTCCGAGAGCGGGTGAGAAGCCACCACCTGGTCGTTGGCATCACTGGTCAGAGCCTGCCGTAGATTGCAGAGGGCGCTTTGGATGCGCTTTTTCAGCGTATTCTCGGAGATGTGTAAGGCCCGAGCCATCTCAGGAAGGGTCATGCCACTGTAGTAGTGCAAGACAATGGCTATACGCTGCTTGGTGGGCAGCCCCTCAACGGCTCGCGCTAGATCCCAGTTGCGTTCAATTGAGCCTTTGTGCAGCTCGGCAGTTCTAGCCAGCAGATCCGTCTCTAGATCACAGAGCGCCTGACGCAGGAAGGCACTGGAGCGCGCTAGACGACGCTTAAAGCTGATACATTGATTGACCACAATGCGCACCAGCCAGGGACGCAGGGCACCAGCTTCGCGCAGATCGGCAAGATGATGCCAGGCCTGAATAAGGGCATCTTGTACGATGTCTTCAGCAATGTCTCGATCGCCTACAATCATGAAGGCTGTCCGTAACATCAGCGAGCTGTACTGCAGGGCTAGGTCGCTAAAGGCGTCTCCGTCCCCACGCAGCACCCGTGTAATGAGTAGCTGCTGTTGATCAGCCTGCTCCTCTCGCTCACCGCTCCTTGGCTCTTCCAGGTGAAGACCTGTCGCGGGCGCAGGCAACAGTGGCCCAACAGCGGCTGTCCCCGTTGCAGGGCCTGCCGTAGCAAGTTGGCCAAGCTGGCATTCTTGATATAGCGTGAGTGAGAGCATGGTCTGTTTAACCTCCTGCATATGCAAACCACATACAGATATATAACATACTATATACAATATAGCAAGGGATGCATACCTATAATTGTCTGTATAGAAAACCTTTGTATAAAGTTGAGCATACTTTTTGTGTGCATCATGTAAACAATCACCCGACAGCCCGCTCTACAAGCCAGCGGCTTCCCTGAAACGCCAGGAAACAAGACGCGACACCAGGCTCCTTACCCCCGTTGCGCACTAGTACCCGCTTCCCCAGTCATCGTCAGAACTACCTCACACGCATCTCACCGCGTGGCAAAGCGTTCCCCTCTGGGTCTGGCCGCTGCTAGCACAGGGGAGAGACGCATTGCTAGACCATCCTTCTGAACGGCCTTAAATGGTGGTGTTGGGACAACGCTTGAAGGTTTAGCGCTGCACACTGGTCTGGAGGCTAAAGGCCAGGGAGGCGGGGAAGTCAGAGGAGAGTTTACCCAGGGAGCGATTGCGATTCGCCAGCAAGGCGGAGGTATGCTACGAGGGGAGAGAACCGCGGGGACGGACCGCCGCCAGGACGGCCAGGCGGCCCTGCTGCCGCTCTAGCGTTAAAAAGTGCTGCAGGCCCTGGCCATAGAGATCACGGCGCCGTAGCAGACGCCGGACCATGCGCTCTTCGCCCAAGGTTTGCAAGACATGGTAGGCCGTCCACTCAGCAAAGCCTTCGCCGATCAGCAGTGGTAGCTCTTGCAAGCCCTGCCAGGCCTGCCAGGCGTGGGCCAGCTCATGGGCTGCCACAGCCTGAAAAAGATCGCGTGGCAAATAGTGCTCGATATAGATATCCTGTGCCTGACCCTGTTGGAAAAATATACCGAGCAAATGGGGATCATTGCCCCCTTCTTCTCCTCCTGATGGTAAGCTATGTCCACGCTGCTGATGCAGTTCTTGCAGGACCCTACGCTCACATAAATGGAGACGGGGAAGGATGGGCAGTGTTAAGCCTGGCTCGCGCCGCAAGACAGCAAAGACGCGCTGATAGAGAGATTCAGCCTCATGGGGTCCCTGCACAGCCTCAGCCCAGCAGAGCGCACACCGACGTACCACGCCGTGGGGTCCAGGCAGAAGGTGCCCCCGCTCGTTTAAGGGAGCCTGGCAGACATCGCAGCGGGGGCGCTCCTCAAGGCAGCGCTGGCAATACTTGACTGGCGAATCGCCAATCAGATAAGCCGTCTCTAGCAACGCTCGGCCACAGCAGCCACAGAACGCCACTTGTGCACGGCATGCGGGGCACAGTATTGCCCCACCCACCTGCTCCAGATGTCGCCCTGGCAGGTTGCAACGTTGACAGCGTGGCACGGTACCATCGCAGGCCGGGCAGATCACCAGCCCGTTAGGATAAATCAGGTACTGCCCTACCAGTGCCAGCGGCCTGCCACAGAGATGGCAGAAGCGAGGGTATCGACGGCTCATCAAGCCTCATCCCCCCTGGTTGGTTCCTTAGAGCGGCTGCTCAGAGGTGGAGAGAGTAGAGCCTTGTTGGAGATGGCCAGCTCCCTCATGCTCGCTTTCCCCCTTGTTCTCACGGCTGGCTCCCGCGAGCGCCTCGCTGGGAATTGGTGCACTGGCGCTGGTCGCGCCCACCTCACTGAGCGCTTCCGCTATTGAAGAGGTCTGCAGTTGGGCGCTCTGCTCAGCCGGCGCCGGCTTGATGGGGAAAGAGGTCGGTCTGGGCAGCGATACCGGCGGCTCTTCAAACTGCTCAGGATTAAGGCTACGCCATTCCTGCCAGACGGCTGCTAACAGCGCCTGCAATACGCCCGCCAGAGGGGCTGCGAAAATCGCCCCAATCACACCAAACAACTCAGCACCGGCCAGCAAGGCAAAGAGGGAAACCACCGGGTGCAGGCCCACAGCGCGCCCGACAATGCGCGGCCCAATAACATCCCCCTCGATAATATGCACCCCAATGAAGTAGGCCAGCACTAGCACCGCCGTTAGCCAGCCCTGGCTGAGCGCGATAAGGACGCAGATTGCTCCCGAGGTGAGCGTTCCTAAGACCGGGACAAACTCTAGCAGGAAGGCCAGCACTCCCAGCAAGACCGCATAGGGCACCTGGAGGATGAACATCCCCAGGCCGACCAGCACCCCCACTAGCCCCGACAGCAGAAGCTGACCCCGGATGTAGCCCCCAACCACCCGCTCCACAG
>NZ_JADGHT010000318.1 GCF_019683755.1 Thermogemmatispora sp. | reverse complement strand
ATTATACATGATATCCTATAAGCAAATATTATCCAATCTCTGTTTCTGTCATATCCAGTACTCTTTAGAGGAGCCATCTGGGCTTTCCCGTAGGTGAGAGGGGGACTGAGCTATGGCGCAACTGCTCGAGAAGGTGGCCCGGGCTTATCACTTTTTCCTGCAGGCCGAGCAAGAAGGGCGGATTATTCAGGATAGCGAGATCCAGGCTGCAACTGGTTACACGCAGGGAACGACACGCACCTATATTCAGAAAAAGTGGTGGTGGTTTCTCTCTCTCTGCCCAGGTGGTGGTTATCGTGTTCAGGGATTACGCCCTTACTCCTTTGATGAATTCCTTGATCTCCACCGCCAGAAACGAGCGCCTTTTGAGAAGCATTCCCCACATGCCCGACCTGGAGAAAAGCTAGTGATCTTCTTTCCGCAGCATCTTGCTGCCTGGCTCCATTCCTGTGCCCTGCGGCAACGTCGAAGCGTTCAGGAATTGGTGATCGAGCTCATTGAGAGGGCCTTCAAGAGTGGGGAAGCTGACTAACGCCCTCGCGAGGAGCTGATCCCTGGGGGCCGGCAAGGAAGAGCAAGCCATCAGCTACGGACCCCAGTAGGGGGATACCAACCTGACAACTGATCGCTGGTCAGGCGCTACTAGACAGGCCTGAAAGCTGATCTTAGCCCCCGGCCTCGGCTTCGAGATAGACGAGCTATGACGATACCTCTCCAAGCTGAATAAAGGTCTGATCAGGCGGCCTGGCAGCCGGGCTGAGCCAAGTAAAAAGCGGCAGGTACTCAACCCACCGCTTTTCTGGCTTAATCTATCTGCATTACCTGCTGATCCGATCGTGCTCGATCAGCCAGCGGATAAAGTTAAGTCGACGGCTTTCCTCTAGAATCTCGCGATATTCGACTTGCTCATCGACATGGTCTCGCAGATAGAGAAGCCGCTTGGCTTCACTTTCTGTGAATCCCAGTGACAGCAGGCGTTCGAAGTCTGCGTTATCGGTCGCGTAGAGACGGTCCGGCATGATAACGGCGCTCCCTCTATTCTGGACTACCAACGGATTGAGCAAGCGTCTCCTGTTATCGCTCTGCTTAATTAGAGAGACGCTTGAAACCGTTCACAGGATACAACATCTTTTCGCCCTTCCAATATTTCTCTGGTGGCGTTTTGGAAGCGGCAATCAAGAGGTGGTGATCCTGTCTTTCCCCCATATCCTGCCTGATTGACTGCGTTAGCCTGGTCGGAGCGACCAGGAGGCTCGGGTAAGGTCATTGCCCAAGGGCCACTCAGCAGACAGGGAGGGCATAGCGGTTTCTTCACGTCTCCGACCCTTGCAGTTGTTCCCTTTAGTATAGACGAATTATATCCCCAGAAAGTAAACCCTTCAAGAGGGTGACAACTGCTGTCCCAGCAGAAGAAGGCGAGCAGCCCGCTCGCTGGCATCGGCCAGCAAAGAGGCGGCCTGGGTCATCGCCTCCTGGAGCGAGAGAGGAGCCGGGAGCAAAGTCATGACAGCCTTAACCCCCAGGGAATAGACCACTTGGTACTCCTCTCCCAAGCTGCCAGCCAGAGCCAGTACAGGGATGCCACAGCGCTGGGCCAAAGAAGCCACAGCGCCGACGCTCTTACCATAAGCCGTCTGGCGATCAATTTGTCCTTCTGCTGTAATGAGCAGGCTGGCCCCCCGCAATCGCTCTGGCAAACCCACGGCTTCCAGCACGAGATCGGCGCCTGAGCGGAGAGTAGCCTCAAGAAAAGCCAATAGACCGGCGCCCAATCCTCCAGCGGCGCCAGCGCCGGGGATGTCGCGCACGGCGCGGCCCAGGTCGCGTTGAATGATCTCGGCATAGTGCTCTAGAGCGGCATCAAGTTGGGCAATCATAGCGGGTGTGGCCCCTTTCTGGGGGCCGTAGACCGCTGAGGCCCCCTGTGGCCCACAGAGCGGATTAGTCACATCGCAGGCGACCTCGATGCGGCTCTCGCGCAGACGTGGATCAAGCTCATCGAGGACAATGCGTGCCAGATGCGCCAGCGCGGCCCCCCCAAAAGGCAGCTCCTGCCCTTCCGCATCGAGCAGATGGGCCCCGAGAGCCTGAGCCATACCAGCCCCGCCGTCATTCGTGGCACTGCCACCAATACCGATGATCAAATGACGGCAACCGTGATCCAGAGCGGCTCGAATCAACTCACCTACGCCGTAGGTTGTTGTCAGACGAGGATCGCGCCGTTCCGGGGGAACCAGCGGCAAACCGGCGCAGGCGGCCATCTCAATCACCGCAGTCTGGCCATCTCCAAGCAGCCCGAATGTTGCCTCCACCGGCTCACCTAGGGGGCCCGTAACCTCTTGACGTAGCAACTGACCGCCTGTTGCACTGACCAGCGCCTCAACCGTACCTTCTCCTCCGTCGGCGATGGGAACAAGATCTAACTCGGCAGTTGGCAAGACCATCTGAAGGCCGCGGGCAATAGCGCGAGCAGCTTCAGGAGCTGTCAGGCTGCCCTTAAGTGCCTGGGGGGCAATCACAATGCGCATGACTGGCTACCTTCCTCTCTCGACCTCGTCTCGGCCTTCCTTTGTCGGCCTACCCTACCAGGTGCAGGGTAATTGCAGAGCGTGACGCAAGCGGCGCTCATATTCGCGTCGAGGAATTTCACTCGCTCCAAGGCTTGCCAGATGGGGGGTCAGGAACTGGACATCATGGAGCACATAGCCGCGACTTTTAAGATGCTCGACCAGGGCCACCAGGCAGACTTTCGAGGCATCAGTTGCCCAGGAGAACATGCTTTCACCCATAAACGCCCCTCCAAGGGCAACCCCATAGAGGCCACCCACAAGCTGACCAGCGTGCCAGGCCTCAACGCTGTGCGCCAGACCGAGATGATGCAGTTTCGTATAGGTCTCAATGAACGTCTCGCTGATCCATGTCTCCTCACGGGCTGCACAAGCGCGCATCACCTCTGTAAAGGCAGTATCCATGCGAATCTCATAGAGGCCTTTGCGTAGCGTGGAACGGAGCGAACGAGAGATATGGAGCCGCTCGTGTTCAAGAATAGCGCGGGGATCTGGGGCATACCAATGGATACGTCCCTGAGAATCAGCCATAGGGAAGATCCCTTGTGTATAGGCATAGAGCACGGTTGTAACATCAAGCTGGTCCGCCATCTGGCTTGCCTCCACGCTGAAACGCGAGCTGCATCGCTTCATCGATCTCAGCCTCTTGTTCCTGTCGTGTATTGTAACATAGCAAGCGCATCGGCCTCTAGCAGGGCACATTATCCCAGTTATTGGCCCTCTCCAAGCTGGTCCGGGCCGCCTACAGCAAGGCAACTACCAGCAGGAAGGCATAGTTTATCTAGGCCCTTGGCGAGGGAGACGTTTCATCCCCAGGAGCGGGCGAAGCTATGCGCTCCTCAGTTGCGCGCTAGGGTTCTTCGCTGATATCATCCTGGCTCCGCTCCCCGAGCCAGGGCAGGAAGTTCCCCCTCTGCTACGTGGCCCTTGACCCTGCTGACTGCCCCAGCGACAGACGTTTTCCCACCCCTTAGTCTAGACGGGCTTACTGCATACGCTGCAGCAAGGCCAGGAAATTAGGAGAACCCCAGCCGGTCACGTAGTCCCAACCCGGGGTAGCATTGTAAACGCCGTTATTGCCGCGCAGAATATCACTGAAAGGGGCTGGGCTCCCCGGCTGAGTAGCGAGTCGATAGAGCGTAGGAACTCCCCCGAAGAGAGGTTGATGCTGTTGCCGTAGTCCCTGATTAACGAGAGCCAGACCCGCTGCCCAGATTGGAGCGGCGGCACTCGTGCCGCCCACGCGCACCCAATGTCCATTCCAGAAAATGCAGATATTATCGGCAGCAGCGGCAACGTCTGGGACCTGACGCAGACCATTAGGTGCTTGCAGTGGCTCCAGATTAGGGGTCAGAATGTGACCCGCCTGACCATTATAAGGGGTATTCACACCAGGCCCGACTTGCCAGTAAGGGCGCTTAAAGAGAGCCGTTTGTGAGACACCGCCTCCGCTGCCCCAATTGTTCATGCAGACAAGGCCAGGATGCTGGGCCGGACCCCAGCCGGTTTCGCTCTGCCGCCGGTTCTGCCGATCCACTGTGAGCGTAGTGCCCCCTACGGCAATGGCAAACGGAGCATTAGCAGGGGCTGAGACCACGGCGATATTGGGGATGCGCTCCGTAAAAGCACCGCAATCCCCGCTACTGATCAGCACCGAGATGCCTTCGGCTGCCATAATGCGCAGCATTTGATTAAGGCTGGCCTGCTCATTAGTGCTCAATTGATCTTCTGCTGCTCCATAGCTCACACTGAAGACCTGTACTCGATGCTCGGCTGCCACGCGCTGGAAGACTGCTAACATGGCTTGAATAGTGGCTTTTGAGGCCTGGTAGACCACAATCTGCGCCTGGGGAGCCAGGCCGGCAGCCAGCTCGATATCAAGGGCGGCCTCTCCCTGGCCTGGGCCGTGGGGGGTATGACCCTGAACATCGACGACCTGGATACGTGGAGCGGGCACTCCGGCACAAGCGGCATAGGTTGATATATCACGCAGATCAAATGGCTCATTGAATTCCGCGATGCCAATAGCTAGACCCTGGCCTTGCAAACCACGCTGATAAAGCTGAGTAAACTGGTAAGCGCCTGCTAGCTGAGCCCGAGTCAGGCTTTGTCTCGCTCCATACTTAGAGCAATCTACCGCTCCCTTGGCTCCCGGCAGGGCCGAGCCGAGTGGCTCAAAGAACGACCAGGGGCGTGGGATTGCAAAGGTGCTCAGACCAATGATTGACTGCACCAGAGAAGCAATCTGGGGAGGAAGAGAGGGTAGATCAGTGGGAAGATAGAAGCGATTCCCGTTCAGCTCATACTCCCGTAGCTGAAGATGGAGGCTGCGCTCAATCGTCGCCACCGTGGCAGTGACCTCTAGCTGAGTTGCTAGTGGGTCAACAGCTCCTACCTGGTAGCCTTGATCTACCAGCCACTGTTTGACAAGCGTGATCTGCTGCTCATCTGGGCCGAAACTCTGGCGAATCTGCTGGGGGGTTAGATAACGCTCGTAGAGAGGCGAGCCAGGGGTGTAGATTTGCTGGAGAGTGCGGTCGAGCGCATCATGATTGTAGATAAGAGTAAAGGTCAAGGAGAGCGTCAGATTGGCTGGTAATGGCTGGCCTGCCGAAAGCTGACGCAGAGAGGGTAGATCAAGGATCTGATGGCCAGGGGGCAAAGGACGAGGCGCCTGCCTCGGGATGGTCACAGTAGGGGTGAGGCTTGGGCGCTGTTGAGCAGCACCCTGACCAGCAAGGAGGTCACAGCCACCAAGGAGAGAGAGGACTATTATAATCGTCAGCCAAGTAAGAAGCAGGCTTGTTACGGTCGGTGCTGGAGCAATGGCACGTAACCTAGAAACCTTCTTCATTGGCTTCTGCCCCTTTTTCTAGAAAGAAATTGATTCATGAAGTAGCAT
>NZ_JADGHT010000024.1 GCF_019683755.1 Thermogemmatispora sp. | reverse complement strand
ATCTATATGGCGCCATTCGACTATATATGCTAACTATGATTGATCAAGCAGGAGCAGAGAAACACACCGCTGTCGTCACTGGAGATCATAGGCAGGTCACAGATATGAGAGCAAAGCGCATTTTAAATTTGGTCTCCTTTAGTTGCTGCACCATTGTGATTTTGCTCCTGGCCCTCTATTCTAGCAATAGAGCGAGCGCCTCTTTTCTGCCGCTAGAGCGCTCTCGCCTTGCTCAATACGCCTCCCACTTCGCTAGCCTCGCCCCCTCCGGTCGTTGCCATTCCTCCACGCTCCCAGTTTTTGCCTTTTCACAAACCCTTGACTTTCTCGCCGCGACAGACTATTCTCTTTTCAGAATTTAGTGACCATTCTAGTTTATTTAGTCATTTGGTCAAAAAGGAGGGATGCTGAGCAGTGCCAGGTCAGGCAGATCAGCAACAACGGAGGCGCGGTAGAGCGGCCTCTCCAGAAAAGCGTCGGGCACGCGCCGAGCGCATCCTCGATGCTGCTGTCAAGCTCATCGAGCGCTGGGGCTACGACAAGACAACCATCGACGACATTGCACGCGAGGCCGGCGTCGCCAAGGGGACCATCTATCTGCACTGGAAGACGCGCGAGGACCTCTTTATGAGCGTCATTATGCGCGAGGCCCTGGCCGTTATCGAATCATTGCAGAAGTACATCACCGAGCATGCTGATAGCTTCGCATTCCACATGCTTTTCCCTTATGCCTTTCTGCTCTACCAGCAGCGTCCACTGGTGAAGGCACTGCTCACCAACGATATGAGTCTGCTTGGCTCACTGGCCCAGCATGACTATCTGCTGCATAATTCGATAGCGCGTCGCAAAGTGCTCTTTGCCCACGCTCTCCTGGAGCAGATGCAGGCGGAAGGTCTGCTACGCTCGGACCTCAGCCTTAGACGCTTAGAATACAGGCTAGCCGCCCTCTTTATGGGCTATATGACGCTCGATCCACTCTGGCCGGAAGAAGAACGCCTTCCGCTCGAGCAACAGGCTCAGGATCTGGGCGAAGCCATCCGCCTATCCTTGGAAAACCAGCAGCTACCGCCACCAGAGAAGCGCCGCCGCTTGGCTCACGCAGTCAATGAGCATATTGCAGGCTTCGTGACAGCCATCCGTACTTACCTCAGTCAATATATGGAAGGAGAGAGTCATCATGACCGCCCTGATTCAAGCCAGCGGTCTGACGAAGTATTACGGTCGCAGCCGCGGCATTCTTGACCTGACCTTTGAGATCGAGGAAGGTGAAATCTTCGGTTTTCTCGGTCCGAATGGCGCCGGTAAAACGACGACTATTCGCACTTTGATGGGCTTCCTGCGCCCTTCGGCAGGCCGCGCCACCATCGCCAGCCTGGACTGCTGGTCGCAGGCTGCCGCCGTCAAGCGGCTCGTGGGCTACCTGCCCTCGGAGTTTGCCTTTGATCCCTCGCTGACGGGCGCCCAGATCCTGACCTACCTCGGCCACCTGCGCGGTGGCGTCGACCGCACCTACGTGCAGCAGCTCTGCGAGCGGCTGGATTTCGATCCCAGCAAGCGCTTTCGCGAGTATTCGCGCGGCAACCGCCAGAAGCTAGGCCTGATCCAGGCTTTCATGCATCGTCCCCGCCTGCTCATTCTGGACGAGCCAAGCAATGGTCTCGATCCTCTCAACCAGCAGGAGTTTTACCGCATGCTGCGCGAGGTGCAGAGCGAGGGACGCACGGTCTTCCTCTCGTCGCACATCCTGCCCGAGGTTGAGCAGACCTGCAGCCGCGTCGGCATCATCCGCGAGGGGCGCCTGGTCGAGGTGAATGAGGTGAGCCGGCTCAAGCATATGCGACAGCAGACAGTCGTCATTAGCTTTCCTGGGCCTGCCTCACCGGAGTGGTTCCAGGGGCTACCGGGCGTGGCCGCCGTCCATCTCAATCGCGACGGTCGCGAGCTGCACCTTGACGTCCAGGGCGACCTCCAGGCAGTCATCAAGGCTGCCGCCGCCCACGATGCGCTTAGCCTGACTACCCAGGAGCCGAGCCTTGAAGAGATCTTCTTGCGCTTCTACCAGGCCGACCAGCCGGTCGCTGCTGGTCGCTAAGCGCTGCTGGCCGCTGCGCGGCGGCCAATAACGGGAGGAAACCGCTATGCTGCGTGCAATCTGGCTCAAAAGCTTACGTGAGTACTGGATCGCTATCCTCTGTTGGGGCCTCGGCCTGGGATTGCTGATCTATGCCATGTACGCCACCGCTCAGGATGTCCTCAGCGCCGGCGTCACCCAGATCTACCAGTCCTTCGGCTTCTATGGCGATCAGGTGGCCCTCAATACCATCCCCGGCTACGTCACCTTCCGCGTCTTCGGCACCACCTTGCCAGCCTTTCTGGCCATCTGGGCCATCCTGGCCGGTGCCCGCCTGGTACGCGGCGACGAAGAGCGCGGCACGCTCGATGTTCTGCTTGCACAGCCAATCATGCGCGCACGCCTCTTGCTGGAAAAGCTGCTTGCCCTGACGCTGGCCATCCTCGTGATGATGCTTATCATCAGCCTCTTCATCCTCTTCGGCCAGCTCAGCGCCCACGAAACAGCCGACTATCCGCGGGCTTTGCTGACGGCTCTTAATGTCGGTCTCTTCGAGCTGATCTTCGCCTGCATCGCCCTGCTGATCTCCCAGTTCGTGCGCTGGCGGGGCGCCGCCGCCGGCTGGACAGCGGCGATTCTGGTGATCATGTTCTTGCTCGATAGCGTTGGACGTGTCCAGCACAATTTCGACTGGCTACGTCACGTATCGATCTTTTATTACTACAATGCTAATAAACCCCTGATTCCCTCGGTAAACGCGAACTGGGGAGCGGTGGCGCTACTGATCGCGCTCACGCTGGTCCTGATCGTCGCCAGCACCGTGATCTTTGCTCGCCGCGATCTGGGCAGCGTGGCACTCCAGCTTGCCATCAACGGATGGCGACAACCAGCCACTGTCGAACGAGTCCGTGCGCTGGCGCGCGCTGCAGGTGATCCCTTCTTGCGCTCGCTGGGCCTGTGTACGCTGCGCGCGCAGTTCGTGGCTCTTTTCTGGTGGACGGTAATCACGCTTTTCTTCGTTGAGTTCCTGACTGCCCTCATTCCCAGCCTCTTGGACGTCTTTAGAAAGGCGGTGCAAGGCAATGCCGTGATGAGCCAGCTTTTCAGCGGCTACAACGTCGCTACCAACCAGGGTTTTCTGGGAGCAACCGTCTTTGCTTTTATCCCTGTCGCCTTGACCATCTTTGCCATGACGCAGGCCTACACCTGGAGCCGCGATCTGGATAACCAGCGCCTGGAAATCATTCTCAGTACGCCTCAGCCACGTATCCGCTTGCTCGGCGAGCACGCTGCGGCTGTAGGATTGGCCTCGCTGATTCCCCCACTCCTGATCTGGCTCGGTCTCCTGTTGACAGCCAATATCATCAACCTGCGTATCGATGTCGGCGATACCGCAGCCGCCTGCTTCAGCATGCTGCCACTGGAGTGGCTGGCTGCCGCTCTGGTCTACCTGCTGGCGACACGCCTCCCTGCTGGCTTAACCACAGGCCTCGTTAGCCTTTTCCTGGCCATCTCTTTCTTGATGGAGTTTCTGCAGCCGATGCTGAAGCTGCCCGATTGGCTGATCAATCTCTCGATTTTCCACCTCTACGGTAGCCCAATCACGGAGGGCATGCGCTGGGGGCCAACGCTGACGATCCTCGGCCTGGCCCTCGTAGCAATGCTGGCCGCCTTCTTCCACTTCAAGGAAAGCAGCCTTACGGCCAGGACCTAGTGCGCCCCACGCAAGCCCGTAGGCGGAGGAGCAAGCCTTCGAGCCTCCTCCGCCTGTTTATCATGGGCTTTCGCTATTGCTTCATCTACTACTTCCATCGCCGCTTAGGCCGAAACATGCCGGCGGCAGGGGGCCAGCATGTGCTACAATATCAGCGGAGAGTGGAGCCGATAGACCTCGCTGGGCTTTCCAAGCGGCGCTTGACTTCCATGCGCCTTGCTTTCTGCGTCAGCAAGCTGTCCGGTCTGCCGTGGCGCTAGTGCCTGGACAGGGACTGAGCCAGCGATCGACTCCAGAGTGCTGAGCAAGCTGAAAGATAGACGAATGACTATACAACAACCCTGGACCGACGTTGTCGCGGCTGCCACCCTGACCCTGAAAGCACGCGACTCTGTCCTGGCCAGCGCTATAGAGCGTGTGGGACCTTGCACCCTGGTGCCAGATCCCAATCTTTTCGAGGCGCTGGTTGACGCCATTATTTCTCAGCAGATTTCTGTTCAGGCCGCCGATGCGATTATGACCCGTTTGCGCTCATTGCTGCCTCCTGGCCCTATCCAGGCCCAGCCCCTGGCCAACCTTGATGTGCGGCAATTGCAGGCGATCGGTCTCTCTTCACAAAAGATCCGCTATGTGCACGATCTGTGCTCGTGCGTTTTGAGTGGCAAGCTCGATCTACAGCAGCTTCCAACCCTTGACGATGAGGCTGTTATTCGCGCTTTAACTGCCGTCAGAGGCGTCGGGCGCTGGACCGCCGAAATGATTCTGATCTTCTCGCTGGGTCGCCTGGACGTGTGGCCAGTCGATGATCTGGGGCTGGCCGAGGGCCTTCGTCTCCTCTACAACCTGGAGGAACGGCCTACCCGCAAAGCAGTGCTGGCCTTCGGCGAGCGCTGGCGACCCTACCGCACCGTTGCCACTTGGTATATCTGGCGCATACGGCGTTTGTCGCTGCAAGATAACCGGATTAAAACCCGTATTGTCTCGCTTTAAGACGATTTGTCTACTGTCGAGAGACAACAGAGCTGGCTATGGAGAGGGATGAACTGGAAAACTACTACGCCATTCTGGGCGTACCAGTGGACGCCGATCAGGAGACAATCAAGCGCGCCTATCGGCAGCTAGCGCGACGCTATCACCCTGATCTGGCCGGTCCGGAGGGTGCAACGCAGATGCAGCGTATCAACCGTGCCTATGCAGTGCTGGGCGATCCGCAGAAGCGACAGCAGTACGATGCGGCCTTGCGGGGCCTGCTAGATGTGCGCAGTGGCCTGCTGCGCCCCCGTCGGCGCCCGCAACGCGTTGATCCTCGGGAGGAGCTGGAGTTTGCCAGCCTGAGTATCTTCAGCACACGTGGCCCTCTGCACGCTGGTGCTCGCTTTCAGACCTCTCTGGGAGTCATTTCCGCCTTGGGCAGCGCACAAAACGAGCATGAAGATCTGTATATTGCGGCTGGTACCCTAGATGGCCAGGGTGCCATTTGGAGTCTGGCCCAGCGCGCTCAGCTCGCTCAATTTCGGGCTGACCCAGCGCTCACGGTCGAATCGCTACGAGAACTGCGTTTCTCACCACACGGTAGGCTATTGGCCGGCTGGGGACGCCTGGGCTTGCACGTCTGGGAGGCTCAGAGCGGTTCCTTGGTCTGGAGCTATCCTTTGCAGCAGCGCACTGTCTTTGATCACTATACGCTTGACTTGGCCTTTGTTGATGAGAGTACGGCGACGACGTTAGCACCAGAGCCAGGCCAGACCGCTCGCTCAGTGGGCTTGCGCCTCGCTCTGCCCTATCAAGCCGAGGACCCGCGCACACCGCGGAAGGCCGGTGCACGTGCCACCGATGTCTTGCTCTATCAGCCTGGACAGAGCCTTACCCCTCGGGAGAGTCTCGTTTGCATTGAAGAGGAGATCGAGAAGCGCCAGTTCTGGGCTATTCGCCTGCGCGCCCTCTCACGCGACACGCGCTCTTTACTAACGCTCTCCTGCGGCCAGACTCCCGATCGCCAAGAGGAGGTGATCGTTGTTCGGCGCTGGGACCTTACAGCACGGACGCGCTTCGGGAACCGTCTGCGTCCTCGTATTGTCTCTTCTGTGCTCGCCGGAACGTGTAGTGATTGTGCTCCTCCTTACGCCGTTACGCCCGACTTGCAGGCGGTCGCTTTCGCCTCCAGGCCGGAGCGCAATCAGGTGCGAGTGCAAGACCTGCGCGCCGCTACCTACTACGATCTTGCCGTCGGCCCCCTGGGAGGTACTTCACGCCTGGCTCTTTCCGACGACGCTAGCTGGCTCGCCGTGGCGCGTGAAGATAGTGAGCTGAATGAGGGCGTGGTTGAGCTGTGGTCACTGGCTACCGGGCAGCTCGTCCAGAAGCTCTATCACCCCTGGCCAATCAGCGCTCTCCACTTCGCTGATCGCCGCCTACTCGTTGCTTTAACCGACGGCACGATCCAACTCTGGGAGTAAGGCCAGGCGAAGGAAGCTTCACAGGCTGACGTGTCTTGTCTAGTTGCTGTCTTGGCGAAGCTTTCAGGAATCAGGGAAAAGTTCTCTTACGCAGGTTTGCTCGACAAAGCATGGGCTTCCTGGATAATGAGAGTAGGGAGTCTAAATAGCAGCATGAGCATGCGCTCCTCATGCTCCCCACCCCTCTGCACTGAGAAGTGAGGTCACTGCAAGCATGCGCGTGTCGGTGGTTGTGCCTGTCTACAACGAGGAAGCCACAGTAGCCCGGCTACTGGAGGCGCTGGCCAACGTGCCACTCGACTTGGAGGTGATCATTGTCGACGACGCCTCTACAGACCACACCTGTGACATCCTGCAGGAGCTGCGTCAACGTTCACCTTTCGATCGCTACTGCTACGTGCGCCACAGCCACAACCAGGGGAAAGGTATGGCCTTACGTACTGGCTTTAGCTATATCACGGGCGACCTGGTCCTCATTCAAGACGCCGATCTGGAGTATGATCCCCAGGACATTCCCCTGCTCGTCGAGCGCTGGAGCGCCGCAGGTCAGCCACTCACTGCTGTCTATGGCTGTCGCGACCTCTCACAGCAGCAGTGGATGAGTCGCTGGGGGAATCGCTTTTTGACAATGCTCACCAACCTGCTCTATGGCTGTCGTCTCTCCGATATGGAAACCTGTTATAAGCTCATGCCGCGTACGGTAGTGCAGGCCCTCCCTCTGCAGGGACGCCGCTTCGAGATCGAGCCGGAGATCACTATCTACCTGGTCCAGGCTGGCCTCACTATTCTGGAAGTTCCCATTCGCTATACCCCTCGTAAGGCCAAGAAGCTCTCACCGTGGCGCGACGGCTGGCCCGCGCTCTTGATGCTCCTGCGCCGCCGCTTAGCAAAGCCTTTCCGCCTGCCTGCAACCCTGCTTTGTCAGCAGACCACAGACCAGACCGATCGCGAGGACGATCAGATGAGAGGCTTGTCAGAGGTTATACAATAAAAGGAAGGTTCCTTTCCAAAAAGGCCAGTAGTTTCAGATCACCAGCTATGGTAACAGCGGGGCACCGTTCGCAGAGGTCCCTGGCCAATCATGCTCGTTCAGGCAAGCCATCGCTTTAGCAAGTCAGCAAGCAAGATCGGCAGGAGAGTGCTATGGCAAAGCGTCCGAAGATCCTTGTGACCCAGCGCGTACCCGACGTTGCCTATCCGCCTCTGGAGGCCATCGGTGAGGTGGAGGCCAACATGGAAGAAGGGGTTATCTGGCCCTACGAAGAGCTGCTCCGCCGCGGCCCCGGCCATGACTATATTTTTTGTCTGCTGACTGATCAGATCGATGCTCGCTTCCTAGAGGCCTGCGCCTCGGCTACGCCGCGTCTCAAGATGGTGGCCAATATGGCCGTTGGTTACAATAACATTGATGTGGAAGCCGCTACCCGTTTAGGAATCGCTGTGAGCAATACACCTGGGGTCCTCTCAGACACCACCGCCGACCTGGCCTTCGGTCTGCTGATCGCCGTGGCTCGCCGCATCCCCGAGGCGGAGCGCTTTGTACGCGCCGGTAAGTTCAAAGGATGGGGTCCTTTGCTTTTCTGCGGCACCGATGTGCATCACGCTACCCTGGGCCTGATCGGGGCTGGACGCATCGGAAAAATCGTTGCGAAGCGTGCCAGTGGCTTCGAAATGCGTGTGCTCTACTACGATGTCTACCGTCTGCCTCCCGAGGAGGAAGCTGCTTATCATCTTACCTATGCCCCTCTCGATGAGTTATTGCGCGCATCTGACTTTGTCAGTATCCATACTCCTTATCTACCGTCAACTCATCACTTGATTGGAGAGCGAGAACTGTCGCTGATGAAACCTACGGCCTATCTGATCAATACTTCTCGGGGGCCAGTGGTTGACGAAAAGGCTCTGGTACGGGCTTTGCAAACGAAGCAGATCGCCGGTGCTGGCCTGGACGTCTATGAGCATGAGCCAGCTATTGAGCCTGAGCTGCTGACGATGGAGAACGTGGTGTTGCTGCCACACATTGCCAGTGCCTCCTATGCGACACGTAATCAGATGGCTCTGATGGCGAGCAATAACATTGTGGCTTACCATGAGGGGCGCCGGCCTCCCAACCTGGTCAATCCCGAGGTACTGGGTTAAGCCAGGTCCGGGTGATCTTTCTGCCTCCTCTCCCTGCCAGGGATCACCAGGCAGAAAAGTGTCTACCTGGCTGGCCTCCTACACAGGAGCATCGCCAGCGCCAACGGTCTGGAGGGGACCCGTGCCTGAGCGGGCAGTTGACTTTCGCTGCAGACTCTTCTACTATGTCTTTAGCATTCAGCCATCCTCTGCTAAGCCGAGGAGAGTGAGAACGAAGCTTTTCAGAGAGGGGTGCCTGCCTACTGTGAAGCGCACGGGTACGCTCCTGGCCAAGGAACCAGGTCTACGGGCCATCATTGCCGGTGAAGAACATCCTTACGTGCGTTGCATCATTGCTGACCTCAATGATCCCACTCGACATTTTGAGTGCCGCGTGCTTGATAAGGATGATCTGCCGGTGGCAGTTGGAGAGCCGGTTACTGTGGAGATCATCAGGGCTATTACCGATCGTCGTAGCGGACAGGTGCGCTTTGACTGCCGCCTGACTCAGTAGTTGTTTCGCACGTCAGGCACCCGCTGAGCGGTTAAGCTTGCAATTCGACAAGACTGAGCCAAGCCACATGGAGAGAGCAAGGACGCTTCGCTCACTAGAGAAGGAGCCTGATCCCGGGTCAACCTGGCTCTCTCTTCTCTAGCCAGTCGCTCAGCAATCGCTTGAACGCACGCAGGGGAGGAAGGCGCCGAAGCCATGAGAGCTGCCGCGCCACGCTCTGCTACGTCGCCGCGGTTGCTTCTATCCTCGCTCATTGATTCATTGCATTTAGTGCATCTCTGGTAAGAATTGATTTACCAGAACGACATGGGAGAGGAGCAGCCATGACCTGCACCCAATGCAAGACAGAACTCCCAGCCTATGCCGTCGTCTGCCCTCAGTGCGGTGCGGCAGTTGCACCAGGGACATCAGCCTATTACTCGTATCTCCCCAGCGATATCCCTGCCTGGCCACGGGATGCGCGCGAAATCATCAGCCCTTTGCTGTCCGCTAGCAATCCTACAGCTCAAGCAGCAACTGCTGCTTTACCTGGTCAAGCTCGTTCTAAGCAGCTCCTTATTCGCTGGCTGACTGTAATCTCTGTGCTTCTTTTAAGCTTGCTGCTCGGGGTTGGCCTCACCCTGGGACTGCTCTGGGCACATGGCTATTTCGCTCCGCGGGCCCCAGTGCGCAGCGTCCATCTGCCCAGTCAGACCCCTTCGGCTACCGCAGTGACAGGTTCTCCAAGCTCGTCAACGAACATTCTGCCTACGCCATCTTCTTTCAAGCCGCTGAGCACAGCTAATAGCCAATCCTTGGGCCTGACCATGAACCTGCCCCAAGACTGGGTCGAGAGTCAGCTGAATACTTCCACGAGCGGCGTCAAAACGCTGATCCTCACTCCGCCACAGAGCCTTTCGATTCCTTTGAGCCTACTGATTGCTCAATTCCCAAGCGACGCTAGCCAGGTCTTCTCTAGCGGGCATGACCTGGACCAGTTTCTCATTCAGGACTTCGCCCAGAGCAATAGCTTGAGCAGCCCCCAAGCTCTGGCCAATACTCCGAAGGTGCGCACTCTCGGCGGGCAGACCTGGAGTGAGGATGATGTGAGTTTCCTGCTCAACAACAATCAAAGCTTACACCTGGTCACTTTGAGCGTTCTCTATAAGCAGCACTACTACAGCCTTGAGTTCTATGCTAGCGGCGATGTCTTTGACGAGGCGATGCAGAAGTACTATAATCCGATGCTCGACTCGCTGCACTTTCTCTCATGAGGGCGTCCCTCACAGATGAACAAGGCCTTCCCTCTGGTGGGGGAAGGCCTCGCTCTCATCTATCCCCGTTCCCGTCCCAGCGAGCCGGGGTGAAGCGGTTTGAAGAACGCTAGTACTCAGGCATAGAAGGAGCAGTAGTTTTCTCTTTCTCAGGTACGTCGGTAATGAGAGCTTCAGTGGTCAGGATCATAGCCGCAATGCTGGCGGCATTCTGCAGGGCTGAGCGGGTCACCTTGGCTGGATCAGTGATGCCAGCGGCGATCATATCCTCGTAACGATCGAGCAAGACATTATAGCCATAGTTACGGTTGTTATGCTCGCGCTGGGCGCGCAGAATGCCCTCAACCACGACCGAGCCATCTTTGCCACCATTGATAGCAAGCTGGCGCACCGGTTCCTCAAGAGCACGGCGTAGGATCTTCACGCCGGTGGCGGCATCGCCGGTCAGTTCCAGTTTGTCGAGGGCCTCAATCGCATTCAGTAAGGCCACGCCACCACCAGGGACAATACCCTCTTCGACCGCGGCGCGCGCCGCTGACAGGGCATCCTCCACACGAGTCTGACGATACTTCTGCTCCACTTCCGAGCCGGCCCCAACCTTAATCAAGGCCACGCCACCAGCCAGCTTGGCCAGGCGCTCCTGCAGCTTCTCACGATCGTAGTCACTAGTAGTCTCCTCGATCTGGGCCTTGATCTGGCGGATGCGCGCCTGGATTTCGGCAGGATTGCCACGGCCCTCAACAATGGTCGTCGTATCCTTCGTAGCCACCACGCGGCGGGCCTGGCCAAGGTCTGCCAGCGTTACCGCATCGAGGCGGCGCCCCATTTCCTCACTAATCACCTGACCACCGGTTAACACGGCGATATCACGCAGCATCTCCTTGCGGCGATCGCCGAAGCCGGGAGCCTTGACGGCCAAAACATTCAGGACGCCGCGCACCTTATTGACTACCAGCGTCGCCAGTGCATCCCCATCAACATCCTCGGCAATGATCACCAGCTCCCGTCGACCTTGCTGGGTGATCTTCTCCAGCACCGGCAGAATATCGGCCACGGCGCTAATCTTGCGATCGGTGATCAGGAGATAGGGATTTTCAATAGCGGCTTCCTGCTTTTCGTTGTTGGTCACAAAGTAAGCCGAGACAAAGCCCTTATCGAGCTGCATACCCTCGACAAACTCTGTCTCGAAGCTGGTGCCGCGCGAGGCTTCAACCGTGATTACGCCATCTTTGCCGACCTTGTCCATAACATCGGCGATTAACTTGCCGATGGTCTCATCAGCTGCGGAATTGGTCGCAATATGTGCGATATCCTCACGCGTCTGCACTGGTACCGCCACCGACCGAATGTAGTTGACCACCGCTTCTGTGGCGCGATCAATGCCATACTTAAGCTGCATCGGATTGGCGCCAGCAGCCAGGTTCTTCAGACCTTCGGTCACGATGGCCTGGGCCAAAACTGTGGCGGTCGTTGTGCCATCACCGGCGACATCGTTGGTCTTGGTAGCCGCCTCCTTCAGCAGTTGGGCCCCCATGTTCTCAAAGGGGTCCTCTAGTTCGATCTCCTTGGCAACTGTGACGCCGTCGTGGGTGATGGAAGGAGCCCCAAACTTCTTATCGAGAGCGACATTCCTCCCCTTAGGGCCGAGAGTTACCTTGACGGCAGCCGCAAGAATGTCGATCCCACGCTTCAGAGAACGACGCGCCTCACTGTCAAATACGAGCTGTTTCGCCATCTATGAATTGTTCCTTCCTCTCTATCTTGCTTGCTTAGCTGAGCGCTTGGTCGATTGCGCTTGCTCTCCTCTTTCAGAAGAGTGCGGACGACCAACAGCCAGGAGGGTTTACAGCGGAAGGGGTCAGCTCAGAACGGCGAGAATGTCACTTTCTTTCAGTACCAGGTATTCCTCGCCATCAAGCTTGAACTCTGTGCCACTGTACTTGGCAAAGAGCACCCGGTCACCTTCACGCACCTCCAACGCCGCTCGCTCTCCATTATCAAGCAGCCGACCGCTCCCTACGGCGATGACAGTCCCTTCCTGGGGCTTCTCCTTGGCTGTGTCGGGAATGACAATTCCGCTCTTGGTGACCTCTTCTTTGGCCGCGGGCTTCACTACCACACGGTCGCCAACAGGACGAATCTTCGCCACGAACGTCTTCTCCCTTTCTTCCGCTAGTTTTTGCTGCTTCACTCGCTAGGTTGGACCCATACCTACATCCTGTACATACGTACACAGGCGAACAAAAGGGGGCTGCCAGGCAGGCTGCTATCTCCCGAAAAGAGTCTCGCTCTTTCCTTTCCGCCTGCCACTTTCTCTCACTCAGATCAGGCGCCTTTCTCTCGCTGCCTCACTCACGGCTTGCACCCCGGTCATGCATCACACCATGAGGCCACAGCACCCAGTCCTACACAGCTCTACGATCAGCACGTTGGATCGCTTCGTCACAGGACGGGGAGACAGCAAAACCGGGGGGACCACAGGAGCCAATGGGTCAGCCACTTGCAAGGACCATGTGGAAGCTCAGGATGAACCGCTTTCCATCCCGTGCGCCTGGGCACCATCCTGCTCCTCATGCTCAGGCATGTAATGGATTACACCAGAGATGTTGACCGAGCGATACTGTGAATAGTCACAGCTGCAAGGGCCCCCAGCGGCGCATCCGCTGCAGCAATAGGCCTTGCCCTGCACAATCGTTGGAGACCAGCGAATCTCTATGTCGCAGTTCGCACAGCGCAGCGGCTGCGGCGCCCGCTGAGCACTTTGACCAGCGTTCCCTTGTGACCGATTGCTCGCTGCGTACATGGGTCCTCGCCTCTCCTTGCTGTCCAAGCAACACCTGAGCCTGCTTTGAGTATGCCATATGCCTCATTAGAGTTGCGTAGGAAAAGCATTAGAGGAGCGTAGGAAGAGTGTTAGAGGACTGTTAGAATCTCGGGCTGATCGCCTGCTTTGATACGGTATTCTCCTCGCTCCATGAGCAGCCAGAGGCCCAATGGCCCGTTCTTGGCAGGGAGCAATGGCATAAGGAGATAGCTGGCTGCTTTAGCCGAGGCTGCTGCCAGCAGGCAGGACCTTCTTAATGAGTGGGATAAGTGTCGCCAGTGTGGTCGATCTCCTTCCAGGATCGTTCTATATAAAGTACCTGACTGATAGGACCAGAGTCTCTCGCTTGGGACAGGGTGACTGACCTGGTGGCAGCAAGCAGCAAAGAAGACCGCCAGTTGCAGCCTTTCGCTAGAGAGCGGCTGGGGAATGTTATGGATCGCTATGGCACGCTCAGTCATGCTTTCGCTCTCGCGCTTGCCGGTTTAGAGGATCGCTGACTAAGTGACTGACTGACTGCCACGTCTCTGTAAGCTCCTGCTGATGTCAGTCAGCCTTCTCCTCTCCCAGAGGAGAGCGTGCCGACATCCTTTGCCTCTCGCCGCTCTTGTACGCTAAGCCCGAGGATGCAAGGGGCACAGCTTCTCAGGCCGCTGGTTCCGCTGCTTTCCTCTGGGAACTTGGGTCCGATGACCTGATTCCTAGTTGGTCCCTGCGAACTCGCTAGCGAGCCGGGGGTGAGTAGAATCAAGGCGTTCAACGGAGATTGGTCCCATTACAGGCCTCAAGGCAGGGGGCTAGCTAGCTACCAGCCACCATGTGGGCAGAGTGCCAACCAGATTGCTGCATGGTACGCCTCGGAAGGCTGATCCATCCCGATCGGTGGCTATCTTTCTCTTTGTCCGTTCCTTGCCTTCATGGTCTGTGCCAGTCAGCACTTCTGCCAGGGCCGTGGTAGTGCTCGGCTCGCCAGCACCTTGCTCGCCTTCAGCAAGGTGCCGGGCAATCATTGTCAGGTATATGCCTTGCCATGTTATCACTTTGTTGCTAAATCTGCCGTAGTGCTATGCATGATAGTAACGCGAAACAAATATATGCAGCCTCTTCGAGCAACGAATCGCATGGCGCCCATCTTCAGCAGGCGGTAGAGTTCCAGCGATCACAGTTCCCGACGCTGCAGGCTCCTGGACTCGGTCAGGCCAACGCCCCGATTGGCGTTTTTGATTCGGGAGTCGGCGGATTGACCATTCTCAGTGCCCTTCGACAGGAGCTACCCAGCGAGGATTACATCTACGTCGGTGACACTGCCCATTGCCCTTATGGTCTGCGCAGCGAGGCGGAGATCACGCAACTTGTGCTGGAGATCGGTCGCTTTTTGGTCGAACGCGGTGTTAAATTGATCGTTGTAGCCTGCAACGCCGCTTCTCAAGCAGCCCTGGCTACCCTGCGCTCTACCTTCCCCGTTCCGTTTGTAGGAGTGGTGCCTGCCGTGAAGCCAGCCGCTCAGCTGACACGCAAAGGGCGGATTGGTATCATCGCCACGAATCAGGCAGCTCGCTCGCCCTACCTGCAGCAACTGATCGCAGACTTTGCTCGCGATCTTGAAACCTACACTCATGGCTGCTCTGAGCTGGTGACCCTCGTCGAGCGCGGTGAGCTGGATTCGCCGCTAGCTGAGGAGGTCGTCCGCCAGGCCTTAAGCCCAGTGCTGAGCAAAGATATCGATGTGCTGGTTCTGGGCTGTACTCACTTTCCCGCTTTGCGTCCAGTTATTGAGCGTGTGGCGGGCAACAATGTTCAGGTCATCGATAGTGGAGCAGCTATCGCCCGCCGTACACGCTCTGTGTTGGAGGCTGCTGCGCTGCTGAAGCCATCGATCAAGCAGGGAAAGCAGGAAGCTCCGGGCCACCTGGAAGTGTGGTGTAGTGGTGATCCCGCCTCTTTCCGTGAGATTGCCTCTAGAATCCTGGGTCACCCTGTTGTGGTGCGTCAGGCCAGCCAGCTTGCTCAGACCAGTGCCGCTGCAGCTCGTGAGGAAAGGGAAGAGTGATCGGAATGAACAGCCGCCGTCTGTCTCAGGTGCTTAAAGAATACGCTGCCGGCCCTCAACTTGGTGAATGTGGTATGACTGATAGCGAGTCTTTGCGCCTACGGATTGCACGTTACGTCTCAACCGTACTGGCACCTTTCTCTATCTCGTTGCCACTTGTGATGTCAGTGGCTCTCTACCATAGCCCAGATCCTGGCCGCGCTCTAGCCTGCGCCCTGATCGCGCTTTTTTTCCTCAGCCTGGGTCCTCTGCTCTACATTGTGATCGGTGTCCACACCGGTCGGCTCTCCGATCTGGATATCACGCGTCGCACTGAGCGCCTGGGTCCTTATCTGTTCTCTATCTCTTCAGCCACGGTCGGCCTCTTCGTGCTGCAGGCCCTCCACGGCCCCTATAATTTAATGACGTTGCTCATCATCACGATCATCAGCGGTATCGTCATGCTCTTCATCACCCTCTGGTGGAAAATTAGCGTCCATGCCTCATCGATGGCCAGCGCCGCTACTTTGCTGACCGCTATGTATGGCTCCGCCATGCTTCCCCTCTTCTTGCTGCTGATCCTGGTAAGCTGGTCAAGAGTGGTTCTGCGCCGACATACAGTGGCTCAAGTGACGATCGGCGCTCTGCTAAGCATTCTGCTCACAACGCTGATTCTCAAGCTGCGTGGGGTCTAAGGAGGCGAGACTCTTAGCGGCTGGCAATGGAGAGGCGAGACGCGCAGCCGAAAAAGGCCCTTCTGGACTAATTTACAGGGCAGGAGATCTGTTCAGCCGTCAGTGACGGCTCACAGATTTTCCTGCCCTTGTTGATCTTATCCACCTGTGTCCACTCGTAGAGGACGACCAGCGCAGCCCGTGCATGCTCAGTACTACAGCCTTACTGGCTTATCTTTCTCACCACTTGCCTTTATCTGCCGCTGGTCGCGCCGGCGCCTGTCACACCTGTCCGCTCCGGCTCAGGTAAGCGCGGGGCCGAGGGAGCCGCCGTTAGTGCTGCCAGGCGCTGGCGAGCACGAATGGCCGGCGCCATTGCCCGCCGCGTCGAGGCGGTTGTGGCCCGGCTCACGACCCAGAAGAAGCCGAAGAGCATCAGCCAGTTGACGACGCCGAGGACGATCAGAAAGACCAGATTCGAGGCTCCCAGGGCATTCAGCACCAGATAGAGGGCCCCGGTGAGAACGATATTGACGAGTGTTGTAGGGATGAGAATCAACCAGGCAAATTGCATCAGCTGATCGGCGCGCAGGCGCGGCAGGGTGGTCCGCACCCAGATGAAGACGCCGCAGAGCAGATAGATCTTAAGGATAAAGTAGAAGAGCGCGAGCAGATTGCCCAGTACTTGCCAGCCGATGGCCATGCCAGGCGCCGTTAGGAAGGCCACCCCAGGACCTGACCAGCCTCCGAGGAAGAGCATGGCTGTGATTGCCGATACAATCGTCATGTTGCCATACTCACCCAGGAAGAAGAGCGCCCAGCGCATACCGCTATACTCGGTGAGATAGCCCGCCACTAGCTCTGACTCAGCCTCGGGGAGGTCAAAAGGCGAGCGGTTCGTTTCGGCCAGACCACAGGTATAGTAGATCACCACGAGCAACGGCTGCACCAGAATGAACCAGGCCCAGGGGGTGAAGCCTTCGAAGATGAAGTCCCAGACTGGGTTACCCTTACCTGGCCAATTCTGAGCCATCTGGAAATTCATAATATCCTTGATGGCAATGGTGCCGATGCCGCTGTCGCGCAAGATGCTGGTCAGCATGATCACGCTCACCAGCGATAGAACAAGCGGCAGCTCGTATGAGATCATTTGGGCCGCGGAGCGCAGGCCTCCGATGAGAGCATACTTATTGTTCGAGCCCCAGCCCGCCATGATCACACCCACTACATCCAGGGAACTCATGGCAATCAAGTAGACAATGCCGGTTGCCAACGGCGCTCCCGGCAGACTGATATAGGGTGAGAATGGCAGAACTGCAAATGAGGCAATTACTGGGGCGAGGAAAACCGAAGGTGCCAGGATAAAAACAGCCTTATCGATTTTACCGGCGTGGATATCTTCTTTAAGTAGCAATTTCCCTACATCGGCCACCGTCTGCAACAGGCCCCACGGTCCCGTGTGCAGTGGGCCATAGCGATCCTGCATCCAGGCCATCACCTTGCGCTCGGCCAGGATCAGAATCACCGCACTTGTCATCACGAAGCCAAAGATGGAAGCGAAGGCTACCACGAACTGAAGAAACTCCCAAGAAAGGATGCCGTGGAGGAGCTGCTCCCACCAGACTTCGGCTAATACAACTCCACCGGACATAGGATTACACTCCACTCTCTTACCTTGCATCAAAGCGCCCGGGCAAGTCGTCTGCCCATTTCGCTCTACCTCTCTACTATCTTATCTACCTACCCGACCATACTGCTCTTTCCACCCGGACAGGCTACTGGGAGAAGCGAGCAAACACACCTGGCCGCTAGCCAGGCGGCGGGCAGCGCTATCTCCTCTCTTGCCCGAGGGCGTTAACGATCAACCTCTCCCAGCACAATATCCAGGCTTCCCAGAATGGCTACGACGTCGCTCATCTTATGGCCGCGCAGCAATTCAGGCAGAATCTGGAGATTGACAAAGGAGGGCCCTCGAATCTTAGCCCGCCACGGATACTCACTGCCATCGCTGATAAAGTAGATCCCCAGCTCACCTTTGCTGCTTTCAATGGCAAAGTAGGTTTCGCCGCGTGGCGGACGGAGCGCGATCGGCGTCCGCGTCGAGATTGGGCCTCCAGGGAGCTGATCCATCGCCACCCGCACCAGGCGCAGGCTCTCGGCCATCTCCTGCATACGCACCCGATAGCGCGCATAGCAGTCACCTTCCTGCCGCACCTGGGGATTAACCTTGATCTCACGATAGGCCATATATGGACGGTTGACCCGCAGATCCCAATTCACGCCACTGGCGCGCAACATCGGGCCGGTCAGTCCATAAGCGATGGCCTGCTGAGGATCGACATAGCCGACTCCCTGCGTGCGCGCTTCGAAGATCTCGTTACCGGTGATCAGCGTCTCTAGCTCTTGCAGGTTCTTCTCAAATTGATTGCACCAGGCCTCACACTGTTGGAGCCAGCCTTTAGGAAAATCATGCAGAACACCGCCAACGCGCATATAGTTGACGTTGAAGCGGCTCCCTCCGAGAGCTTCAAAGAGCGACAGAATGCCCTCGCGATCGCGGAAGGTCCACAGGATCGGCGTAAAGGCTCCCAGATCCAATAGATAGGTGCCGATAGCCACCAGATGGCTGGCAATGCGCTGCAGCTCATTGGTGATCAGGCGAATATATTGAGCGCGGCGTGGCGGCTCGATCCCCATGAGCTGTTCAACCGCCCCAACGTAGGCGGTCTCATTGAGCATTGGCGAGAGATAGTCGGCATTGTCCATATAGCGGATGCCGGCCATCACCGTGCGGTTCTCCAGAATCTTCTCAATACCGCGATGGAGATAACCGATGACCGGCGTACAATCTACCACTGTCTCCCCCTCGAGAGTGAGGACGAGGCGTAGAACCCCGTGAGTGCTCGGGTGCTGCGGCCCCATGTTCAGAATCATCTCTTCGGAACGCAGCTCGCCGGGCGCTTCCCCTTCGAGGGGAGGTCTATTTACACCTTGATTGGTCGCCATAGCTTCCTCGCAGCTCTTTAATCTCACTCACTTACTCCACTCAGCCGGTCAGGAGGAGAGGTAGTCAGGAGTGCCCTTTGCGTCTGCAGCGGGCAGGCAGGCGAGCAGAGGAGCAGGCAAGTATCATGCCCTCCCGACCGTTGTCCCCCGACGCCAGCGCCTGGCTTCTCGTTTCCATGAGGAGAGTGACCCCACCTCTTTGTTCCCTCTACTAGCAGATATGACGGCCAGCTAACCAACTGGCAGGAGGCTATCGTCCACCTTGGCCAAGCTAGTAGGCGCGAGCCTGCTGCTCCAGGCAAACAAGCAGATGGAGATGGCGCCGGGCCAGACGCTCAGTGTGGTCGCCCCCTGAATCTGGAGAGACGGAGGCTAAAGTTACCAGTCCAGAGCAGCGCCAGGAGCGCTGCCATTAGAGCATAGAGAACGCGATTCGGGTCCTGCTGCAAGCTTATGTAAAAGACGATCGCCAGGCACCAAAAAGCAAGAGCCAGAAAGAGAGACCAGATCAGACCGCGTAACCCAGAGACAGAGAAGCCTGCAGGCATATGCTCGTTTGGCCCTGGCCGCTGTCCTGCCCAGGGTAGCTCGTCTGCTTCAGCACGCCTTGCCGCATCCGCAGAGCTTCTAACGCTAGTTCTCTTGCTGCTCCCTCCGCTGCCAGCCATTAGCGTGTCTGGCCTCCCTCTGAAGTTGAGCGCGTCTGCTCTTCTTCCTCTTCGTGCTCATGAGCGTGGGAAGCATGGCCGAAGGTTGGAGTTCCTGGATGCAGCCGCTCTAGCTTCCCCTGGCCGAACTTCTTCTGAACCACATGCTCAACTCCACGCTGCTGATATTGGCCAGCAACTGCCATATTGGGATCAACCTGCGTTGTTGATGGCGGTTTGACGGTCAGAGGGACCTGATGGAAGCTCTTGCGCAATGGGTACCCCTCAAAGTCGTCATCAAGCAGCATGCGCCGCAGATCAGGATGCCCAGTAAAGCGGATGCCGAACAGATCATAGGTCTCCCGCTCCAGCCAGTTAGCCGTTGGCCACACCGAGACGACGCTATCGACCTCTGGATTCTCGGCATCCAGACGGACTTTGATCTGCAGGAGTGAGCCGCGCGTGGTCGAACGCAGATGATAGACTGTTTCCAGGTGATCAAGCATATCGACCCCCGAGATGCAGCTGAGCAGGTCAAACCCAAGCTGATCGCGGAGAAAACGACAAACGGCTACTAGATGCGTCCGATCAACCTCGATGCCGAGATAGTTGCCTTTCATTACTCGGGGCGTTACCGGCTGACCGGTGATCTGCGCCAAGGGCGCCAGGTCACGCGCAAGCTCGGCTAGCTCGTCGCTGTAGTCGGCAGCGCTCGGAATCTGCGAAACACGCGGTACTATATCCATCGGATCACTCCCTTGCGCCAGGCATAGACCAGACCGAGCGCGAGCACAAGAATGAAGAAGAGTATCTCAAAGAAGCCAAAGATACTCAGACTCTTGAAGAGAACAGCCCACGTTACGATAAAGACAATATCGACATCAAAGGCGACAAAGAGCAAGGCAAAGATATAAAATCCCAGAGGATACTGAACCCAGGCAGAACCAATCGGTACCTCGCCCGACTCATAGGTCTGCAGCTTCTCCTGAGTTCTGCGTCTGGGAGCCAGCAGATTCGCGACCGTCATAGTGATCAGGACAAAGGTGAAGCCGGCGGCCAGCAGAATCGCAGCGTAAAGATAACCCGTACTGGTAGTTAGTGACACACGCCTTCCTCCAGCTGTCAGACCCTTGTTTACGAAGAAAAAGAGGGTCAGAAGATGCTGCCAAGATTATAGCACAGGGTTGAACAGGCGACAAACTGACCGCTTTATCCCACCCTCTCTGACCTAGCAGAGCCGCTCAGGTACCCCAAAAGCAAAACGCCAGGAGGGCAGCACTCTCTCTCCTGGCGCGCCTCTGCTGCTGCAGGGTTAGCCCTGCGGTAGGGTAGGGAGAGCAAACTGGTCAGGCTGAGCTAGCACTTGCACATCGGGTGTATTGTGCCCGCGTGCACTTTCCACGAGCTGGACCACAATGACCGAGATATTATCCTCGCCACCTCCATCCAGAGCGAGCTGTACCAGATCGTCGACGAGCCGCTGCGGATCAGCAGGCTTGCGCAGGACGGCCTCGATATGGGGATCGCGTGTCATATCCCAGAGGCCATCGGAGCACAGCAAGAGTTTATCGCCGGGCAGCAGCTCCTCCCGGAAAGGATCAACTTCGACGATTGGCTTTTCACCCAGGCTCCGATAGATCTGGTTGCGCTTTGGATGCGTATAGATATCTTCAGGCTTGATAATGCCCGCTTCTACTAGGCTGGCAACTACTGAGTGATCCTGGGTCACCTTCTTGAGACCCCGCCCTTCCCGATAGAGATAGGTGCGACTATCACCTACATTGGCAACGTAGGCCACAGAGCCGACAATCAGCGCTGTGGTCATGGTTGTTCCCATATCGGCATGCTCGCGTTGGTTCTGCTCATGAACCGCCTGATTGGCTGACTGGACCCCCTCTACCAGGAGACGCTGATAGTCATTGCTGCTCAGCTCACGCTCGCGGACCAGGGAAGGCAGGACATAATCAACTATGGTTTGGATGGCCAGACGACTGGCATCCTGCCCATTGGCATGGCCTCCCATGCCATCAGCTACCACAAAGAAGCCCCAAGGCTGTACTTGTCCATTAATGCGTCTCCCGCCAAGTATAGCAAGCAGACTGTCCTCATTCGGTTTATGGCGCCGTTTGATGCCAGGATCAGTGCGGTGACCAACGAGCAACTGGAAGCTTCTCATCCGCTGTTTCCCTCTGATGGCCTGGGTTTTCTCCGCCGGCAGCGCCGCGCTGGGGGAAATGATAGCCTGTGTTGGCTGCTCACTGAGCGGCGGCAGGACAAAGGTGGGCTGATCACTGAGCGAGGGCTGTGGCACGGATTGAGAAGGGGATTGGGATTGAGATCCAGAGACCGCGGGGGAGGCGGTCTGCACCTCTCCAGCCTCGGGCGCAGGTATAGAAGGCATCGGCTGAGCCGGCATCTCGGGGGGCACAAGGGCCCGGAGACGCAGTCCCGAGGTCGATGGTGAGAGTAAAATACCACACGCAGGACAGTATTCGCTGCCCCGCGCGACTGGCTCCTTACAGGCTGGACACTGAAGCACGCCAGTGGGTCCTACCGACGCCGATGTTGTCGCTTGTTCGCTCCTCTCGGTCTGCCTCTGTGACTGCGGCAACCCACCAACCAGCGTCAATGGCTGCTGTCGTGCCTGCAAGGCTCTCACTCGCTGACGCTGGCGTTCCGCTTCCAGATCAGCCTGACGCTTAGCCTCCTCCTCTTCCTTTCGGAAGCGCTCCAACTCTCTGCGCCGTCTGATTCGCCTCACCAGCAGCGTCATGAGCAGAATCAGTAGCAGCAACAGCAGCCCACCAGCCAGTCCAGCCCAAGCCAGCAGTGGGAAGCCCAGCAAGGTAGCTTCGCCGCCCAGCCCCGGAGACTGGGTCTGACTGCTTACTTGAGCCTGAAAGTGCTGATTAATCAGCAGCAGGAATTGCTGAGCCCCGCGGAGCTGATTGTGGCTGAGCGAGAGGACCTGCTGAAACTCGGTCTTGGCTTGGCTATACTGGTTGCGATAGTAATCCTGGATGCCAGCCCGCCAGTGTGTGAGCAGCTGATTAGTCGGCGTTGCTAGCAGGTTAAACCCTCGTAGGAGAGTGCCCACTTGGCCAGCATCGCTTGTCCCATCGCCAAGCACCTGCAGTCCGACGACCTGGCCCATCTGATTAATCATTGGCATGCCAGCTTCCTGCTCCTCATTAGGCGTTGAAGTGGCAGTATTGACCGGTTGCTCTTGTCCTCCAACGAGCTTGGGCGTAAGGAAACCTGGCGCCTGGCTGGCCTGAGCGGGCAAGCTACCACTGCTATCGGTCAGCTCCAGCCCAAAGGTTGTTTGGCTATTCCTGGGCAGCGGTGCCAGCTCGGCATAAGGTAGAGCATAGGCACTATGGAAAGGCACTAGTACCAGCGCATGAGCACAGTTGAGTTCAAGCGGGCAGCTACTGCCACCGCTAGGGAGCAATTGGCTACGATTGGAGCACATCAACGGAGAGCCTGCGCAGGTAATATGCGCCAATAAGCTCCCTAGTCCTGTCGTGCTGCTATAGATATCAATCGAGGCTAACTGATCAGGGAAGCCACCTGTACTCCCGCTGTTCCCGCAGAGACGCTGTCTGCCCACCAGGTCACCATCGGTTAAGAGCCACGTATTTAGATCCTCTGCTCCCTGCGGCTGCCAACTTTTGACCAGTACACCCAGGCCTGTACACTGGGTTCCGGAAAGACCCAGCGGCAGCGGCTGATCAGCCCGGTCGCCGCTTAAAGTATGGGTGAGGGGTAGTTGACCGCTCTGGCCAGGCACATAGGTCACCAGTAAACGCACTACTGCTGCTCCTACGAGGTCAAGCGCCTGATTCTTCCCAACGTCGACGCTCCCGTCCCCAGGAGCAGCGATCGCAGCAACAGGCCACAGGAGCTGTAAGGCGATGAGAAGCATGCCTAGCAAGGGACCAAGCGTGTGTGACAGCAGGCCGATGCCTTTCCTTTTCTCAGAAGACAAGTGGTACGTACTCATCGGCACTTTCTCCCTTACATCCAAAGCTGACGGAATGCGCCGAAGGAGCGCATGGTTTCTCATCGTCCTAACCTGGCTTGCAGACGTTGTAACATGGCCTGAGCCGCTTGATTGGTAGGCATAGCCCCAACTACATAGCGACACTCACGCAGCGCATCGCTGAGCTTGTTCTCCCGCTCATAGACCTGGCTTAGGAGAAAGCGCGTCTGATGATCGGCGGGATTAATAATCAGGACCTGCACAAAGCTCCGCTCTGCGAGCGGCAACTGGTTGAGCCGCCAAGCGAGCTGACCGATCTCGTAATGCAACGCTGCGAGCAGGGCAGGGACCTTAGGAGCCAGTCGCAACGCTTCCTGAAACTCCCGCAAGGCAGGTCCCAACTGATTCAGGCGCTCGTAGCACTGCGCAAGGCGCTGATGGGCCTCAAAATCATTAGGATTGAGGCGCAGAGACTGTGTATAGGCCGTGATTGCATCACCAGGGCGCATGAGAATGAAATGATAGACATCGCCAACCAGTTTGTGTGTCTCAGCATCATTAGGATTCAGTTGCACCGAGCGATTATAAGCCTGGATCGCCCGTTGCGGATCGGGTGGCTGGCGACGTGCAAAGATCTGCCCAAAGATCTTGTGGACCAGCGCATTATTTGGTTCCAGCGCATAAGCCTGCTGTACAGCTGCATAGGCAGCCTCGATTCGCCCTGCTTGCAATTGAGCCTGCGCCGTGAGGATGAATTGCCCAGCCGGGCCGGTCGTGCCGCCTCCAACAGGCAAGGCCACGTTCCGTGGCGTTGCGGGTGAAGCGGCTACTGTCGGGGGCACACTGTTTGTCAAGGGAGGCACCACCTTGATCGGCGGCAGGCTCAAAATCGCTCGCTCCATTTCCTCTGCACTTGACCAGCGCTGCTCTACACTCGGCGAGAGGGCCTTCATAATGACTTGTTCAAACTCGGGCGAGACATCAGGGCGCAAGCTCCTTACTGGAGGAAAGGAGAAAATCGTTGGTCTGTTATTAGCCGCATCATGGTGTGTCAGCAGGCGATGCAGCGTCGCCCCCAAGGCATAAATGTCGCTACGCGGCTCTGGCATCCCATGCAACTGCTCCGGTGGCGCATAGCCAATAGTCATGATGATAGTGGCCTGGCGCTGCGACTGAAAAGTACGCGCTATTCCAAAGTCGATCAGTTTGATTTCGTCCTGGTCCGTGACCATAATGTTCGAGGGCTTCAGATCACGGAAAATGATCGGCGGATTCTGGCGGTGCAGATAGCTCAGAACATTGCAGATCTGCTGCGCCCAGCTCCTGGCACGCGCCTCGGGCACACCTCGCGCCCCATTGACCCCCATAACATTCCCCTCTTCCTCTAGCACCTTGGCCAGTGTGCGCCCTTCGATAAAGTCCATAACCAGATAATGGCGCCCCTCTTCCACAAAGAAGTCGCGTACGCGAGGGATGCAGGGATGATTTAAATCGAGCAGTAATGTCGCCTCCCGCTTGAACCATTCTACAGCCTGGCTCCGCTCCACCTCGCTCTGAAAGTCGTCTAGCATTTCCTTGACCGCGCAGGGACGCTCAAAGCGCAGATCGATTGCCCGATAGACAGCTCCCATACCGCCCGCCGCCACCAGACGCTCAATTCTATAGCGTCCGTTCGACAGCAACACCCCAGGGCTGAGACGCATCACGCCTGCACCGGGCACGTGCGGCGCGGGGCTTTACCGCGCCGCCCCCAAAAGACCCAAAGACCCCCCGT
>NZ_JADGHT010000317.1 GCF_019683755.1 Thermogemmatispora sp. | reverse complement strand
CTATCGAGACATGCTACAATAGAGGGGTAACCACTGCGGGTATTGCCAGCCACAGTGGTTCTGTGGCTTCTAAGAGGGGGAGACCATTCATGACAGAGAGCGCAGCGGCAGCGAGAAGGCCCAACCGGAGCGGCCCGCCGATCGACGTCGACATCTACAGTGGTTCAGCGACCCCGGAGCTGGCGCAGGCAGTAGCAAGCTGTTTGGGGCGACCCCTGGGGCGGCGGGAGCTGCACCGCTTTGCCGATGGCGAATGTCACGTGCAGATCCAGGATAGTGTACGCGGCAGGGATATCTACATTGTCCAATCGACTTGCCACCCGGTCAATGAGCACCTGATGGAGCTGCTGGTCATGATCGACGCTTTTCGCCGCGCCTCGGCAGCGCGCATCACGGCTATCATCCCTTACTACGGCTATGCGCGCCAAGAGAAGAAGACCACGGGGCGCGAGCCAATCACTGCCAAGCTCGTCGCTAACCTGCTATCGACCGCCGGGGCTGACCGTGTGGTATCCGTCGATTTGCACTCGCCGGCTATCCAGGGCTTTTTTGACATCGGCATGGACCATCTCACAGCCATTCCCTTGCTGGGCGAGTATCTGCGCCAGCATATGGACCTGAGCGATGCTGTAGTCGTGACGCCGGATACCGGACGGGTCAAGGTGGCTGATGTTTATGCCAATATGCTCAATATCCCGCTGGTTGTAATGCACAAGCGGCGCGGGGGAAACCACGCCCAGGATGTCGAGGTGCGTGCCATTGTCGGCGAGGTCGCTGGCAAACGGCCCATTATCGTGGACGACATTATCTCGACTGGGGGAACGATCGTTACCTGCACCCAGGCGTTGCTGGAGGCCGGGGCCAAACCAGATATCACAGTGGTTGCTACCCACGCCGTGCTAACCCCACCGGCGGAGGAGCGGCTCTGTATGCCCGAAATCACACGCATCGTCACCACTGACACGATCCCCCTAGGCAACAAGACCCTTGGCGGCAAGGTCGTGGTCATCTCTGTCGCCTCGTTGCTGGCGGAAACCATCGAGCGCTTGCACGAGGGGCGTTCGATCAGTGCCCTCTTCCGCGACTGGCGCGAGAGCTATCCTGTCTAATATTGACACATCCTATCAGGAACGCTCATAATATAGAGGCATCTTATCACGGGTGCCACGGGCATACTTGCCCCAACCGGGGGCAGCAAGGAGCGTTTCATGCTAACCTTTGAAGATGTGACCGGTTTCTTCCTGAAGGCGGCTGCGGAGGTCGGGCTTACGGCACATCCCGAATATTGGATCAACTCCCGCACCATGGAACGTGAATTTGCCTGCACCTGTCACATCGGAAGCTGCGAACAGGTTGAAAACTCCAGCATCTGCACCGTCTCCTTTAGCTGGGGCAGTCTGGATACCGCGCTTTCCCTCGAAGGGCCTAGGGGAGTCTGCGATTTCTTCCACGAGCCCCACGCCGATTGTCCGCACCTGCGCACACGTGAGATCCCTGCGCTGGTGTTGGACCTCTCCTACTCGCTTTCCCTCAAAGGCGCAACTTTCTCGGAAGAGACTCTCCTCTCCCTGACCCAGATGCTCAGGCTGCGCGCCAGTGAGCATAGCAGCCGCACGATCGAGACCCGGCCCGGCGTCACACTGACTCTGCAGGATCACCGCCTGGTGCCAGAGTCCCTGACGCTGCAGCAGCGTGTGGAGCTCCCGATCTGGCACCCAGAGGGTCTGCGCGGTCTGCACGAGAGTTCTCCTTACCAGTACAGCGGGGGTCATACGCTCAGTCCTAGCTGGAGTCATCGCTACAGCTACGAGGAGGAAGAGGAAGAGGGCGAGGCGGAAATTGTGGCCGATGACCCGCATCCCGAAGAATGGCTGCCTCGGGTCATGGTCGATGTCTGCCAGGACATTGTACATGTACTTGAAGCCTTGAGCGCGGTCTGCTCTCTTCCCGACTAGGTCAGGGGGAGAGCAGACCGTCCTCTCTATCTGCTCTCTCTGTCATTTTCTGTGCTTTGCTCTCACTTCCGTCCTTTTTGCGACTGTCGCTCATCTCATACGATAACCCTGATCAATCTCCTTCAGACAGATGGCTCGCTGTTCCACAGCGCTCCTTACCAGAGGGCCCGCTCAGGCTCAGTAGCGGCGCGGTGGTCGACGGCGGCGCTCCGGCGGTAGCAGGACGTCAATGGCGTCATCAACGGTGACGATCCCTTGCAGCAATCCCTCATCGTTGACTACCGGCACAGCGAAGAGATTGTATTTGGCAATGACCTCGGCGACGCTGCGTGCGTCAGCCTCGGGACGTACCGTGACAAGGTCACGATGCATCAACTCTTGTAGCGTCTGCTCTGGCGAGGCAACCAGCAGGTTCCAGACAGAAACGACGCCGAGCAGACGAGGCTCATCGCGTTCCTCTTCATCGACAACGTAGATGTAGACGGCGTGGCCATCGCGTTCAAGGATATGGCGGCGCAGGGCATCCAGAGCCTCGGCGCTGCTGCGGCTGCCGCTGAGGGCCAGATAGTCGGTGGTCATCAAGCCGCCGGCGGAGTTCTCGGCATACTCTAACAGCTCACGAACATCCTCTGATTCCTCGGGTGAGAGCAGCCGCAGCAGCTCCTGGGCCCGCTCTTCGGGCAGGCGAGCCAGCAGGTCGGCCACTTCGTCTGGCTCCATCGCCCTCAGAATGGCTGCAGCCCGCGCCGCACTCAGCTTCTCTAGAATATAGGTCTGGCGCTCTGTATCGACTTCCTGGAGAATGTCAGCCGCGGTTTCGTTGTCGAGGCCCTCTAGTAAGCGCGCGCCCTGAGCTGGGGTGAGCTGGTGAATGATATCGGCGATGTCAGCAGGACGCAGCTCAGCCAGGGGACCGCTCGGCGGACGGCGCCGCGCCGCCGGCGGTTCCTCTCTGCCGGCTTCGCGCTCTCGCCTCTCCGCCGCTGCAGCGCTCTCCTCCGGCGCTGGCTCGCCGTCGCGTAGCGGCTCCAGGCGCTCCCAGGCAATGAGTTTGCCCGGCGCCTCGCGCCCGCGGGCCCCTAGTAACCAGGCAGGCATCAAGCGCCGGAGAAGCCCCCAGGTACTGGTGTCGATGCCAACAATGCGCCAATCCGGTTCTAAACAGACATCGTTAACACGGACTGGGCGTCGCCGCTCCAGGTCAACTGCCTGCTTGTCTAGCACCTCGTGAGCCAGGCTGATTTCTCGCTCAACGGCAGTAGGAGGAGGTAGCTCGCGCAGAGCCATACGCAGGACCAGGGTGTGATCGCGGACCTGGACCGCCAGCGGCGTGACCCGCCAGCGGCGCCCGTCTTGATCTTCTACCAGCAGGGCACTGGCATAGGTAGGGCCGCCACTCCCGGCACGGGCTTCCGCCGGCGCTACCAGGACATCACTGAGTTTGCCGACGCGCATACCCTGCGCGTCCTCTACGGGTGCACCCAGTAGATGGCTTAAATACAACATTTTGCCTTTATTTCGACATTTCGAGTCGCGAATCCGAAGCGATCCCTCCAGGGACCCGCGCGGCTCCAACGTGGGCCACGCTTTCGCCTGTCTCCGGCGTGCTCACACTCATGCCAGCGTGCCGCTTACAGGCGGCGATAAAGTCACGGAAGAGCGGATGAGGGCGATTCGGGCGGCTCTTGAATTCTGGATGGAACTGAGAGGCAACAAACCACGGATGATCAGCCAGTTCGATAATCTCGACCAGGCTATTATCAGCGGAGCGCCCGCTGATGACCATGCCATGAGCCTCCATGCGCTTGCGATACTCATTGTTGAACTCGTAGCGATGGCGATGGCGCTCGAAGACGATGGCTTCGCCATAGGCCTGGTAGGCTCGCGTTCCAGGGATCAGACAGCAGACCCAGTTGCCCAGGCGCATCGTGCCACCTTTCTCCGAGATATGACGCTGGGTCGGCATCAGATCGATGACAGGATGGGGCGAATGCGGGTCGAATTCTGAGCTATTGGCCCCTTCGAGACCGAGGACATTGCGCGCGAACTCAATGACGCTAACCTGCATGCCAAGGCAGAGGCCCAGGTAGGGCGTATGGGTCCGGCGCGCATAGCCAGCGGCCTTTATCTTGCCTTCGACGCCGCGAGGACCGAAGCCGCCGGGTACGACAATGCCGTGGACATCCTCCAGTACCTCGGTATAGGCCTCGCCCATCTTCTCCAGAGCCTCCGAATTGATCCACTTGATCTGGACATCCACATCATGATACCAGCCAGCGTGGCGCAGCGCCTCGGCTACTGAAAGATAGGCATCGTGTAATTCAACATATTTGCCCACGAGGCCGACGGTGAGAGCAGGGCGCGGCTTCTTGATCTTTTCGACCAGAGCGCGCCACTCTTCCATCTGGGGCGGATGACCCGGCAGCGAGAGCGCCTGCACCAGATAATCGCCAAGGCCGGCCTCTTCCAAAATCAGAGGGATCTCATAGATCGTCTCGACGGTCAGTAGGGGAACGACTGCCCGGGTCTCAACGTTGCAGAAGAGAGCGATTTTCTCGCGCAGCTCCTCGCTGACAGGATAGTCGGAGCGACAGAGGATGACATCAGGCTGAATACCGACGCGCAGTAGCTCCTTAACGCTGTGTTGCGTGGGCTTGGTCTTCAATTCACGGGTGGCGCCAAGGTAGGGGAGCAGGGTAACATGCAGATAGAGTACATTGGCCCGCCCTACATCTTTGCGCATCTGACGAATGGCCTCCAAAAATGGTTCGCCCTCGATATCGCCAACGGTGCCCCCCACTTCAACAATGACGACATCGGCGTCCGAGCGACGGGCTACGTTGTGAATACGCTCCTTGATCTCATTGGTAATATGGGGAATCACCTGAATTGTGCCCCCCAGGTACTCGCCACGCCGCTCCTTGCTGATGACCGTGGCGTAGACCTGGCCGGTGGTGACGTTATTGGCCTGGTAAGCTGGTTCATCGGTGAAGCGCTCATAATGGCCCAGATCGAGATCGGTCTCCGCCCCATCGTCAGTCACAAAGACCTCTCCATGCTGATAAGGGGACATGGTGCCGGGATCAACGTTGATGTAGGGGTCAAGCTTCATGATGGAGACGGAGATGCCCCGATTCTTGAGCAGGCGCCCGATGGATGCGACACTGATACCCTTGCCCACAGACGACGCCACACCGCCGGTCACAAAGATAAATTTTGACATAAGAACTCCTCCTCGTGTGGAGCCTTCACCATCGCATATGAGACCATCTTCACTCTCTCACTCAGTCCCTCTCAGGCTGCCTGGCATGAGCAGCCTCCTGCCTGTCTGACTGTATATATGTTCGCCTGGCTGCCTGCTGCGCCGCTTTGCGCTTCCGCTCCGCTTGCTTCCTCCTCTCCCGCAAGGCGCAATGCATGCTATGTTTGACCTGCTCCGGCGATCGGGAATCCGCTCTTACTCTTCTCCAGGCTCAGCCAGCTCCATCCACCCGCGGACCCACAGCCGGAGTATCCCTGCATGTCCGCCCGCTGGCCAGACATGCACATACAAGTAGGC
>NZ_JADGHT010000316.1 GCF_019683755.1 Thermogemmatispora sp. | reverse complement strand
GAGTAGTGGGGGAGGGAGCAACGCCCTCGGGGGGCGGATGGGGCAGGCGCGAGTCAGGACGGCCCCGCCTGTGACCTTTGCCGATGTGGCTGGCATCGATGAGGTGCGCTCTGAGCTAGAGGAGATCGTCGAATTCCTGCGCGCGCCGGAACGTTTCAAGCGCCTAGGGGCCCGCATCCCGCGTGGTGCCTTATTAGTGGGGCCACCGGGCACCGGTAAGACACTCTTGGCCAAAGCTGTCGCTGGTGAGGCTGGAGTCCCTTTCTTCAGTATCAGTGCCTCCGAATTCGTTGAAATGTTTGTGGGGGTCGGTGCCAGTCGGGTGCGTGATCTCTTTGCTGAGGCGCGCAAGTCTGCCCCTTGTGTCATCTTTATCGACGAGATCGATGCCGTAGGGCGCAAGCGCGGGGTTCGTGTCTTCAGCAACGAGGAGCGCGATCAGACCCTCAATCAGCTCCTAGTCGAGCTAGATGGCTTCAGCGAGCGCGAGGCGGTGATTGTGCTAGCGGCGACCAACCGCGTCGATATTCTGGATCGGGCTTTGCTGCGTCCAGGACGCTTCGACCGCACAATAACGGTCTCCTTGCCGGATCGCGCAGGCCGACAGGCCATCCTGGCGGTGCATACTCGCCGGACGCCGCTGCATGAGGATGTCGATCTTGAGCGCCTGGCGCGCCTCACTACGGGCATGAGCGGGGCTGATCTGGCCAATCTAGTGAATGAGGCGGCCCTGATCGCTGCCCGCCGCGACCTGGAAACGGTGACTCAGGCCTGCTTTGAGGAGGCCTTGGCACGCGTGCAGCTTGGGATTCTGCGTCCTCTCGTGATGAGCGAACAGGAGCGGCGCGTCATCGCTTATCATGAGGGAGGCCATGCCCTGGTGGCCTACCATCTGCCAGAGGCGGACCGGGTGAATTGTATAACCATCCTGCCGCGTGGCCAGAGTCTCGGCGTGACTCAGTTTGTCGCCGAGGAAGACCGCTATAACTATAGCCGCGAGTACTTGATGGCGCGCATCGCAGTTGGCCTCGGCGGTCGTGTCGCTGAGGAGCTGATCTTTGGTCCTGAGCGCGTGACAACGGGCGCGGAGAACGACCTGCAGGTGGTTACCGATCTAGCGCGGCGCATGGTGACCCGCTGGGGGATGAGCGAGCAGGTGGGGGTGATCTTTGCCGATTACAGTGCCGAGGAGCTTAGCGCGGCTCTTTCAGCGGCGCCTGTGCGCGCCAGTGGGGCAACGCTGGCCTTGCCCCTGAACGCAACCTCGGCAGGTGTTCAGGTGCTGCCGGCTGAGACCTCGACAGCGATCCTGGCACGCTTGCAGGCCCAGGTCGGGGCAACTCGGCCAGGTGCGGGGCGCGGCTTTGGAACGATTAGTACTTCGCTGGCGGCTCTCATCGACGCTGAGGTGCAGCGGATTCTCAGCGAGGGCCGGGCGCTGGCTCGCTCAATCTTGAGCACGCATTGTGATCAACTGCATCGGCTGGCTGCTGCCTTAATGGAGCGGGAGCATTTGGATCGCGCTGAGTTTGAAGCCCTGCTACAGGCATCGGAGAGCTAGAGCGGTCCAGCTCTCGTCTCTCGCCCGGCCCGCTTGGCGCCTTGGGCGCCTTACTCGCTTGGTGAGGACGCCAGGCTAGCTATGGCCTTGCTCGCTGGCCGCCTGGTTGTTGCCTTCTTACTCCCTCCTGAGCGGGCGTCTGGGCGCGGCAGAGCAGCCGGCCATCAGGAGGAAGTAAGCTGAATGCGGCGAGCCTCTCCCCATTGACCTGCCCATTCCCAGTCGGCTGGCGACTGGCCATGCTCACTGGCAGTCAAATGAAAGCGATAGTGGTCAGCGTCCTGCACAGTGCAGGTAGCCTGCAGGACGAAACTGCCCCACTGGATTGGTCCCGCATGGTAGCGGCTGCCAGGTCGTCGCAAGGACTGGGGCAGCATGGGCCGGACAGTGAGGTGGCCCGCCTCCTCTTCCCGCAAGCCGAGCAGGTAACGCAGCAAGAAATGCAGGCCCAGCGCGCCCCAGCCGTAGCCCTCGATACCGGCGGGGACATACTCAAGCGTGGCACCGCTCCAGCGCGCCTGGCGATATTCGCGGGTCACGCCTGGCAAGCCTGTTTCGGAGGTGACGGAGCGCTGATCAAGGTAGCGGTAGCCGTCAGAGATGAACTGGCTGGCTAGCTCGGCTGCGACCTCTGGTAAGCCGGCTGCGTCGGCAGCACCAATGACTGTCAGAGCCACAGGGGGCCAGCAGAGGGGGGCCCAGCCTCCGCTGTGGCTTGGCGGTTGACGTAGCGCCTCCTGGAGCTGCTCGACCTGGCCCCAGCCAGCCGCGCCGCAAAAGACGGGCGCCAGGTGCATAGCGTCCCGTTCACTCGACCACCGTTGACGCCTGGCATCGTAGTCGCGAAACCAGCCATATTGCCACATGAGCCGTGTCTTGACGGTGAATTCGTCTGCAATACGCTGCCACCAGTCTGCCTCGGCCTGCCATTCCTGGTGGCTGGAAGGTAGATGAGAGGGAACCTGCAGCGCCTCCTCCTGAGCCAAGATCATGGCCCAGCGCGCTAAAATTGCCGCGCCCTGTGCCATGCTGGCCTGCAGATCTACCGGGCGCACATGCTGGATCAGCGTGCCCCCTGTTTGCTGGGGCCCGAAGCGGCTTGAGACATCCTGACCACTCTCCCACGAGCAGGCGTAGACCAGCCAGCCATCGGCATCACGGCGATGCTCCAGCCACCAGCGCAGGTAAGCGGCAGCGGCGGGATAGAGACGGCAGAGCCAGGCGCGGTTACCGCTGCGTCGGAAGAGCAAATCGCAGCAATAGAGAGGATAGCCCCACTCCGGGGCTGTACCGCAGATCTGCCCGTCATCGGCTACCATGTTATAGCTGCCGTCCTCACGCATACAGGGTAGATTGGCGTGAGGCGCCTCCGTAAAGTGGGTCAGGAGCACTTCCTCCGCCAGCTCGGGGGCGGCGTAGCTCAGCGCCAGGGCATCCAGGGCCGCCTCCGCCAACACCAGGCGCGGGGCCTGGATCTGCATGCCATCCCACGGCCCCTTGAGTAAGCCGCATGGAGGGCGAATGACCATGCGCAGCGTCTCCTGGTCGTAGACAAAGCCACGGCGCCAGGATGCTGGCCAATCTCCCGAAAGCTGAGGCGCCCGCGCCCAAAACGCTTCATCCTCGCGCTCGCGCTCCCTCAAGGCCACCTGAAAATCTGTCTGGGCCTGGCGCCAACGACGATAGCTCTCGTCGAGCGAGACGCCGCGTGCCAGCAAGAGTAATAAACGGCGCTCCTCACCGTGGCCTGGCAGCTCCAGCCTACACGGCAGCGTGAGCGTGCGCACCTGCCAACCGGTTTCGGGGTCAGCTTGCGTAACCGTTGGAGGGGTCAGAGGGACCCCGCGCAGGCTGGCGGCCAGCTCAGCCTGAGAGATCGTATAGATCGCCTCCCCAGGCTCTGGCGCCGGCCCCTCATCGAGAGCTAGCCAACCGTGGAGAAAAACGTCCCCTTCGCTGGCGATGCCTAGCATGGCCAGATTGCCCCCGGGCAGAACGCGCCCATAGAGACCATGCTCCCACAGGCGACTTGTGAAAGGATTGTGAGTGTGCTCATGCTGGATATAGCAAGTCACGTGCAGCTTCGACTCGCGCGTGGTCATCAGCGAGAGCAGACAGCCAAGCACATTCTCCTCAATGAGGAAATAGACGGCATGAAGCAGTAGATCGTGTGAAGGAACAGTACAATTATAGGCGAAGCGATTCTTTGTATGAAGAGGACTATTCAGGGCACAGCCGTGACGCTGGAAATCCTCCGCTGTAATCAGCAAGAGATCGTCGTCGATGCCTAAACCAATATTCAAATGAGCGCTATATTGAAACTGATTGCGCACATAGCTGCCCAGATTAGGCACATGCCAGCCCATGCCCAAGGGCGGACGACTGCGGAGTACACCGCTGGGATTCAGTTTCCAGCTATGGAAAGGGTTGTCTAGATAACCATGTGGTGTAAAATCATCACGAGGAACCATCGGGGCCTATCCTTTTCTGCATCAGCTCACCGATTGAGCGCATCAGCTCACTGTATCCGCCCCAATGATAGATCGTAGCTGACTCGCCGACAAGCCCCCAACGGCGGCCTTCTCCCACTGAGAACTGCTCCTGCCTGCCTGTCACAACCACCGGCCTTGACAGGTGGCGCTCTCCGTTCTATACTTCCCATTGTTACTATACTAATATTAGTAACTACTCTGTTATTAGCTGTTCTGATGTCAAGAAGGGAGGCGAGGCCATGCCCTGGCGCTTCGATCCTGCGCACACCAGCATCGAATTCAGCGCCAAGCACATGATGATCACCACCGTGCGGGGGCGCTTCAAGCAATGGACAGGGAAGATCGACCTCGATGAAGGGCATCCCGAAGCCACGCGAGTGATCGTCGAAATCGATGCGACCAGTCTTGACAGCAACCAGCCCCAACGTGATGCCCACCTCAAATCAGCCGACTTCCTCGATGTAGAGCACTACCCCACCATCACCTTTGTCAGCACGCGTGTCGAGCCACTCAGCGACACCACAGGCAAGCTGTATGGGGACCTCACCATTCGCGGTGTCACTAGGCCCGTTGTCCTCGATGTCACTCTGGAAGGCCGCTCGCGCGACTGGCAGGGTCAGAGGCGCCTGGGTTTCACCGCCACCACTTCGCTCAACCGCAAGGATTGGGGACTTAACTGGAACGTTGCCCTGGAAGCCGGCGGTTGGCTCGTCAGCGATCGCGTTGACATCCACATCGAAGCGCAACTGATCGAGGAAAGCCCTGCCAGCCAGACGAGCCAGGCGCAGGCCAGCAGCGCCCAAGGATAGCCCAAGGCAGGCAAGCGCAGAACGAAGATGGCAACTATGGCATAGTAGCCAGGTCTGTCTCTCCTCTGCTCGCTTGCCTACCTCTAAGCGGAATCAGGCAAGGCAGCGGGAGAAAGAGGCGTAATTCCTGACAGTTAGCACAGCTAGCACAGCGGTGACCTATAGCGATGGACAGACTCTAGCTGATGAAGTCTTCTGTAAACCAGACCCAGCCGGTGGGATCAACGTAGACCCCAATGCCCACGTGGTGTAGCGTCGTACTAAACAGATGGATATGGTGCCAGCCCGTGGCCGGCTCATTTGCCATACTCTCCTGAACCTGGTAGACGTTGGTCCACGCAGGGTTTGAGGGGCCAGCCAGACCGATATTCTCTCCGCAGTCGCTGAAGGTGAAGCCCTCATGAGCGATGCGTGTGCATTGAGGCAAACCATCGGGGCAGGTATGGCTAAAGCCGCAGTGATACATATTCCAGCTATGCAAACGCGCGCCGGTGGCCAGAGTAGCGTTCCAGACATACGGATAAAGGCCCTGAGCCGCACGATCGCTATTGATTTGCTCAAAGAGCCTTTGGGTGAGATATTGCTCCAAGGCGGTCTGAGGTGGCGGGGGACCATAGGGAGCGGAGGCACTCACCAAAGGCATGGCCCTTGT
>NZ_JADGHT010000023.1 GCF_019683755.1 Thermogemmatispora sp. | reverse complement strand
CTCCCCATTGATGGCTTTGTCAGCCAGTTGCTGAAAATCAACAATCATCAATCTTCTTTCCTCCCCAGGCAGCTTGCCGGTAATCAGGAGCTTGCTTCATTGAGCGGCTCAGTGGGAATTCCCTCTTCCGTCGCCGACGCCGCCGCCGCCGCAGTTGCGCCAACCCCCTGACCCTCGGCGATGTCCAGCGCCATGCTCTCCAGCAATCCGGCGCTCAGAAGCTGGCTACCGGCAGCCGCAAGGGCCTCCTCGTTCAGGTTGGCGAGATGGGGCAAGGGGCCATACAACGGCACCGGACACCAGCGCTGCAAGGCGTTGGCATTGCTGCGTACCGACAGATCGCTCTCGTCAGGTGCTCCCGGATGGTTGAGCACAACGCCCAGGACGCGCGCCCGCTGGCTGGCCACGGCGACGGTCAGACAGGTGTGATTGATGACTCCCAGGACATTGCGCGCGACGACCAGCAGCGGCAGCCCCAGCGTGACGGCCAGATCAAGCATGGTCTGCTGAGCCGTCAGCGGCACCAAGAGACCGCCTGCTCCCTCTACAAGGACAACGTCATGTGTCGCCAGGAGCTGCCGATAGCAGCGCACAATTTCCGCCAGTTCGATGGTCACCCCGGCCTCCTCCGCCGAGAGGGCCGGAGCCAGGGGCAACGGCAAGGCGTAGGGAACGATCAGTTCCAGCGGCGCCGTACAGCGCGCCACTCGCCGCAGGAATTGGGCATCCTGAGCGCCATCACGCCCCTGCTCCGGGAGACAGTCGGTCTCTGCCGGCTTCATCACCCCGACGCGCAGCCCGCGCTGCACAAGAGCCGCGGCCAGGGCCGCCGTGACAATGGTCTTGCCAACACCTGTATCGGTACCAGTGACAAAGCATGCCCATTTCACGAGAGTACTTCCTCCGCAACTTTCTCGATGGCAGCATAGGTAATATCCAATAAGCGCACCAGCTCGGGATGTGAAATTGCCAGCGGCGGCATGATGACCAGCACATCGCCGAGCGGACGCAGAATCAGCCCGCGTCGCCGCGCCTCCTTGATGACGCGCACGGCCACACGCTGCTCAGGCGGGAACGGTGTCCTGGTCTTCTTGTCTTGCACTAACTCAATGCCCACCATGAAGCCACATTGACGAATGTCTCCGACAATCGGTAGAGCCTGAAAGGAGCGGAGCCACTCCTCCATGAGGGCGATGCGCAGCTCCAGACGCTGAAGCGTCTCTTCTTGCTCAAAGACCTGCAGGTTGGCCAGGGCCGCCGCACAGGCCAGCGGGTTGCCGGTGTAGGTGTGGCCGTGATAGAAGGTGCGTCCGGGACCAAGAAAGGCCCGATAGATCTCCTCGGTGGTTAGGGTGGCCGCCAGCGGTAGGTAGCCACCGGTCAGGCCCTTGCCAATGGCCATCAGGTCAGGCTCGATCCCTTCGTGCTCGCAAGCGAACATCTTGCCTGTGCGCCCGAAGCCCGTAGCCACTTCGTCGGCGATGAAGAGGATGCCATGACGTTTGGCGATCTCCCAGACGGCGCGTGTGTAGCCCTTGGGATAGACATAGATGCCCGCCGCCGCCTGAACCAACGGCTCCATGATGACCGCCGCTAGCTCGTGCGCATGGGTGCTGATGACCCGCTCGACTTCTTCAAGACAGGCCATCTGACAGGCCGGATAGCTTTTCTGTAGATGACAACGATAGCAGTAGGCGCTGCGAGCTTCAAGATGAGGAAAGAGCATCGATAGATAGGAGCGGCGATACATGTCAATACCGCCGACGCTCATGGCGCCCACGGTGTCGCCGTGATAGGCGCTGTGCAGGGCGAAGAACTTGGTTCGCTGCGGCTGCGGTGAGGGACACTGCTGCCAGTACTGGATGGCCATCTTGAGGGCGATTTCGACCGCTGCCGCTCCTGTGTCGGAGTAAAAGACGCGCTGCAGACGCCCCGGGGCGAGATCGACTAGCCGTTGGGCCAGCTCGATGCCAGGCGGATGCGTCAGCCCCAGAAAGGTTGTATGGGCCACGCGCTCGAGCTGCTCACGGATGGCGCGGTCGATGGTCGGGTGGCGGTGTCCGTGGATGTTGACCCACAACGATGAGACACCGTCAAGGTAGGGGTTGTTGTCGCTGTCGATGAGATAGCAGCCGTCGGCACGCTCGATGACAAGCTGGGTTTCTGCTTCCCAGTCGCTTTGCTGGGTGAAGGGGTGCCAGAGTACGCTTTTGTCGAGATTCTGCCAGCGAATGCTCTCGCCGCGAGAGGCCATAGCTCAGCTCCTCCTTTCTCTTCCTCTGTGGCTCCTTTCCAGTCCAGCGCGCGCCAGGACGCCAGCGGACACTTCTCTGTCCGAGCGCGCCGCCGGGCATCTCTGGGCCTTCGCTCCTCTATCAATCAGGGAGCATCTCCTTTATTCGCGCTGGTATCTACTGTATGCTCCCTTTCATCTCTTTTGCTCAGAGCAGGCCCAGTTCGCGACCGACGTCCGCGAAGGCTTCCAGGGCAAAGTCGAGGTCGCTGCGCTCGTGCACGGCCATGACGCTGGCCCGGATGCGCGCCATGCCCGCAGGTACCGTCGGCGGGCGGATGGCCACCGCAAGGACCCCACGTTCCTGCAGGCGCTCCGCCATCTTGAGGGCTTGCCCAGCCTCGCCGACCAGTACGGGTACGATATGGGTGCTGGAGGTCAGGGTGTCAAAGCCAAGGGCCTGTAGCCCCCGACGCAGATAGGCAGCGTTGGCCTGGAGCCGCTCGACGAGCATGGGCTGCTCTTCGAGGACGGTGAGCGCAGCCAGGGAGGCGGCGATGACCGGCGGTGGCAGGGCAGTGGTGAAGATGAAGGGGCGCGCAACGTTGATCAGGTAGTCGGTGAGCAGGACAGGGCCAGTCACGAAGGCGCCAAAGCTGCCGAGGGCTTTGCTGAGGGTGCCGATGGCGATGATGCCCTCGTAGTCGCTCGCTACAGTGGCCAGCAGCCCGCGCCCGCCCGGTCCCAGACAGCCAGTGGCGTGGGCTTCGTCAACGAGCAAGAGGGCGCCATATCGATGGCTGAGGGCGATCAGTTCTTCCAGGGGAGCGATATCACCATCCATGCTGAAGACGGAGTCGGTGACGACGAGGATGCGGCGATACCGCCCGCTGCTTCGCGCTTCGGCCAGCAGGCGCGCGACGGCGGCGCTGTCGTTGTGGGGGTAGACGGTGCAGGTGGCACGGCTAAGACGGCAGCCGTCGATGATGCTGGCGTGGTTGAGAGCATCGCTGAGGATGAGGTCGCCGGGACCGACGAGGGCGGTGATGACGCCGACGTTGGCGACGTAGCCGCTGTTGAAGAGAAGGGCGCTTTCGCTCCTTTTGAAGCGGGCAAGGCGCCGCTCCAGTTCGGCGTGCAGGTCGCTGCTGCCGGCGATGAGGCGCGAGGAGCCGGCGCCGCAGCCGTAGCGCTCGCTGGCCTGCCTGGCGGCTGCTTTGAGGGCTGGATGGGTGGCCAGGCCAAGATAGTTGTTGGAGCTGAGATTGAGCAGACGACGTCCATCGCGCTCTAGCCAGGGTTCGCCGCTCCCCAGCTCTGGACGCAGTCGCCGATAGAGCTGAGCCTCGCGCAGGGCCTTCAGCCGCTCACGCATGAAATCCAGGGGCCTGCTCTCCTGCATCATTCTACCTGTTCCCCTCGCTCACTGCTGTGATGTCTCTGGCTCGCTCTGCCTCGTGGCCCCGGTTACGCTCTGCTCCGGCGAGGCGCTGAGGCGACGCGATTGGTCTTATTGTAGCGGAGCTGCTCCAGGCTGGCAAGGGTACTTTTGGCAGCCACGTTAGTTGAGGCTCTCGCGCCGCTGCTGGTCGCGCAGGCTTCTCCCGAGGCGCCGCAGTAGGCTGCGCCCAAGGCGCAGTTCGAGCGGCAGGGCTTTAGCCCCCACGCTGCGGCAAAAGCGTCTCAGGAAGCTTTCGACCAGGCCCAGGAGCCAGCGGATCTGGTGAATCTCTGGCTCGGTGAAATAGACCAGGTAGGCTGTTCGGCTGGTCATCGTCTGCTGGCAGCGCCGCTGCAGCAAGGTGAGCACTTCCTCTATTTCTCGCATGCCGCACAGGGTGGCTTGCTCTTCTTCGCTCAGTTGCTGGGCAATGGGTCCCTGCAACCAGAGAATTTCTCGTGTCTGGAGCCAGTGCTCCCAGCAGGCTTGTCCGCTGGGCGAGAGCATGGCAAAGAGCTGCTCCTGGAGTTCGGCCAGCAGGCGCCCGGCAAGGACCCATTCAACCAGGGTGGTCAGTGGAAACTGCGGCATGCCGGCCAGCAGCGAATGGCGTCGCGGGCGTCTCGGCTGGCGCCCTTGAGGAGAAGGACGATGCCGGCTCATGGTTTGCGCCCCCAGACGGCCAGCCCTCCGCTGCTGGTGCGCAGACGTGCCCATTCCTGGGGCAGGGCGGCAAGCGTCTCGGCCACCTGCTCGCGGGGGAGACGGTTGACGGCGGCAAGCTGCGGCTCCAGGGTCCGCAGGGCGCTCAGGATGTCTTCGCGGAAGAGGGGGGCACCCCGCCGACGTCCATACAGTGGCATCTGGAAGCGCAGTGTCTGCGGCTGCAGGCCACGCTCGTGCAGCCAGTGGGGCAGGTTCAGAGCGGCATCCAGGCGCAGACCATGCCGTTCCAGGAGGGCGCTGAACCAGGTGCGGACCTGCCGGTGAAGCGGTCCTTCGTTGCAGGTGTCGCCAGTGGCTTCGATCAGTTCGAGCCAGCCGCCGGGCCTGGTGATGCGCAGCAGATCGGCGAGGATGCCAGGCCAGGCGGTGAGGGGAATGGCGGTAGCCAGAAAGCGCTGATGGACGTAGTCAAAGTGAGCTTCGGGGAAGGGCAGGCCAGCTAGCAGGTCGGCCTGAACCGGCTGGCAGTGCGGAGGGAGCGGCTGACGGCAAAGGGAGAGGTCTTTGTCAAGGGCCACCAGTCGGGCGTGAGGCCAGCGGCGGGCGGCTTCGCGCAGCCAGATGCCGGTACCGCTGCCGACGTCCAGGATGGCGGTCGCTTGCTCGACTGGCGCTAGGAAGTGGCTGCCCAGGAGCCGGCGCAGGGCAAAGTGTTGCAGGTCGAGGCGGGCCTGTTCGCGGCGCGAGCGCGGCAGGACATAGGTCTCGGCGGGACCGGGGCCGGCGGCGCTGGGGCCAGTGGCGGCGATGGCGGGGGAGCCGCTGGCTCCCAGCAGATGGGTGAGCCAGGTCCAGATCATGCCTGCCCCTCCTTTCGCTCGGAGAACAGCCGACGCAGGATGGTGGCCCACGACGCTCGCTCGCTACGGGGCAAGACGATCGGCTGCGGCTGGTTGAGACAGAGACTGCGACAGAGGCAGCGCTCGCAGGGCGGCTGTTTGTGCGCTACGCCTGGGGTCCAGGGCTGGGGCACGGTGGCCATGCTGAAATTTCCTCCTCTCTACTTGTCAGTATCTTCCTCGAACGATTATACTGTCCATCGAGATAGTCAGATGCTTCTCTGACTTGTATCATAGCAGGAAGATTACGACGGCAACGGTACTACATGTTCCTTACGACGGCACACTATGCTACCTATCAGAAGCGGAGGATGCCTTCGTTATGTTACCCAAGAATACTTTCGGCCACCTTATCCGCACCTACCGCCGCCTCCGCGGCTGGAGCCAGGCTGACCTGGCCCAACGCTGGGGCTACAGCCGTGAATACGTCTCCCAGATCGAACGCGGCCAACGCAAGCTCGACAGCCTCCAGCAGGTCCTGCGCCTCGCCGACCTCCTCGACATCCCTCAAGACCAGCTCGACGCCATCGGGCGCGGCATCCCTCGCCGCTCCCTCCCGATCCAGCGCCCCGAACAAGCCGATAGCGCCATCCTTCAGATGCTCCTCGCCCCAAGCCGCGACATGGTCCAGCTCTCTTACCTGCTCTGGATCGCCGATCAAGCCCCCTCCCTCGAAGATAAGCTCCACGACCTCGTCTCCCAACTCGACCAGGCCCTCATCTCTTATCACGGTGACCTCCTCAAACCCGCTCAGCAGCTCCTCGCCTACGCCCACCAGATGCTCGGACGCATGGCCGTCGACCGCCTCGACCTGGCCGCCGCCGCCGGCCACTTCTCCGAAGCCATCGCCCTCGGCGAGGAACTTCGTGACCCCGACCTGCTCACCATCGGCATGGTCTATCAGGGCAGCCTCTTACGCAAGCGGGGCCGCTTCGAAACGGCCATCCGCTGCTTCGAGGCCGCTCGCCAGCATCTGATCGGCGCCAGCCCGGCCACCCAGGGCATGTACTACGTCCATCTCTCCACGGTCTACGCGGACAGCGGCCAGGAAACCCCTTTCCTGCGTTGCATCGAGCAGGCCCTCGATCTAGCTTCCAGCCAGCAGGACAGCCTCGCCGGACTGGCCAACGATTTCAGCCTCGATGATGTCCTCTGGGCTAAGGCCGGCGGCTTCTCAGAGTTGTGGAAACCTGCCGAGGCTCTCAAGGTCTACGAGCAGACAGACAAATTGCGCCCATTCAGGCCGCTGCGAGAGCAGGGAGCGTACTTGATTGATAAGGGAGAGGCTTACCTACGCCTGGGAGAGCTAGATGAGGGAATCTCTCTCTCCTTGAAAGGGATAGAACTAGCCACCTCCTATCAATCAAGACGTCAGCTAGGCTGGGTCGAAAAAACATATCAGCGTTTGCGCGTTCTCCCCATCGGGAAGGATAAACGTCTTGATACTTTGAAAGACGCCTTGTCTGAGGCAAGAAGGAAGCTAGAATAATCAGCCTGAGAGCACAGCATGATCGTTCCAGGCCAGCCTGTTCCTGCCTGGCTCTTACCATAGCCGGCTCATTCTCTCTTAGCATACGCGCGATCCGTCGCCTGGCAACAGGCACAGCTCGCGTTCTCTCTTGTGCAGCATGGAGACTAATCATGAAGCAGGCCGAAGCCCTCGCACCCGAACGCTTTAGCCCCACAGTCGCCGGCCTTCCACTCTTCTACAACCGCGGCACTGTCTACGAAGAGTATGCGCGTCGCTGCGCTGACCTCGGGCAAGCTCAGCTCGCCTTCCACTACCTCGACCTCGCTCAGCACTCCCTGCCTGCTACCCGCTTCTGGGAGCTGATGCTACTCACCGCCCGCGTCATCGTCCTCGTCAAGGCCCACGAGGTCGACGCCGGCACCTCCCTCGCCCTCGATCTGCTCCCCGAACTCAAACAGAAGGGCCTCCAGCGCTTCCTTGACCGGCTCCACTTCGTTCAGCGCTCCCTCGACCAGCTCCAGCAGCAGGCTGCACGCGCCAGCCGCTCCCTCGCCGACGCCCTGGCCGAGTCCGCCTCCGATTATTGACACAGAGAGGGGACTGCCACCATGTTACCTCAGCACACCTTCGGCCACCTTATCCGCACCTACCGCCGTCTCCGCGGCTGGAGCCAGGCCGAGCATCCCGCTTGACCGAGCACCCCTACAGCACGAATTAGAGGCGCCTACCTAGCTCGCACGCCATCATGGTTATGCCCCAGTGCCTCAGCTACCTTCCTCCGACCGCCCAGGGCTGCGTGCTTCATCCCCTCTCTCCATTACCTCTGTCCTGATCACTTTTGCCTCTCGCCTGCTTATGCTATGCTCATCCATATCGATAGTCTACTTCTGGCTCTGACTCTACTCATAAAGGATGAGGCCACAATGAACCCTGCCGCACGGAAGGCCTTCGGCCTACTCAGCCAGCAGCTTCGCTCGCGCGCGTCGCTTAACCTGACAATAGCCTGGCTACCCGCCATCTGTTTGTTCCTACTCGCCTTGCTGCTCTACCTGCATGCTCTGGGATCGCCCAGCCTCTGGTTTGACGAAGCCTTCTCAGTCGAGCTGGCGCGCCAGCCACTGCCGCGGCTCTGGCAAGCCATCTGGGGACCAGAGCCGAATATGGAGCTGTATTATCTCCTACTGCATTTCTGGCTGCAACTCACCGGCGCTCTCGGACAGGCCCCCACCGAATTCATCGTCCGCCTCCCCTCAGCCATCTGCGCCGCTCTCAGCGTTGTAGTCGTCTATCTCTTCGGCAAACGCTACCTCAGTGTGAGCGGCGGTCTCTGCGCGGCCCTGCTCTACCTGCTCAACTACTCAACACTCATCTATGCCCAGCAGACCCGCGCCTATGCCCTGCAACTGCTGCTGCTCACCCTCTCCTGGTACGCCCTGGCTGCCTGCTACACTGCCCGCCGCCTGGCCGGCTGGTGGACCCTCTATGTGGTCGCCACCACCCTGGCCCTCTACGCTCAGCTCTTCAGCCTGGTCATCTTCTTCATCCAGTTCGTGACCATCGCTGGCCTCTGGCTGCTGCCTACAGTCTGGCGCGAGGCCGCCCGTCAGCGCTGGAAGCCTATCGCCAGCGCCCTCGTCGCTATCGGCCTGCTTGCCCTGCCACTGATCCCCGTGGCCAGACAAACTGGCAAGACCGACTGGCTGGCACAGCCGCACTTCCACGACCTGCTCAACCTGCTGGCCGTCATGCTCGGCGGCGATCATCCACTCGTGACCCTGCTGGTCCTGAGCTGCCTGCCAGCCTTGATACTGATCCCGCTGGCCTTCAGCCTGCAACGGCTCCAGAGCCGACGTCAGCCCCAACCGGCACGCGCCTCCGAGAGCGCCGCCGGAGGTGATGTCCCCACCGACCAGCGTTGGTACCACTCTGTCAGCCATCTCCCGCTGCTCTGGCTCATCAGCTGCTGGTTCATCCTGACCATCCTGCTCAGCTTCGGCCTCTCACTCGGACCAGCCCGCCTCTTCTCCTCCCGCTACCTAGTAGTCACGATGCCCGCCTTCGCCCTCCTCAGCGCCCTTGGCCTCTCACTCGTGCGTCCGCGCCTGCTTCAGCAAGCGCTCGTTCTCCTGCTCGTCGCCCTCTCCTTCGTCAACGCCCTCGACTACTACCCTCACGCCCAACTCGAAGACTGGCGGAGCGCTGCCATGTGGCTCCAGCACCACTACCAGGCCAACGACGGCCTTGTCTGCTACAACACTATCCAGGGCTGTCAGGTCTCCTTCGAATACTACTTCGCCGCTTACCCCATCAGCCAGGCCCACTTTACCAATGACGCCCCGGGGAACCTGCTCTCCTGGCAGACCGACAGCGGCTACGCCGCCCCGGGACGCACACCAGACGCCGCCCTCGACATCAACGCCGTCGCCGCCTACGCCCGCCAACACCCACGCCTCTTCTACATTGTCGGGCGCGTGCCCGATAGCCAGGCTGCCCAGCAAGTCAGCGTCGTTGAGACCTGGCTGGACCACCACTACCACCTGTTGGCCTCCATGAGCAGCGCCGGAGGCATCAGCGTGCGTCTCTACGCCGTCACACCAGAGCTGTCCTCAGAGCGCCCCCCGACCAGCGCCAGTGGCTGGCTGTTGACACTGGCCCCTACGATCCCGCCAAACGGAGAGCTGTCGCTGATCAGGCGAGAGCACCGCCCCGCCGGCTAGATGGCGACTCATGGCCTCGACATCCACCCACTGCATGCGCCCAGGACTGAACTGCTCGGTCGTTGGCCCAGAGACCCCATCACGCTCTTTGGATCGTAGGCGAGCCTGACATCAACCACTGCCATCACCCCCCAGGGCCGCATTGACCGCGTAGAGAGTCTGCTCATCCTGCGAAAGGGCCAGCGTATAGAAGTGGAGCAAGGCCCTGGCCTGCGCACCTGTCCCAGTCGGCAGATCGACGCAGTGCGCCAGCAACGGGTCGTCAAGCCGATCAGTGAGGGGCAGAACATGAATGAAAGCCTTATTCTGCCCGGGATTGATCTTAGATGGTAAAGGCGGCCTTTCCGTTGGGCGGCAGTTGGCGGTGAGAGCAAGCCCCTGCATCTTTCCATCAGGCTCGTTCTTGTCAACGATCACCCGGGGCAGCAGTCGGCCATCCGCTACATCATATGCTCGCACATTATAGTGAGGAGTGACTGACTGTTCCTTATAGGGGGTATACCTGCAAGACCTGAACTAGAGCTAAACAGAGGGAGGCATCTCGATGATCTACGCAGAACCTCATCCAGCAACAGCAACAGAGCCAGCGTCACCCCCAAGCGAGCGGCACACGCCCCCACTGATCGGAGAAGCCCACTACCGAGCGCTGGTCCGCAAGCCAGACCTGCCACCAAAGAAGCAGCCAAAAACAGGATGCCCCACCACCCGCCCCTGAAGGTGGTAGGACACCCAGCAAGATCAGCAAGACCAGCGAGACCTTGTCATCGCCGAAACCCAGGCCGCCCAGATACGGCTTGCCCAGCCAGTCCGCAATTGAAGCCCCCAGGGGCCTGGTCACAATATAGGCCCACCAGAAGGCTGCCATCACATCGAAGCAGAGCAACCAGAGCCCAACGCGGGCAGCGCAAAGAAGACTGCGAAGAGCGGAAATCGAGGGGAAGTAACCGAGATTCAGGGTAGCTGCCGTCAGGCCGCCTGCCGCCGTTCCGAGAGCAAAAGCAGCGATCACCACCGCCCAGTAGAACAGCTCACGGCGCCCGCGATAGACGCTGTGGATCGAGAGCGTGTGCTCAGACACGTACCAGGCCACGCCGCCAGGGGAGCAGACCCGGGCCACCTTACTCACCAACAAGGGAACCGCTGACTAGACTCGCTTCTGCGCCAGGCGGGCCATCATCAAGCGGATCGCCATCGCCTCGCGGAAATGCTGACGCGCCAAGCGCTCAGCCTCGTCCTCATCCTGGCGCGCAATAGCCTCAAAGAGCGCCTCATGCTCGGGCAGGGCCGCCTGCTGGCGCTCCGGCTTATCGAGGGTCGTCTTCTGCAAGCGCTCGATCAAGTCGCGCAGATTCGTCAGCTCACGGAACAGATAGCGATTGCGCGCCGCCTGCCAGATCGTCTCGTGAAAAGCATGGTTGAGCATCACCAGTCGCTCAACATCACGCTGCTGTGTTGCCTCGCGATACTCCTCCAAAATGCGCCGCAAACTGGCCACCTCCAGCTCTGAACGCAAACGCGCCGCCAGTCGCGAAGCCATCCCCTCCAGCGTCTCGCGCACCGCACAAAGCTCCTCCAATTCCTCCGGGGAAGTCGTGCCGACGACAATCCCCTGACCAGTATCCCGCACCAGATTGTCCGCCTCCAACTTGCGCAGCGCCTCCCGCACCGGCGTCCGACTGACCGAGGCCAGGGCGGCAATGTTCTCCTCCACCAGCCGCTCATTAGGCTCTAAGGTTCCATCAAGAATAGCATTGCGCAGAAATTCATACAGTTCCTGGGCGCGGGAACGCTCACCCGGGAGCTGGATTCGAGAGAGAGGCATCTACTTCACCCACTTTCCTGAGAGAAGTGTCATGGAGAGCTTTCCTTGCTCTCCTTAATTGTATACATCCGTATGCAAGACGCTGTCAAGCGAGCCGGAATTTCTTGACAGGGAGTAGATGCCGCTTCTACCCCTCTCAAGTGTGGCCATTCAACAAGGCTCACCCCCTTGACAAGCCCTCTTCCCCAGTGTATATAACTGTTGTACGACTGTATACGACTGTATACAGTGACAAGTTTGTGATGAGAGCAGGCCAAAGCGCTGGCGCTGCCTACCTGCGAGACAATCACTGTGCTTGCGGACCCGTTGTCAGAACCAGACCCGAGACTGAGAGATCAGCTCCGGCGTCTGGTTTCAGGTGACCCGATACGTCTGGTCGTCAGCGTCCCCAAGCGCAACCGAGGCCGTGCTGCCGGCCTACCTCGCACGGGAGCAGATGAAGAGCCAACAGTAACATTGGCTGATTGCCTCGTAGTCTTGTACATACAGCAGTATGCCCTATCAGACGTACGATAGGATGGTGGGAGAAGCGCCCATCAAGGCGAGGCGGAGCATGCAAGAGAGGCCTGGCAAGTCAGAGCAGTTGGCAGGCGACCACAAGCACAATAGATCATGCTGTCTGGCTGTTCGGCTGACTGATCTTCTGTACTTTGTCCTGTACACGCCACTCCCGGGCGTTGCCGAGCAACCTGCGCCTACTCATTTGTCAGATTGCCTGCCCCGCGGCAGCGAGCGCCACGCTGACTAGCCAATCCGACATAGGCCGGTGTGGCCATGCCGGAGGCGCAGGAGGAAAGAGCCTCCAGCTCTATCGAATGGACGAACGCACGAACAATGGCGGCCCTATTCAACTACCACAAGGAGGTGTCCTGACATGGCACTATTTCAGCGACCGCACGCGCCCCATCGTCCTCTCTCACGCGGTCACCTCATCATTGCATGCCTATTGCTGATGGCACTGGCGCTTTCAGCCTGCGCCTCCTCAAACGCCGGTGGAGCTTCATCCTCGGAGCCGATCCGCATCGGCTTCTCTATTACCGAGACGGGGCCGCAATCGGCTCCTGCCAAGTTTGACCTCCAGGGTTACCAGCTTGGCGCCGAAGCCATTAACGCCCAGGGCGGCCTACTTGGGCGCAAAGTGCAACTGGTCTACTACGACGACCAGGGGAGCGCCTCAACCGCTGTCCAGCTTTACCAGCGTCTTATCACCACCGACAAGGTAGATCTCCTGGTTGGGCCATACCAGACCGACCTGACCTCAGCCATCGCGCCGCTGGTGACACGTTACAAGATGGCCATGCCAGCGATGGCCGCCAATCTGGAGCCTTTCAGCGGGCGCTATCCCTACCTTGTGCAGTCAATTACCCAGACCCCGCGCTACATGATCCCTGTCATCGACCTGGCGGCGACTAAGGGCTACAAGACGCTGGCCCTGCTGATCCAGGATACGGCCTTCCCGCGCGAGCTGGCTCAGGGGATCAAGCAAGAGGCTGCCGCGCGTGACATACGCGTGGTCTTTGAAGCCACCTACCCCGCTGACACCAATGACTTCACGGCGCTCGTCCTCAAGGCCGGTGCCGCCAAGCCCGACATGATCATCGGCGCCACCTATCTCGCGGACGCCGAGGGCATCATTCGCGCGGCGCGAGCCTCTAACGTCAATGCCAAGCTCTTCGCTTTCAGCATCGGGCCAGTCGAGCCGGAGTTTGGCAGCGCCCTGGGCAGCGCCGCTAACGGCATTCTGGGCACAACGCTCTGGTTCCCCACCCTCAAGACCGCCGGCAATGCCGAGTTTGTGAAGAATTTCCGCGCACGCTTTGGTCGCGATCCCGACTACCATGCGGCGATGGCCTACGCCACAATGCAGGCCTTGGCGGCAGCCGTCAAGATGGCCGGCAGCCTGGATCAGACCAAGATCCGCGATGCCTACCTCAAGCTCGACCTGCAGACGGTGGCCGGTGAGTTTAAGCTGAACAGCCTTGGTCAGCAACTGGGCTACCAGTCCTACGTGCTGCAGTGGCAAAACGGTAGGCAAGAACTGGTCTGGCCGCCGGAAGTGGCTACCAGCACGGTGCAGTTGCCGCACCCGAACTGGTGAGCACGCCTGCGATGGGCCGGCGTGGCGCTGCTCTGCGCGGGGCGGGCACGCCCGTCTGACCTGGAAGAGGGGGAACGCGAACGATGCTTCAGCTCCAGACCTATCTGTTACTCCTACTGACCGGCATCATGTGGGGCGGGGTCTACTTGCTGATGGCCCTCGGTCTCAATCTGATCTATGGCGTCATGAAGGTGGTCAATCTGGCTCACGGCGATTTCATTGTCGTGGCTGGCCTGCTGGCTGTGACGCTCTATGGCGCCTTCCAGGCCGGGCCAGTCCTGGCTATCCCTCTGGCTGCCTTGCTCTTTCTGCTCGTTGGCCTCGCGGTTTACCGTGGCCTGCTCGCTCGTGTGGATACGGCGGGACCGCAGGGTGAGCTGCGCACGCTGCTGATTACCTTCGGTCTCTCTTCGATCATCTCGAATATCGCTCTGCTCATCTGGGGAGGCCAGTATCAGTCAGTGCCGTTCTTTCAATCCTCCGTGCGCCTGGGATCGCTCTTCTTGCCGGAGTCGTTGATCATTTCCTCACTGGTGGCCTTTGTGCTGGCCTTCGCTGTTCAGTTCTGGCTAATCCGCACGCGCTGGGGGCGGCTGGTGCGGGCTACGGCTCAGTCGGAGCTGGGAGCCGCTAGCTGCGGCTTGAACACGAGCCGTATCCGCCTGCTGACCTTCGCGCTGGGGGCCGCTCTGGCGGGAGCCGCCGGCGCCCTCACTGTGGTGCTGATCCCTGTGCAGGCCGCTTCTGGCGGCTTCGTGACTGTGCAAGCGTTTACGCTGATCGCGCTCGGGGGCCTCGGCAACTATCTGGGCGCTCTTCTGGCCGCCATCTTGCTCGGGGTGATCGAGGTCAGTAGCAGCTACTTCTTGGGCGCCAGCGCCGCCTCGGCGATGATCTACCTGATCTTTATTCTAGTGCTGATTGTGCGACCGCAGGGCCTGCTTGGTCAGAGGGGGCGCATATGAGAGAGAGACAGATGAGGCCAGCTTTGGCGCGGACCAGAGCGTCTCGGGTGACCAGCACGCTCGCCCGTCTCAGGCAAGAGACTGCCTGGCTACTCTTCGGTATTGTGGTTCTAGCGGCGGTGTTGGTGGCGCTCTTCGGCACTGGCGATCAAACACAGTTACTCTTCTCTACCTGTCTGTTCGCTGTGCTGGCCTACGCCTGGAACATTATCAGTGGGCTGAGCGGCTATGTCTCCTTTGGCCAGGTGGGGTTCTTCGGCATCGGCGCCTATGTGGCAGCCACCTGTCAGATTCTCTGGCAGTGGGACTGGTATTTGGCGGCTCTGGGTGCGGTCCTGGCGGCCATCGTGCTGGCCTTACCGCTGGGCACCGTCATGCTCCGGTTGCAGGGCATCTTTTTCGCTCTGGGAATGTTCGGGCTGAGCCGCATTGGCGCCCTGATCGCGACCTCCACTTCGCTGGTCGGTGGGAGTATGGGCGAGCCGGTGCCAATGGTGGGGACGACACAGGAGACGGCGCTGGTGATGCTGGGCTGCGCTGTGGGGGCCGTGGTGCTGACAGCCTGGCTGCTGCGCTCGCCGCTGGGGCTACGCCTGCTGGCTTTACGCGACGACGAGAAGGCCGCTGAGGCTTCTGGGATCAATACCAATGCCAGCAAGGTGATCGCCTTTTGCCTGAGCGCTGCTCTGGCGGCGCTAGCAGGCTCGCTCTACGTTTGGAACGTGGGCTTTATCGATCCCGGCAGCGCCTTCAACAATACCTATGAGCTGCAGACGATCTTGATGGTGCTCTTCGGCGGCATTGGGACGCTCTGGGGGCCGCTGCTGGGGGCCGTGGTCATCTCCTTGATTAGCAATGCTCTCTGGGCTCAGTTCCCGCAGCAGCAGCAGATCATTCTAGGGGCTTTGATTCTGATCGCGGTGATTTGGATGCCTGGCGGCCTGGTCTCGCTCTTCCAGCGCTTCGGCTGGCTGCGGCGCCGTCCGGTATGGGGTCCTCCGCCGCCGATAGGAACAGAGAAGCGCCTGCCGCTCTTTCCTGTGGCCGTTGGCAACACGGACGAGTCGGTGCTGTGCTGCCAGGAGGTGACGCGCCGCTTTGGTGGCCTGACCGCTCTGAATCGGGTCAGCCTGGAGGCTCGCAGTGGGCGTATTGTGGCTGTGATCGGCCCCAATGGGGCCGGTAAGACAACCCTCTTTAACCTGATCACGGGCTTTGATCGTTGCAACGGCGGAGCCATCCGTCTCGGCGAGAGGCTGCTGAACCGCCTGGCGCCCTACCGCATTGCCCGAGCCGGTATCGCTCGCACCTTCCAGACCTGTCGGCCTTTCCCCTCGCTGACGGCCTGGGAGACTCTGCTGTTGCCAGCTCTGGTGGCGAGTGCCTCCAAGGAGGAAGCCATCAGAGCGGCGGCTCAGATGTTGGAACGCTTGGCCTTGCGTGATCAGTGGGATGCTTCCCCCGAGAGCCTGCCGCCTGGTCAGCTACGTTTCCTGGAGATCGGGCGAGCTTTGATGTTGCGTCCGCGTGTACTGCTCCTTGATGAGGTCATGGCTGGCATGTCGCCCGAAGAGATCCGTCTCATCCATACTTTGCTGCGTGAGGCGGTCGCTGCGGGCTGTGCCGTGGTGGCGATCGAACACGTCGTTCCCGCCATTATGCCCATTGCCGACCATGTCTATGTCCTTGATTTCGGTACCACGATCGCCCAGGGCCGTCCGGACGAGGTGTTGCGCAATCCCGCTGTGATCGAAGCCTACCTGGGCACGGGAGAGGAGGAGCCGGTCAATGCCTGAGTTGCTCCAGCTACAGCAGATCTCGGGCGGCTACCACGGTCGCACAGTGGTCCATGAGGTCAGCCTGAGCGTCGCCGAGGGGGAGGCAGTGGCAGCCGTTGGCGCCAACGGGGCCGGCAAGACAACCCTCTTGCGCTTGATTATGGGTCAGCTTCCCTTGAGTGGTGGGAGGGTGCTCTTTGCGGGCCGTGATCTGGGGCGGCTGCCGACCTTTGAGCGCGTGCGCCTGGGTATCGGCTATGTGCCCGAGGGGCGCGCTCTCTTTCCCGAGATGAGCGTTGAGGAAAACCTAGAAATTGGAGCTTATCGTGCCAGCAAGGCAGAGCTGCGCCAGTGCCTGGACTATATCTATCACGTCTTTCCCAAGCTCCAGCGCCTGCGCCGGGCACGCTGCCGCCTGCTTTCCGGCGGTGAGCAGCAGATGGTCACGGTCGGACGTGCTCTGATGACCCGCCCGCGCCTGTTGATCCTCGATGAGCCATCGACCGGCCTGGCGCCACGGGTGGTCGGCGAGCTGTATCAGGCTCTGCGCGTCTTGCACAGTGGCGGTCTGACAGTCTTTGTCGTCGAGCAGAACGCCTATGCGGCCTTGCGCTTCGCTCAGCGCGGCTACGTCTTCGAGGACGGTCACATTACGCGCGTGGCGCCTGCCACCGAGCTGTTGCATGATCCGCGCCTGGCGGAGTCCTATGTCGGGCGTGCCAGTCCAATGGCGAGGAGCCAGGGACCCGCGTGATGGAGGGTTCCGGCCTGGCGCTTGAGCGCGCTGCTGAGTGAGGTGCCGGAGCCAGGGCCGGTGCTGGTCTGGTCAGTGAACAGTCTGCTTGCAGCCTATTCCGTTAGTCAGCGGGAGGAGGATTGATTGTCGATGGCAGCCATCAAGGGGGCGGAACTGATCGTTGATTTTCTGATCAGGCGAGGTGTCCCCTATGTCTTTGGTCTCTGCGGTCATGGCATCCTTGGCTTTTTGGATGCCGTCTACGATCGCCGGGACGAGTTACAGGCGATTTCTGTACACCATGAGGCCTGCGCTGCTTTTATGGCCGATGCCTATTTCCGCGTCGCTCAGAGGCCGGTTGCGACCTTCACCTCCTGTGGCCCCGGGTCCACCAACCTGGTGCCGGCCATCGCCTCGGCCTTCATGGATTCCTCGGCCTTCCTAGCCATCACCGGTAATGTCCCGACCTCGCAGTGGAACCGCGGCCCTTTTCAGGAGAGCGGGCGCTACTTCCAGGGGGAGTTTGTCAACGTGCTGCGTCCCTATGTGAAGCGCAGCTTTCAGCCGACACGGGCCGACATGCTTCCGCTGGCTCTGCGCCAGGCTTACACGCTGATGCTGAGCGGGCGTCCAGGACCGGTTCATCTCGATGTGCCGCTCAATGTCTTTGTTGAGACCGTGGAGCGTGAGGAAGCCGAACGTGAGCTGTGGGAGTGCCCGATCTCATCACGCGCCGGTGCCGATCCCGCCGATCTGCAGCAGGCCCTGCGTCTCTTGCTCGAGGCCCAGCGCCCGGTGATCGTCGCTGGACATGGTGTCGAGTTAAGCCAGGCTGAAACAGAGCTGCTGCTCCTGGCCGAGCGTCTGTCGATCCCGGTGGCTACCACGCCGCTCGGTAAGGGCGTTATCGATGCGCGTCATCGTTTGAGCCTGGGGGCAACGGGACGCAACGGCAGCTATCCGGCCAACGCCGCGACGCGGAACGCCGATGTCATTCTGGCTCTGGGGACGCGCTTTGACGATCGCTCGACTAGCTCGTGGTTGCCTGGCTTTACTTATCGCATTCCGCCTACCAGGCTGATCCATGTCGATATCGATCCCAGCGAGATCGGCAGGAACTTTCAACCGGCGGTCGGCATTGTGGGCGACGTGAGAACGGTGCTGCGTCAGTTGCTGGAGGCCCTGTCATCGTGTAAGACAGCGCTGGCGGCCCAGGCGGAGGCGCGTCGAGCCTGGCTGGCGAAGATTGGTGAGTGGCAACGCAAATGGGAGGCCCATGTCAATGAGCCGCGCCGCTCGGAGGCGGTGCCCATTCGGCCCGAGCGCGTCATCAGTGAGCTGCGCGCCGCCCTGCCCGAGGATGCCATCGTGGTCTCTGATGTCGGCGTACACCATAACTGGCTGGTCTCCGCCTTCCCGGCCTATCGCTCACGTACGCTCTTGCAGAGCTTCGGTTTCGCGTCGATGGGCTTTGGTGTCGCTGGCGCCCTGGGGGCCAAGCTGGCCGCCCCTGAGCGGCACGTGGTCAGTGTCTGCGGCGATGGGGGCTTCTTGATGTGGCCGGGCACGGTCGCCACAGCGGTCGAATACGCTATTCCGGTGGTCTGGCTGGTCTGGAACAACTATGGCTATTGTTCGATCCGCGATCAACAGCTCGGCTACTTTGGCAGCGGGCGCGAGCTGGTGACAAGCTTTGTCGAGGCGAAGAGCGGGCGCCTTCTCTCGGCTGATTTCGCGGCTATGGCGCGCGCAATGGGGGCTGAGGGCTATACGGTCGAGCGCCCCGGCGATCTGGGCGATCTCCTGCGCCAGGCTCTGGCCAGCGAGCGCCCAACGGTCCTTGATGTGCGTGTCGATCGCGAGATCAGGCCCCCAGCAACCGCAAGCTGGGAGCTACCGCCGCTGCCCCATCCATTACCTACTTTTGGCTGGCAGGAGGACCAGGTATGAGTGCCTCTCAGGACTTTGATCCGCGACCGGCTTCGATCCCCAAGGAGGCCAGCGAGGTGCGCCCGGTGCGGGCCGAAGAATTGGTCTGGGTTGAGCCACCGCAGCATCACGAGGCCTATTCTAAGCTGCTGGTGAACCCGGATAATAGCACGACGCGCTACTTTGATTTCCGGCTTTCGCTTTATCAGCCACGCGGCTACGCTGAGAACCACGTCCATGAACAGGCTGAGCACGTCTACTACATCCTCAAGGGGCGTGGCCTTATGCGCCTCGGCGAACGCCAATACGTGGTTGAGCCGCATATGGCCATTTTCATTCCACCAGGAGTGGTTCATTCGCTGGCCAATACGGGCCTGGAGGATCTGCTCTTCATCGTGGTGACGGTGCCCGCCGGCGAGCTGGAGCGCCGCGATCAACGCGAGCGCGAGATTGACAACCCCGACGGCGGCGCGACCTCGCCCGCTAGCCCAAGCGCTTAGTGGCGGCCAAATGCGCGCTTCGTCCTTGCTATCTGACGCCCACCAGCCCAGCGACCGGCGCCGGTCGGGTCGGCTCTTTCTGGCCCGGCCCGCCGGCCTCTGGCTGCCCTCCTCGTGCAGAGCAAGCAACCGTCATAAGAGCAAGCGACCTGACTTGCAGAAGAAGAAGAAGAAGAAGGAAAGGAGTTGGCTACTATCATGGGAGAGCGCTTGAAGGATCGGATCGCCGTGGTTACTGGCGCGGCACGCGGCAACGGACGCGCCATTGCAGAAGCCTATGCCCGTGAAGGGGCTCACGTGGTGATCGCCGACATCATGGAGGAGGCCGCCCGTCAGACTGCCAGTGAGCTTGCTCAGGTGACAGGTCAACGGGTTGTCGGGAGGCACCTCGATGTGACCAATGCGGCGGAGGTCAATGAGCTGGCCACCTGGACAGTGCACGAATTCGGACGGGTCGACATTCTGGTTAACAATGCCGGCGTTATCGGGCGTTACGATTTTCTGGAGATCACGGAAGCTGAATGGGATCGGGTGCTCAACGTCAACCTGAAGGGAACCTTTCTCTGTGGTCAGGCCTTCGCGCGCCGGATGAAGGAGCAGGGTGGCGGCGTCATTATCAATATCGCCTCGGTCAATGCCGAGAGCGTCAATCCGACGACCGTTCACTACTGCGCCAGCAAGGGCGGCGTGCGCACCCTGACCAAAGCGATGGCGCTGGCGCTGGTCAAGGCCAATATCCGCGTCAACGCCATTGGTCCCGGCCCGATCTACACCGAGCTGAGTAAGGATCGCCTGGATGATCCGCAGTCGTTGGCGGCCACGCTGGCCCATATTCCGATGGGACGCGTTGGGCAGCCGAGCGATCTGGCAGGAGCGGCCATTTTTCTAGCCTCCGATGAGTCGGCCTATATCACGGGAATCACCCTCTATGTCGATGGCGGCTGGCTGACCATCTAGCTAACTCAGGCTAGCGCCAATTCGGGCGAGAGAGAGAAGGGGCTTGGCCGTTTGATCACTCCTGCCGACTGGTCTGGCTGATGATCAGCAAGGCAGGCCCAGCTTAGGCGGACGACGCAGCCAATCCCCTTACCTACTCTGCCGTCCTGGGCCAGCGCCCTAGCACTCACCCAGCTAGCAAAGCCGCGAGAGGTTCTTTGTTGAACGAGTGAGCCAAGGAGACGAGGAGAAAGGAGGGAGACAGCAAGGTGATACGCCACATCTTTCTTGGAAAGGCCCGCGCCGAGGCAACGCCGGAACAGCTAGAGGAGCTGTGCGCCGCCTGGCGCTCGCTCGTTGGGCAAGTACCAGGTCTGCGCAGCCTGGTAGCCGGGCGCAATATTAGCCCGCGTGATCAGCAGTACACAGTAGCGCTGGTGGCCGATCTTGACGACATGGAGGCCTGGGAGCGCTATATGCAGCATCCAGCGCATGTGGAGATTAGCCAGCGTCTGACGTCTCAACTGATTCGCAGCGACGGGCGCGCAATGGCACAACTGGTAATGGAGGGCCAATGAGCGAGTACTACGATGTCATCGTGGTCGGCGGCGGCAACGCCGGCCTGAGTGCTGCCCACGCAGCGCGCGAGCAGGTGGACAAGGTGGTGGTGCTGGAAAAGGCCGGCAGCGACTGGGTTGGCGGCAACAGCTATTTCACAGCGGGCGCCTTCCGCACCACCTTCTCTAGTCTGGAGGAGCTGCTGCCGCTGCTGGATGAGCGCGATGAGGCCTTTCTCCAGCGGACCGCGCTCCCTCCCTACACACCCGAGCAGTTTTTGCAGGATATGCAGCGCACGACCAAGGGCCGCTGTGACGCCGAGTTGACGGCCATCCTGGTACGAGAGGCTGCCGAGACGATCCGCTGGCTGCATCAGAAGGGGCTGCGCTTCCGTCTGATGTACGATCGCCAGTCGTTCCAGGTCGACGGCGAGTTCCGCTTCTGGGGCGGGCTGGCCCTGGGTACGGTCAACGGCGGCAAGGGATTGATCGAGCAGCATCTGCAGGCAGCCAGGGCTAGCGGCATCGAAGTGCGCTTTCATAGCCCGGTCATCGATCTGGAGCGCGATGCGACGGGAGCTGTGTGTGGCGTGCTGTGCGCTCCGCCAGGCAGAGAGCGACAGCGTATTCGGGCTGGCGCCGTGGTCTTGGCGGCGGGCGGCTTCGAGGCCAATCCGCAGCTACGCACGTGCTATCTGGGGCCAGGCTGGGACCTGGCTCGCGTGCGCGGCACCCCCTACAACACGGGTGAGGTGCTCTTTGCCGCGTTGGCCCTGGGAGCACAGCCTTACGGCCACTGGAGTGGCTGCCATTCCGTAGCCTGGGATGTCGCTTCCCCCCCCTATGGCGATCGCCTCCTGACCAACCTGTTGACCAAGCAATCTTACCCGCTGGGCATTGTGGTCAATAGTCAGGGGAAGCGCTTCATCGATGAAGGGGCTGATTTTCGCAACTATACTTATGCCCGCTACGGCGCCGAGATCATGAAGCAACCCGATGGCATCGCCTTCCAGCTCTTCGATGCCAAAACTGAGCCGCTGCTGCGCAAGGATGAGTACACTGCGCCTGGCGTCTCGCGCTTCGAGGCCTTGACGATCCGTGAGCTGGCACAGAAGGCCGGCATCGATCCCGACGGTCTGGAGGAGACAGTAGCAGCCTTTAATGCCGCCGTGGTGCGCGATGTGAAGTTTAATCCAGCCATCAAAGACGGCAAGTGCACGGTCGGCATTACGCCCAAAAAATCCAACTGGGCCCAGCCCCTGGATACGCCGCCCTACTACGCCTTTGCCGTTACCTGTGGCATCACCTTTACCTTCGGTGGGCTGCGTATCGATGCCGATGGGCGTGTGCTGGACCGGCTCAATCTGCCGATTCCTGGTCTCTATGCTGCCGGTGAGCTGGTGGGAGGCCTCTTCTATCACAATTATCCAGGTGGGTCCGGTTTGATGGCTGGCTCGGTCTTCGGACGCCGCGCCGGGCGGGCCGCCGGGCAGTGGTCTCGCGAGAGACGCGCCCTTGATAAGGCCAGCTAGCCACTGGCTCGCCGGCTCCCCTCTCTGCTGCTCCTATCTTAGCCCGGAGAGGGAAGCTGGTGACCACCTGGCCCGGCCACGCAAGCGAGCGGGGCAGCGCTGACCGGACCGGACTTGACCAGGACCAGCCAGCCTGATCACACCAGCAGAGAAGAGATTGTCTTAAAGGAAAGGATGAGCACGATGAATCAGTCATCGGCTGCCGCCAAGGCGGTCATTGTGCGCGACAAGTGGAGTGGCGAGATCATCGGCGAGCTACCGCGAGCTGGCGAGCGCGAGATTGAGCAGGCGCTGCAGGCAGCGGAGCAGGCCAGCCGACGCCCCTGGCCAGCCCGCGAGCGGGCGGCAGTATTGCAGCGGGCAGTGGCGCTGCTCGAGGAGCGCCGGAGCACTGTGCTGGATACCATGCGCCGCGAAACGGGCTTCTCGCGCAAGGATGTGGAGCAAGAATTTGCCCGCGCCGTGGTGACGCTGACACTCTGCGCGCAAGAGGCCTTGCGTCTAGGCGGTGAGGTGGTTCCCCTGGATGCCAGTCCCGGCTTTGAGCAGCGTCTCGCTTTCACGATTCGCGTGCCAGTAGGCCTTGTCCTGGCAATCACGCCCTTCAATGCGCCGCTCAATACTGTCTGCCATAAAATCGGGCCGGCCCTGGCCGCCGGCAATGCCGTCCTTCTCAAGCCGGCGGAGCTGACGCCGCTGACGGCCTCACTCCTGGCTCAGATCCTCTACGAAGCCGGGCTACCAGAGGGCCGCTTGCAGGTGCTCTATGGCGCCGGCTCCGAGGTCGGCCTGCGGCTCCTGCGCGACCCGCGCATTGGTTTCACGACCTTCACCGGCTCGACCGAGGTGGGGGCGATCGTCAAGCGTGAGACAGGCCTCCGCCCGGTCTCGCTGGAACTGGGCAGCGTCTCAGCCACCATCATCTGTGCCGACGCCGATCTGGAGCGCGCCGCTCGCGATGTGGCCCATGCCGGCTATCGCAAAGCTGGCCAGGTTTGCACTTCGGTGCAGTCGCTCTTTGTCCATGCCTCAGTCGAGCGCGAGTTTGTGGCGCTCCTGAGTGAGCGCGTGGCCGCCCTGAAGAGCGGCAACCCTGCCGATCCAGCGACGGACGTCGGACCGCTGATTAGCCAGAGCGCGGCAACACGGGCCTGCTCACTGGTGGAGGAGGCACTACAGTCAGGGGCGTGCGTGCTAGTCGGCGGCTCCTGTGAGGGCACGCTCTTTCAGCCAACCCTACTGCATGAGGTTGCGCCGCCGATGCGCATCATGCGCGAGGAGATTTTCGCCCCGGTGGTGAGTCTGGTCCGCTTCGAGCGCCTGGAGGAAGCGATTGAGGCGGCAAACGCCAGCCGCTACGGCCTGCAGGCCGGCGTCTATACTTCGTCGCTGGCGACGGCGCTAGAGCTGGCCCGGCGTCTGGAAGTGGGCGGCGTGATTATCAATGGCACTTCCAGCACACGCGCCGATGGTATGCCCTACGGTGGTATGAAAGATAGCGGCTTCGGCAAGGAGGGGCCGGCTTACGCTATCCGCGAGATGACGGTAGAGCGCCTGGTTATGCTGGGACCGTAAGCCTGATAGCGGGGCGTTTCGGCGGTTACCTCCCGGTCTGCACTGGTAGCGTGGTGTGGCACGCGGGCGCCTCTTGACGCAGCGGGGTCGTGCGCAGCACCGTGCTGAGGTGTAACCCGGCCTCAGCCTGGTGATGCCTGCTTTGCCCCTACCCCCCGCTGCGTGAGGAGGAAGGCGCTGCGCCCTCTGACGACGGCAGGCGTCTAGAGGCGCGCGGCGCCTGCCGCGCTCGCGCCCTGCGCAGCAGCTAGCCCAGACAAAGGTGTTCACGACAGCCGCACCGCCCACCTCGCACACAAGGCTCGCCCCCGCAGCTAGCCCACTGCCAGCCATCTCAGTCGTGAACCAGCCAGGGCCAGAAACCACAGTGGTCCGCGTCTTTCTCAGAAGAGAGGCTTTTTTTATGCTCTCTCCCTCTCGCTCAGGCGAGCTATCTACTCGGGCAGCATCACCAGGAGAAATCTCCGATGACCTATGCAAGTTTTCTGGCTCTGTTCTTGCTTGCACCCTGCGCCTTACTGGCGCTTCTGTTGCGTCGACGACTGCTCTGTCGACGTTACTGGCTGGTCACAGCGCTGCTCGGCGGCATCGTCCTGCTTGCTATGGCCCCCTGGGATCATGCCGCCGTCGCTCGCGGTATCTGGAACTGGTCTTCCGCTCAGACCTGGGGTCTACGCCTCTGGCTTATTCCGCTTGAAGAGTATCTTTTCGCCCTATTAGAAACTCTGCTGACCACGCTCTTGCTCCTCGCGCTCTTGCCCGCTCAGCCTGGTTCTGATGGCGGGCGCAGGCTTCTAGAGAAAGAGAAGCCAGCTAACAAGAGGGGGGTCTGAGCGCGCATGGCCCACATGACCTATCTGCTCTTCCTGCTGGCCTGGGCCGTGCCCATTCTGGGCCTGCAATGGCTCATTGGCTGGCGCAAGCTCTGGGCCTGGCGCCGTCGCTGGCCCTGGGCCGTGCTGCTGGTCGGCAGCTACTTAACCCTGGCCGATAGCCTGGCCATCGCGCAACATCTCTGGTTCTTTCAGCCCGCGCTCATCCTGGGCTTCACCATCGGCAATGTTCCCCTGGAGGAAGCCCTCTTCTACTTCCTGACGGCGGCTATGATCGCTCAGGGCTTCGTCCTCCTGCTCCCACTCTCAGCCTTCCCCCCTGACTCTCCAGTAGAGTCATCTTTCTGACCAGCTACGACGACGAGGCGGGTCCTGCTCTCGGGAGCCAGAGAGCAGGAC
>NZ_JADGHT010000315.1 GCF_019683755.1 Thermogemmatispora sp. | reverse complement strand
CACATTAGCGTGTGTCGCGGGGGCGCGGAGAGGTGTATACGAGACAGGACTATTATAGCGCGCATTCTCGAATCGCGCACGGCTCTGGCCTACGGTGGCAGTTTCATCTCCTACGAGCTATGTGACGGCTTTGCCATGCGCAAGCTGGAGACAACCTGGCTCATGCGTGGGCCGTACTGGCTACGCAACTGCCTTGATCCCGAGGGGGGGGAGATTGTTGACGCCATCGCCCGGCGTTTTGGTGTCAATGTCATTCACGGTGACGAGATTAGTGAGGTGGTCGCGCGGGATGGCGTGCCGGCCTATGTCAAGACGAAACAGGGGCGTGAGATCCAGGCAGACATCATTGGGGTGGGGCTTGGCATTACCCTTAACACCTCTTTCCTCAAAGGCACGCCTGTTGAGGTACGCACAGGGGTGGTAGTGAACGAGTACCTGGAGACGAATGTGCCGCACGTTTATGCTGCCGGCGACGTTGCCGAGTTTTATGATCCGACGATTGGCCGTCACCATACGATGGGGACCTGGGATAATGCCTTGGCGCATGGTCGCATTGCTGGCATCAACATGGCGGGTGGCCATGAGCCATATGTTGATGTTCCCACCTATACTAGCCCGCTCTTTGACGTCAATATTGCTGTTATTGGCACCGCTGAGTCAAACAATCCCGAGCTAGAAAGTGTCTCGCTGCGTGAGCCGGGCGAAAAGGGCCATGAGAACTACCGCAAGCTGTTTTTGCGTGACAACAAGCTCGTTGGGGCGGTGATGATAGGCAGTCCCAAAGGACGCAAAAAGCTTGTCGAGCTGATCAGAAATCAGCAGGTGCTGGCCAGTCCTGCTGAGCGCGAGGCTGTCTTGACCCTGAAATAACGCTCCTTTTGGGCTATCGCGCTTGACGAAACGGAGCCGGTGGGGTACCGTAGGTACCATCAAGTGCTGTCAGACTCGCCAACTCAGGCAGGTCGTGATTACGCGCCGGAGCGAGCATATGCAGGAGGGAGTTCGTGGCCGTTTTCTGTCCGCATTGTGGCAAAGCTTTGCCCAGAGAAAATGCACGCTTCTGCAATAATTGTGGGAGGTTTCTGCCTCCAACAAAGCACTCTGCTCCTTCCACTGCTGCTAGCGGGGGGTTGCCCTCAGAGGGTTCCCTGCCAGCCCAGGAGCCAGGCAGCAAGGTGCCAGCTCCTGGCAATGTGCCGCCGCCCTGGCTGGATCAGTTGGATCGCGAGGTGGCCAATCGCCGCTGGAGGGCACCACGGCGTGACTCGCTTGAGCGCTTTCCCGACCTGCCTCGGGAAACGGCGAGTGCTTTTCAGGCCGATGCCTCAGACTCAAATGAAGCTCAGCCCTCGCTTTCTCTGCCTCAAGCCGACTCTCGCTCAGAAGAACAGGAGTCAAGTGCTCTAGAGAGCCAGTCAGAGACTGCAGCGGTAGCGGAGGCTTGGCGTCGGGCCTGGCTGGCGGATGCTCCGACCTCGGCGGTACCTGCGACGCGTTCCGAGTCAGCTCAAGGTGAAGAGGCTGGCTCAATGGCTTCTTCAGAAGGGGGGACGCGCTCTGCCCGTGTGCTCTCCCCCCGTGAGTTGCATGTGCGCGTTTGGGAAGAGAATGAGACCTTGATTATGCCTCAGCCAGAGGTCACCAGTGAGGCTGAGACGCAGCAACTGCCCGGGGCGGCTGCTCTGCCGGAAGGGCGACCCCGGGCTGAGCAGATCTTGGCTTCTTCCCCGTACAAAAGCGAATCTGGGCAGGGGCTTGTCTTGGAGCGCGAAGCCGAGCCGAGGCCTGCGGCGCAGATGGCCACAGAGAACCCAGGCACTGGTCAGCAGTATGATCAGCATCAGCAGGCTGTCGACGATCTTCCCACTATGCCGCTCAAGGCCAGCCCTGGGCCAGGACTGGTTATCGAGCGAGCCTCGACGCCGCGTCCTCCCCAGTGGCAGAGACGTGGCCTAGGCAAAGAGGCGGGGATGACTGAAGCTGAGCAGAAAAATGCTCTGGCTGGCTCCAGTGGCATTGAGGAACTGGATACTATGCGGCTCGCGGCTCAAACGCCTGCCGCGGCCTCGTCGGCCTCGGCGGTGGATGCTGGCTTGCGGCGTGCTCAGCCTGTTACACCTCTCCCAGCTTCCCCTATCACACCTTCGGGCTGGTCGTCTTCCTCCTTATCTGGAATACGCGAGACCCCTCTCTTTACTGGGTCAGCCACAGGGGTCGGGGCGGGCGCGCCGTCCTTCAAAACGCTGGAGGCTCCAGGCTGGAGTGCTGGCGAGGCAGAGCGAACACCGCAGAGGGCCGTTTCCTCTCTTCGTCAGTGGGAGGCCGAGGAGACGGCGGCCCTGCCCCAAGTGGAGAAGCTCGCTGCGTCAGCTACACCCCGTTCAACTCCTCTCGAGGATGCTTCAGGCACTCCACGGCGGCGCAGGCGACCGCTGGCCGTCGTGGCTTTGGTCCTGGCTTTGCTACTCATCAGCGGCGGTCTGACCGCCTGGGTAGTCGTTTACCAGCCTTTTGCGGTCCCGCTCATTACTCAGCCTCTCCGTCCGTTTAGCGATCAGCGTCTCGGAATAGCACTCTCCTACCCGCAAGGGTGGAGCTATCAGGTGGATTATCAGAAAGGGAAGGTGGCCTTTAGCGATAGCACGCACACTGGACAGTTGGTCATTGTGGTAGCGCCGGCAGAGGAGCAAGATCTAAGCCATTATCTCCAGAAGGAGGCCGGCCAGGTAGGTCTGACAAACGCCAAGCCGGGAACCCCTCTCACCTTCGGGGGGGCAAGCTGGCAGCAGCTACGGGGAACAGTGACGATCGCGGGTGCCAGTTATACAGAAACCCTGCTGGCTACAACTCATGCAGGCCATCTCTACACATTTATGCAGCTTGCGTATCAAAAGATCTACACAGATGAAGAGAAGCAGGTCTTTGGGCCGGTGCGAGCTTCCTTCCGCTTTCTGAGCTAAGCGTAGACGGGCGAGACCGGCGAAACTGGGGAGGCTGGCTTCTCGTGGAAGAAGTGATCTGTCTATCCCCTATCGCGACGGAACTATGTTATAATGTGCGCGATATCCGGTGCAGGCCTATTCCCCCCCCGGGAGTATGCCCTGCATCGAGAGATGGGATAGCTGATAGCTCCCCATGCTTCACGATCGACGGACAGTGTGGCGTAGATCTGGTGATCAGAAAGGAGGGCGTGGCGGTAGAGCCCAGCCGCCGCGCAGACCTGGCAGGCTTATGGAAGACATTCGCTTCGAACGACACTTCCGCACACCCTACTCAGAAGGCTATTACATTATGCAGGGTAATAGCCTGCAGAACAGCACGCGCCTTGGTACCATTGACATCCATTTCACAACCACGGCGGTGCACGGTACCCTGATCCTGGAACGCGAGCTGGAGGAGGCTGAGCTGACCAAACTGATCGAGCAAATTGACGAAGACCTGGTCCTTTCAGCAGACATGCCGCGCGACGACTTTCTGGTGAGCGTCTACGTCGGCAGGGATGTCGGCTTCTACAGCGATGAGTATTTCGCCGGGGAGGGTGAGCGAGGAGCCGACCTCAGCGATGAGGATGAGGTATAATGTCGTGGCTTCTGTCTCATCCTCGCCGCTGCCCGCGAAGAGAGGCTCACGCGGAAGTCAAGCCGGCAGAGCGCGCTGGGCAGGCGGGATTGACACGCCGCACAGCTAGTCTTCCAGCAAGCCGCGCCGCATTGCATACTTGACCAGCTCGGCGCGGCTATGTAGATTCAATTTGTCCATAATGTGGGTGCGGTGTGTGTCGACGGTCTTGGGGCTAATGACCAGGCGTTCGGCGATCTTAGTATTGGTATAGCCCTCAGCCACCAGCTTCAGAATCTCCCGCTCTCGCTCAGTGAGACTCTCATAGCTATCCTTCTCCTCACCGGCGCGCACACGCTGAAGATAGTCGCCCACCATGACCGATTGGGCCACCGGCGAAAGATAGACCTGGCCATTCTGAATAACATGCAGTGCAGAGATCAGGTCAGTATCGGCGGCCTCCTTGAGCATGTAGCCAGAGGCCCCTGCACGCAGGGCCTGAAAGATATACTCATCGTTCTCGTGCATTGTTAGAATGAGGACCTTGGTCTCGGGGACCTGCTTTTTGATTTGCCGCGTGGCCTCGATTCCGCTCATATCAGGCATGGTGATATCCATCAGCACGATATCAGGCTGGAGGCGAAGCGCTTCCTGGAGGGCCTGGCGGCCATCCTGCGCTTCGCCAACCACTTCCATGTCGGGCTGAGCGTTAAGCATCATCTTCAGGCCGGCGCGCAGAATCGTGTGGTCATCGGCCAGGAGAATACGAATCTTTTGTGAGGCTTTTGTTGTCGTAGTCATACCTTCACCGGACCTCCACGCGGTTGCTTCTCCGAAGGCGTCAACTCTCTGTATGTGGCGGACTCAGCATCGCTCTGGCGCAAGGGCAGGCGCACCTCAATCGTGGTTCCCTCGCCAGGGCGCGACTTGATTTCCAGGGTGCCATCAAGCAGAACGGCCCGTTCCTGCATGCCAGCCAGACCCAGGCCACGCTCCTGGCCCGGCGTCTTCATAAGGGCCTCGACATCGAAACCGCAGCCATTATCGCTGATCGTGGCGTAGACAGCTCCTTCCTCCTCTCGCAAGACAATGGAGACCTTCGTCGCATTGGCATGACGGGCGGTATTGGTCAGCGCCTCCTGTACAATGCGGTAGAGCACCGTCTCCATCTCGGCGGGTAGCCGACCCTTAAAACCTGTGGCTGAGAACTCTACCTCGATCGAGCACTTCTGTTGATATTCTTTAATATACCAACGTAGCGCTGGCAGCAATCCCAGGTCGTCCAGGGCGCTGGGGCGTAAATCAATACTCAGATTACGGATAGCGCGCAACGTTTGATGAGCCAGATTGCGCGTATCGGCAATGCGCTCACGGGCCTCGGGGCTGGTCACCGACTTCTCGAGGATCGCCAAGCTGATCAGCAACGAGGTGAGCATCTGGCTGGTTTCATCATGCAACTCGCGAGCAATGCGCTTGCGCTCCTGCTCCTGGGCGTTGATAATCTGGGTTGAACGCAGGCGCGAAGCCTCGTCAATAGCCTCAAGCATCACATTGAAGGTAGCGGCGAGCTGGTCAGCTTGGGGATCAAGCCCGGTCAGAGGCGCGCGTAGAGAACGCTCACCCTTCTGGACTCGGCTCATGACCTTACCGAGATCCATGAGAGGCCGAAAAGCAATCTGCAGCAGCAGGAAATTCAGGGCTACACTCACCAGCCAACCCACCGTGATAAAAATGATCAGCGAGGTGGGAGTTGCCAGCCCTTGCCGGCTATCATTCAAGTGGGAGGCCAGCCAGGTACCGCCGGTGGCACCAACAAAGATGATTAAGCTATTAGCAATCAGAACTTTATAGAAGATGGGCAGGCTGAGCAGGGGTCTCAGCAGCCGTGGCCAGCTCTGTACCCCCGACCCGGCCTGAGTTGTTTTGCGCTCCATAGCTCTCGAACCTCTCTACACTTGGC